>DATGHD010000395.1:0-4212 GCA_035308145.1 Roseiarcus sp.
ATTTCATGCGCGTCGATCAATTCGATTTCGAGCTGCCGCCCGAGCGCATTGCGCTCGCGCCTGCGAGCCCTCGCGACAGCGCGCGGCTTCTGGTCGTCGGGGCCGACGGCGCGCTTTCCGATCATCAGGTCGTTGATCTGCCCGGCTTCCTACGTCCGGGCGACGCGCTCGTCGTCAATGACACCAAGGTCATCGCGGCCCGGCTCGAAGGTATTCGCGTGCGCGACGACGCGGTCGCGCATATCGAGGCGACGCTGATCAAGCGCCTCGACGCGAGCCGGTGGCGCGCGCTCGTCCGCCCCGCCAAGAAGCTGAAGGTCGGCGAACGCATCCGCTTCGGCGAGAGCGCCGAAAGCATGGCGTGCCTGCTTGGCGCGCTTGACGCGGAAGTCGAAGCCAAAGGCGAGGACGGCGAGATCACGCTCGCCTTCGCCTTCCATGGCGCGGCGCTCGACGAGGCCATCGATCGGTTGGGGCAGGCGCCGCTGCCACCCTATATCGCCTCACGGCGCGCGCCGGAGGCAGGCGATCGGGCGAGCTATCAGACGATATTCGCCGATGAGCCGGGCGCGGTCGCTGCGCCGACCGCAGGTTTGCATTTCACTGTTGACCTCGTCGCCCGCGCCCTGGCGATGGGCGCGACCCTGCATCGCGTGACCCTCCATGTCGGGGCCGGAACCTTCCTGCCCGTCAAGGCCGACGACACCGACCATCACCCCCTGCATGCCGAATGGGGGCGTATAGACGCCGCGACGGCTGCTTCGCTCAACGAGACCCGAGCGCTGGGCGGCCGCATCATCGCTATTGGCACGACAAGCCTTCGCCTCATCGAGAGCGCGGCCGACGAGACTGGCCGCATTGCGCCTTTTTCGGGCGAAACGAGCCTATTCATCACGCCCGGCTATCGCTTCCGCGCTGTCGATGCGCTGATGACCAATTTCCACTTGCCGCGATCGACGCTCTTCATGCTCGTCGCCGCCTTCAGCGGGCTCGAGACGATGAAGCGCGCCTACGCGCACGCCATCGCCGCCGGCTATCGCTTTTACAGCTATGGCGACGCCTGCCTGCTGCTGGGCGAACGCGGTTGAGCCAAGACTTCGCCTTCGTCGTAGAGGCTCGCGACGGCGCTGCGCGCCGGGGTCAAATCGTTACGCCGCGCGGCGTCATCCACACGCCGGCCTTCATGCCGGTTGGAACCGCCGCAACCGTTAAAGCGATGTATCCGAAGGATGTACGCGCGCTCGGCGCCGACATCGTCCTCGCCAATACCTATCATCTCATGTTGCGGCCGGGCGCCGAACGCATCGCTGCGCTCGGCGGCCTGCACGCCTTCATGAACTGGCCGCATCCGATTTTGACCGATTCCGGCGGCTTTCAGGTCATGTCACTCGCCAAGCTGCGCAAGCTCGACGAGCGCGGCGTCGTTTTCCAATCCCATATCGACGGCGCGCGCCACGAGTTGACGCCGGAACGCGCCATGGAAATTCAGCGCCTGCTCGGCTCGGACATCCAGATGCAATTGGACGAATGCGTGCGTCTGCCATGTTCCGACGAAGACGCGGAGCGGGCGATGGGCCTGTCGCTACGTTGGGCTGAGCGCTGCAAGCTTGCGTTCGGAACGCAGCCGGGCAGGGCGCTCTTTGCGATCGTTCAGGGCGGGGCTGTCACGACGCTGCGCATCGAAAGCGCGCGACGCCTGGTTGAGCTTGACTTTCCGGGTTATGCGATCGGCGGCCTCGCCGTCGGCGAGCCGCAACATGTCATGCTTGAGATGATCGAGACCGTGGCGCCGTACCTCCCGGAGGCGCGTCCGCGTTATCTGATGGGCGTTGGGACGCCTGACGATCTCCTCGAGAGCGTTGGCCGCGGCGTCGATATGTTCGACTGCGTCATGCCGACAAGAGCCGGCCGGCATGGCTTGGTCTTCTCGCGTCACGGCCGGATCAATCTTCGGAACGCGCGTCACGCCGACGATCGGCGCCCAATCGACGAGAGCTCGTCATGCGCCGCCGCGCGCGATTTTTCCCGCGCCTATCTGCACCACTTGGTGAAAGCCGGCGAGATCCTCGCGATGATGGCGCTGACCGCGGTCAATCTGGCGTACTACCAGGAGCTGATGGCGGGAATGCGGGAGGCGATCGCCGAACGGCGGTTGGCAGACTTTCGCGCTAAGGTCAAGGAAGGCTGGAGGCGCGGCGAAGAAAGCGAGCGATAGTACGAAGTTCCGCGCCTCATCGCGCATCCAAAAGAAAAAAGGCAAGGCTTGGTTCTAACCGAGCCTTGCCTCTTCGCACCCGTCCACTCGATGCGTAAACGCTTCGCCCGCGCTACTTTTGAAACGCGCCGCAGGAGACAATGTCCTGCAAGTGAAGACGTAATACGCCGCGTCCTCCCACAGACTTGGACATCGCTCGTCGCCTACATCGGCGACGGCCTCCTTTACGGTAGCGCGGGGGACGCTAGTAGAAAAATTGAGCAATGTCACGCGCCGATGCAGCGCGAATGGGCAAATATTTTGCCTGGCGCGCAGTTTCAAGCTTTTCAGGGCAAGGCGAGCGTTTGCAAATTGCACTCAAGAAAGGCGCGTTCGTATTTTGCCTAAAATCTCGGCGCCAGCGCCTTCCTTCTTTGACCTTCCCGGTCTTTCTTGTATCGACTTCGGTCCTCAACCCCGCCTCGAGACCTGGAGATCTTAGGATGACCGCCATCGTCGACATCGTCGCGAGAGAAATTCTCGATAGCCGCGGCAATCCGACGGTGGAGGTCGACGTGACGCTCGAGGATGGTTCGATGGGCCGGGCGGCCGTCCCGTCCGGCGCGTCGACCGGCGCCCATGAGGCGGTGGAACTGCGCGACGGCGATAAGGCGCGCTACTCCGGGAAGGGCGTCTTGAACGCGGTCGAGGCGGTCAACCGCGATATTTTCGAAGCGCTGTCGGGTCTCGACGCCGAGGACCAGGTCAAGATCGACGAGATCATGATCAAGCTCGATGGGACGCCGAACAAATCGAAGCTGGGCGCCAACGCCATTCTCGGCGTCTCGCTGGCGACGGCCAAGGCCGCCGCCGACGCGTCCGGCCTGCCACTCTATCGCTATGTCGGCGGGACGACGGCGCGGGTCCTGCCGCTGCCGATGATGAACATCGTCAATGGCGGCGTCCATGCCGACAATCCGATCGACTTTCAGGAGTTCATGATCCTGCCGGTCGGCGCGCCGACTTTGCGCGAGGCGGTCCGGTGGGGCGCTGAAGTCTTTCATATACTGAAGAGCGCGCTCAAGAAGGCGGGGCACAACACCAATGTCGGCGACGAAGGCGGTTTTGCTCCAAACCTTCCGTCGGCGGAGGCGGCGCTCGATTTTTGTCTCAAGGCGATCGAGAGCGCCGGATTTAAAGCCGGCCCGGATTTCATGCTGGGCATCGACTGCGCGGCGACGGAATTCTTCAAGAACGGCTTCTATGTCTATGAAGGCGAAAAGAAAAGCAGATCAATCGAAGACCAGGCGCAGTATCTCGCCAAGCTCGCCGAGACGTACCCGATCGCCTCTATCGAAGACGGCATGTCGGAAGACGATTGGATCGGCTGGAAAATCCTGACCGATCTCGTCGGAAAGAAATGCCAATTGGTGGGCGACGACCTCTTCGTCACCAATGTCGCGCGCCTCAAGGAGGGCATCGAGCGCGGCGTTACGAATTCGATCCTCGTCAAGGTCAACCAGATCGGCTCGCTCACCGAGACTTTGGCCGCCGTCGATATGGCCCATCGCGCCGGCTACACCGTGGTCATGTCGCATCGCTCCGGCGAAACCGAGGATTCAACCATCGCGGACCTCGCGGTCGCGACCAATTGCGGCCAGATCAAAACCGGCTCGCTTGCCCGCTCGGACCGGCTGGCGAAATACAATCAGCTGATCCGCATCGAGGAAGAGCTTGGCGCTCAAGCGCGTTTCGCCGGGCGCGCCGCGATCAAGGCGCTGAAGTAGCGAGGCGGATTGCTGCTCATCTAGACCTCGATATGTCAGGCCGGCGCTGCGGTGACCAGCGCCGCCATCGGCAGAATCTCGTAGGAAAAGCCGCGTCCGCTTAAGATGGCGGGGTCGTTCCGCGTGATCTCCGCCATCGCCTCCTCGCTATCGACGCTGAAAATGCCGACGCCCCACGATCCCTTTGGATCGAGTACCGGGCCAAAGGCGATTGCCGAGCCCTTCGCGGCA
>DATGHD010000396.1:0-8048 GCA_035308145.1 Roseiarcus sp.
GAGCTCGCGGCGTCGCCGGCAGGAAGCGTGTGACGATGGCTCTGTTTCGCCAGGACCCGCAAGTGCTGAACGTCGGCCTTGCGTCTTTCAGAGACGCCATCGCGCAGGCGGGCGGCGCGGTCACTCAAATCGAGTGGGCGCCGCCGGCGAACGGCGATCGCGCCGTCGGACGCGCGCTCGCGCGCCTTGTCAATGATCCGACGGTCGAGGCTGCGAATCGCGTCGCTTACAAAGCCTATCTCGCAGCGCAGCCGGTGCTTGTTGGCATCGGCGTCGCGGCCGAGGCGATCGCCACGATGAGGCCGCGCCTCATCCTTCATTCCGGGCCGCCGATCGCCTGGGATCGCATGTGCGGTCCGATGCGCGGCGCGATAGTCGGCGCGATCCTGTTTGAAGGCTGGGCGGCGGACATTGGACAAGCGCAAGACCTCGCCGCCAGCGGCGCCATTGCATTTGAGCCCTGTCATCATCATGGCGCGGTCGGTCCGATGGCGGGCGTCATCTGCCCCTCGATGCCGGTGTGGATCGTACGCGAGACGGTCAGCGGCCGTTTGGCCTTTAGCAACCTCAACGAGGGACTGGGCAAGGTGCTGCGATTCGGCGCCAACAGCGCCGAAGTCATTGATCGGTTGAAGTGGATGGCGAGTGGTCTACGTCAAACTCTCGGCTTAACGCTGGCCGAGACAGGCCCGATCGATCTGAAGCCGCTGATGGCCCAGGCCTTGCACATGGGCGACGAGGTCCACAATCGCAATTCCGCCGCGACGTCGCTTTTGCTGAAGCGCCTGGCGCCGGCCATGTTGCGATCGAAAACGAGCCGCGAGGATGTCGCCGCGGCGATCGGCTTCATCGCCGGCAACGATCATTTCTTCCTCAATCTCTCGATGGCCGCATGTAAGGCCATGCTGGACGCAGCGCGGGGCGTTGCCGGCAGCAGCATGGTCACGGCTATGGCTCGCAACGGCGTTGATTTCGGCGTTCAGATCGCCGGCGCAGGCAACCGCTGGTTTACGAGCCCCGCGCCTGTGGTCGACGGCTTGTACTTTCCCGGCTATTCGATCGCCGACGCAGCGCCCGATCTCGGCGACAGCGCGATCACCGAGACCGCCGGCCTCGGCGGTTTCTCGATGGCGGCCGCGCCGGCGATCGTCAATTTCGTCGGCGGCGCCCCGGACGACGCAATCGCCAACACCGCCTTGATGAGCCACATAACGCTCGGACAGAACAGCGCATTCACCTTGCCCGCGATGAACTTCAGCGGCGCTCCCGCGGGCGTCGACGCGCGCAAGGTGGTCGACAACGGGATACTGCCGATCATCAACACTGGGATCGCTCATCGCGAGGCGGGAGTTGGTCAGATCGGCGCCGGCATCACCCGGGCGCCGCTCGGCTGCTTCACTCAGGCTCTGAGCGCGCTGGCCGAAAGTTTGCCGCAGACCGAGCGATGAGGGCATGGATCGGGGGAGGAGCGAATGGCGCCGGACAAGAAGCTTGCGGTCGTGGCGATTGGCGGCAACTCGCTCATCGCCGACAGAGATCATCTCTCGATACCTAGTCAGTACGAAGCCGCGACGCTAACGGCGCGTCACATCGCCGACATGATCGAGGCGGGCTGGAACGTCATTGTCACGCACGGCAACGGCCCGCAGATGGGTTTTATCCTGCGCCGTTCGGAGCTCGCCATCCACGAGGTCGCGCCAGTGCCGATGGATTACGCGGGCGCCGATCTCCAGGGCGCGATCGGCTACATGTTCGTCAAAGCCTTCCGCAACGAATTCCGCAAGCGCGGCATTCGTCGCGAGCCTGTTGCGGTCGTCACTGAGACGCTGGTCGATCGCAACGATCCCGCCTTCAAGGATCCGACAAAGCCGATCGGATCGCACATGGACGAGGTTCGCGCCAAGACCCTGGCCGCGCAGCAGGGCTGGGTCGTCAAGGAGGACGCCGGGCGCGGCTGGAGGCGCGTCGTGCCTTCGCCGTCTCCTCGCAAGATCATCGACTATCAAGCAATCGAGCATCTGGCGCGCGCCAACTTCGTCGTCATCGGTTGCGGCGGCGGCGGCATCCCGGTCATCGAAGACGACAAGGGCGATCTGCACGGCGTCGAAGCCGTGATCGACAAAGATCTGGCCTCCGGTCTGCTCGCCCGCTCGATCGGCGCGGACCTTTTCATGCTGTCGACCGGCGTTGAGCGCGTCGCGATCGACTTCAATACGCCGCGCCAGCGCTGGCTCGATCGCCTGAGCGTCAGCGAGGCGCGACGGTACTATGCGGAAGATCAGTTCGACAAAGGCAGCATGGGGCCGAAGATCCAAGCGCTATGCGAATATTTGGAAGGCGGCGGCAAGGAGGGGCTGATCACAAATCCGGCCAATATCGGCCGCGCGATCGCCGGCGAAACCGGAACGCGCGTCGTCCCCGGCTAGGCGGCGACGTCGCTGAGCAATTTGGCGCGAAAGCCAAAACGGAGAACTGAGGGGGAGCCATGAACGCCACGACCGTCCCGATCAACATCGGCAACACCGCATTCATGTTGATCTGCGCGAGCCTGGTCATGTTGATGACGCCGGGCCTGGCGTTTTTTTATGGCGGCCTTGTCGGGCGCAAGAACGTTCTGACGGTGATGATCCAGAGCTTCATGTCGCTGAGCTGGACGACCGTGCTCTGGTTCGCCTTCGGCTATTCGATGTGCTTCGGCCCGACTCTCGGAGGCGTCATCGGCGATCCGACATATTACGCATTCCTTCGCGGCGTCAATTTGCAGACGATGTTCACGGGCAATGACGCGGGCATTCCGCTCGTGGTGCACATCGCTTATCAGATGATGTTCGCGATCATTACCCCGGCGTTCATCACCGGGGCCTTTGCCGATCGCGTCACCTTCAAGGCGTATTTCTTGTTCCTGACCGCCTGGCTGATTTTCGTCTATTTTCCGTTCGTCCATATGATCTGGAGCCCGGACGGACTCTTGGCGAAGTGGGGCGTCCTGGATTTCGCCGGCGGCATCGTCGTTCACAATACCGCCGGCTTCGCCGCCTTGGCCTCGGTGTTCTTCGTCGGCCGTCGCAGCGTCATGGTCAATAAGCCGCACAACGTTCCGCTGATCGCGCTTGGAACCGGACTATTGTGGTTCGGTTGGTACGGATTTAACGCCGGCTCGGAACTTCGCGTCGACGCGGTGACCGCATCGGCCTTTCTCAACACCGACGTCGCCGCGTCTTTCGCGGGCGTGACATGGCTCGTGATCGAATGGATCTACGCCAAGCGGCCGAAGTTCGTCGGCCTTTTGACCGGCACAGTCGCCGGCCTTGCGACAATCACGCCCGGCGCCGGCTATGTTTCGCTCACCTCCGCCGCGATCATTGGCGTTCTGGCGAGTATCGCCTGCTACTACGCGGTGCTTCTGAAGAACCGGCTGGGCTGGGACGACGCGCTCGACGTCTGGGGCGTGCATGGTGTCGGCGGTTTCCTTGGCATCGTCCTGTTGGGCGTGTTCGCATCGACGGCATGGAACGCGGCCGGGGCCGACGGTTTGTTGCTTGGCGGCGGCGCATTCTTCGGCAAACAATGCGTCGCGGTAATCATATCCGCGGCTTGGGCGTTCCTATTCACCTACGGCATGCTGTGGCTGATCGACCACGTCACCGTCGCGCGGACGGACCCTGGAGCTCAAGAAAGAGGCCTTGACGAAGAGCTTCACGGCGAGGAGGCCTATCCGCAGGGGATCTGAACGGCCGGTCTGGTTATCGAGCTTTGGCCTCGTTCTTTCGCGCGCCATAAGCCGTTGGTGAAACGATCCATCACCGGCAGAGATGTATTGTGCTTGCCCGAGGCTCGAGAGTCCCATCGGATGGGCGCTGAGGCTTTTCGAAGTTGCGCCCGCGTCGCGGACACTCGACGCGATCGAGTCCTTGTGCAAACCTGCGCGTCGAAGAAGACGGTCGTGAGCCCGCGCCGAAGGAAGGGAAACGCCATGCTTAAACTCATCGATCCTAGCCTCAATGCCGATGTGTTGCATGCGTTGAAAAGCATGGGCCACGGCGACGAGCTGGTGCTCTGCGACACGAATTTCCCCGCGGACTCGGTCGCGCGCCATACGGTGCTTGGGCGGCTTCTTCATCTCGACAACATTGGCGCGCCGCGGGCGGTCAAGGCTGTTTTGTCTTTGTACCCACTCGATACTTTCGTCGATCAACCGGCCTTGCGGATGGAGGTCGCCGGCAAGCCGAATGAGATTCCTGCGGTCCAAGCCGAAGTGCAGAAGGAGGTCGACGCCGCTGAGGGTAAGTCCTCGCCGATGGGGTCGATCGAGCGTATGGCCTTCTACGAGCGCGCACGAAAAGCCTATTGCGTCATACGTTCAGGCGAGCGGCGGTTCTACGGCTGCTTCATTTTCAAGAAGGGCGTCATTTCGCCCGACGCCAAGTTCTGAATTGTCGAACGGGAGCGCCAGCCATGGCTGATCAAAAGCGCGGCGTCGCGATTCTCGGCATTTTCGTTGCCGATCTCGCCTTTCGCGCTGGCCGCATGCCCGGCGTCGGCGAGACCATCATCGGGTCCGGATTCAAGATAGGCCCGGGCGGCAAGGGCTCAAATCAAGCCGTGGCGGCGGCGCGGGCCGGCGCGCCCGTCACTTTCATTTCCCGTCTCGGCAAGGACGAATTCGGCGCCTTGGCGCTCGCCGCGTGGCGTCGCGAAGGGATCGTCGCGCGGATCGTCGAGACGCAACAGGAGCCGACAGGCGCCGCCTTCATTTATGTCAATGATCGTAGTGGCGAGAATGCGATCATCGTCGTTCCCGGCGCAGCGGGGTCGATCAGCGCGGCCGATGTTGACGCCGCGGCCGACGCAATCCGCGCGGCCGCAGTTTTCGTCACCCAACTTGAGCAGCCCGTCCCCGCTGCGCGCCGCGGGCTCGAAATCGCAAAGGAAGCCGGCGTTATAACGCTCTTCAATCCAGCGCCGGCCGTGACGATTGACGATTCAATCTACGCTCTTTGCGACTTCGTTACGCCGAACGAAAGCGAAGCCTCGTTGCTGACTGGCTTGCCGGTTACCAACCTCGAAGAGTCCCGGCGAGCCGCCGAAGTGTTTCTCAAAAAGGGCGCCGGCGCGGCCTTGATCACGCTGGGGGAGGCTGGCGCGCTTTTCCATGACGCCAGCCAGTCGACCTTGATTCCGGCTTTCGACGCGGGGCCAGTCGTCGAGACCGCAGGCGCAGGCGACGCTTTTGCTGGCGGTTTCGCCGCAGCGCTTGCAAGAGGCGACGATCCTGTCGATGCGGCGCGCTTCGGTTGCGCTGTTGCCGGCATATCGGTGACCAGGGCTGGAACCGCGCCGTCCATGCCGCGACGCTCAGAGGTCGATAAGTTGCTAGAGAGACATTCTGTGAAGGGCTAGGCGACCACAGGCGAGCGGACCGGGGAAGGCGCCCTGCGTCATCCAGCTTGATTGACTTCCCTGTCGTCAGTTGCATACTAGCATGCGTCGACGTTTCCTTTGATTTATGGGCGTCCGCGGCGAGCAAGCTTGCTCACGGCCCCTTAACCAAGGGCGCTCATGTACCAAGGAGCCGCCGCAAAAAGAACGAAAGTCGAATTGGGAGGACCGCCGTGAGAGTAGGCATCTACAATCAGTTGATGGCTATGCAGGCCAGCCGTCGCGACGTGTTGAAGGGCTCTGCCGCCGCCGCGGCGTTCGCGGCGAGCGCTCGCTTAGGGCTCGCGAGTTCGCCGGCCTATGCGGCGGACAGCGTCGTCGCGCAAATCATGAAAATCCCTGGGGCCGGCAATGGGTCGCCGACCGACGCCGATTGGCAGAAGGTCGGCGAGCTCTGTCTCGGCCCGACCAAGGAGAACGTGCAGCCCGGCGAATTCAAAGGCGTCAACTTCGCCTTCATGGGCCTCAACAACCAGAACTTGCATAACTTCCTGTTCCGTGGGTTCTTGAAGCCCTGGGAAGCCTATACGGGCGCCTCGATCAAATGGATTGATCTCGCCCAAGCCGACTACAACGCCCGTCTGCAGCAGACGATTGCGACGGGCACGGTCGACTACGACATCATCGAAATGGGTGCGCCCTTCGAAGGCGACATGGGCGTCAAGGACCTGCTGTCGGAAATGCCCGAGTGGGTCAAGAAGCAGATCGATTTCGACGACTACGTCAATTACCTCAAACCGCCAGTCGGCACTTGGGGCGGCAAGATTCATCGGGTGACGATCGACAGCGACTGCCACACGATGAACCGCCGCACCGACGTCTTCTCCGATGCTGATCTCGCCAAGCAATGGAAGGACTGGAAGGACAACGCCGGCCTGCAGGAATGGGGACCCCCGAAGACCTGGCAGCAAGTACAAGCGGTGACCAAGTTCCTCAAGGGCAAGAAGGTCAAGGGCAAGGAAGTCTTCGGCTTCCTCGATCAGCCAAAGCCTTGGGGCGGATTCCAGTTCTATTTCACCGCCAGCCGCGCCACGGCTTATGTCAAATATCCGGGCGAAAAGAACTGGCTGTTCGACGAGAACATGAAACCGCTCGTCACCAATCCGGGTTGGGTGCGTGCGATCCAGGATGTCGTCGACGCCTTGCCTTACGAGCCGGCCGACCAGCTCAATGCCGATCCTGGCACGACCGCCTTCCAGCAGTTCCTGACCGGGACCGGCTCGTTGCTCGAATGGTGGGGCGATATCGGCACTGTCGCCAAGACCAGCGACACGGCGACGATCGGCGACATGCTCGACTTCGACATCCTGCCCGCCTCGGACGACGTTTATAACTTCCGAAAAGGCGCGTGGGAGAAGCTCGCCAGCGGACCTAACCAGGCGCCGAACATGGCCTATCTCGGCTGGGGCATCTATGTGATGAAGTCGGTCGACAGCGATCCCAAGCGGCAGAAGGCGGCCTGGAGCGCCGCGGCGCATCTCGGCGGCAAGGACCTATCAATGTGGACCGCGGCCTATCCGTCGGGCTTCCAGCCCTACCGGAAGAGCCACACCAACCTCGATCTGTGGGCTCTCGCGGGTTACGACAAAAAGTATATCGGCTCGTATATGGACTCGCAGTCGACCTCCTACAATCATCCAAACTCCGCGATCGAACCGCGCATTCCCGGCATCTTCCAGTACTACAGCATCGCCGAGGATGAGTTGACGCGCGTTTTCGCCGGCAAGGAGACC
Organism: Roseiarcus sp.; assembly: GCA_035308145.1. Lineage (GTDB taxonomy): Bacteria > Pseudomonadota > Alphaproteobacteria > Rhizobiales > Beijerinckiaceae > Roseiarcus. The sequence continues at coordinate 7,173 of DATGHD010000396.1, forward strand.
GCGCAGCAGGGCGCCGACAATATCGCTGCTGCTTGGGAGAAGCTGACCGACAAGCTCGGCCGGGACCAGCAGGTCAAATACTATCGAATCGCCATGGGCATCTAGAACTATTGCGGACGATCTTTCTCCCTTGAGTTTGTCCGCGGCGGCAAAGAAACCGCCGCCGCGGGCGCCTTGCCGTCGGAGGCAGCAACCAATGATGCGCTGTTCGATCGAGAGGCGCGGGTAGGGACAGTCGGTGGACGGCGGCAAGCTCGAAGCGTTGCAAACGAATTTATCCGGCGGAAGGCCTGTTCTGGGGCGATGGCTCTTCCGGCTGGCCACACTGACGCTCGTCGCCGTCGCCGCGTTCCAAATTCTAAATGCTGCCGGCGTCGTCGAAATTGGCTTCGCCGATTGGCGGCCGCTTTTATACGCCTTCCTCTTTTGGAGCGTCGCGCTTGGCCTCACCCAAATTCTGACGCGCGGCGAAGCGGGGCAGCAGACGCTCTTCGTTCTTCCGGCGTTGCTCTTCACTCTCGCGATGGTGATCTTCCCGACCCTGTTCGGGCTCTATATCGCCTTCACCAATTGGAACCTTAACGCAGAGTCAGGTCATCATTTCAACGGGTTCGACAACCTCATCACCCTTTGGAACGATTCCTACTTCTGGAATGCGCTGACCAATATGGTCTTCTACGTGCTGACCGTGCTCGTTCAGTACGCGATCGCTTTTGGCCTCGCCTTGCTTCTCAACGCCGAAATCCGCGCGCGCAAGTTTTTTCGCGTCGCGTTTTTGCTGCCTTTCATGCTGAGCCCCGTCGCGGTGAGCTGGATGATCGGCAAGTCGATCATGGAAAATCGCTTCGGCCCCGCGGCCTCTCTCGCTCGCTATAT
>DATGHD010000397.1:0-3565 GCA_035308145.1 Roseiarcus sp.
AAATTCTCTCTGGGCTGAAGGCGATGATTGAGGCGGATGGGCGGAAAACGATTGCGGCGGCGGTGGGCGTAGACGCGCGTGGCTTGGCGGGGACGTGAAAGCGGCAAATGAGGACGCGGCGATGGCGGGCGTCCGCGGCGCTTAGGGCTCCTCTCCCCGTGGAGTAGAGCGGAACGGGGAGAGGGGGCCTTAAGCGCCGCGTCTTAGTTTTAGTCGCTCCGCCCCGGTGCAAGCCGCCTCACCGCGACTTTCGCGAGCCGATCAGGCGCATGATCAGCCAGATCGGCACGACGATGATCGCGCCGGTCAGTATCGTCCGACCGAATTGGGGAAAATCGGCGAAGCCTTCGTCGACGATCCGGCGGAAGAGCCGCGTGACGCTTTCGACAATGTCGTTCGGCTCGACGCCGAACATGACCAAGATCACGCCGACGATGAAGGAGACGACAAGGAGCCTTATCGCGACGGACACGGGCGAGCCGCCGAGAAAATGTTCGAGACCTTGGCCAGCCATGCGATGACCTTCGCCGTTCCGAGACTGGGGCATTAACACATCGCATGGATCAAGTGAAAATCGATCGCGAGCCGCCCCTGCTCAACGAGCCCTGGAGTGGCGCTGGGACGAAAGCCGCAAGACGCCGGTCGAAGCCGGCGCGACGCCGCGCGCGAAGCGGGCCGCGGCGTGAGCTCACACCGACATATGCCTGCGCACCTCGCTCTCGACCATCGAGGCGCGATTCCCTGAGAGCACCACTGCGCCGCGATCCATCACGGCGTAGTCGTCGCAAAGATCGCGAGCCCATTCGAAATACTGCTCGACGACGACGATCGCCATCTCACCACGCTGGCGCAGATAGGCGATCGCCCGGCCGATGTCCTTGATGATCGAAGGCTGAATGCCCTCCGTCGGCTCGTCGAGCACGAGAAGCTTCGGTCGCGTCACCAAGGCGCGGCCGATCGCCAATTGCTGCTGCTGGCCGCCCGAGAGATCGCCGCCGCGCCGGCCGAGCATTTCCGAGAGGACGGGGAACAGGCTGAATATTTCGTCGTCGATGAATCGGGTCGCCCGCGGCTGCGTGGCGAGGCCGGTCAAGAGGTTCTCACGCACCGTCAGCAGCGGAAAGATTTCGCGCCCCTGCGGCACGTAGCCGATGCCGCGCTTGGCGCGCTGATGCGGCGGCGCGCGGCTGATGTCCTCGCCCTGCCAGAGGACGACGCCTGCGGCGATCCCCTGCAGCCCGACAATGGCGCGCAGCAACGAGGATTTGCCGACGCCGTTGCGGCCCAGCACGCAGGTCACCTTGCCGATCTCGGCTTTGAGGGACACGCCGCGCAACGCCTGCGCCGCGCCATAGAAGAGATCGATATTCTCGACGTTCAACATGGGCGCGCCCTGTCATTCCCGCGTAAGCTTAGAATCCAGAGAACCGCCGCGCTTGAAAGCTCGCTCAGTCTGGATTCCCGCTTGCGCGGGAATGACGCAGAAACCGTCATTGCGAGCGGAGCGAAGCAATCCACTCATAGGGCGGAGCCCTTTGAATGGATTGCTTCGTCGCTTCGCTCCTCGCAATGACGGCTGAGATTCCGAACTCATCATCCTCACCGTCCCAAATACACTTCGATGACCCGCTCGTCGGCGCTGACCTGGTCGAGCGGCCCTTCCGCGAGCACCGAGCCTTCGTGCAGCACGGTGACTTTGACGCCAAGTTCGCGCACGAAGGCCATGTCGTGCTCGACGACCACCACGGAATGGTCTTTCGCGATCGCGCGAAGCAGCTCGGCGGTCGCGGCGGTCTCGGCGTCGGTCATGCCGGCGACCGGCTCGTCGACCAGCAATAGCTTCGGATCTTGCGCCAGCAGCATGCCGATCTCGAGCCATTGCTTCTGGCCATGCGACAAGGAGCCGGCGATGCGGCCCCGCTCGTCCAAGAGGCGGATCGTCCCGAGAATGCGGTCGATGCGTTCCTCGGCGCCAGGCCGTTCGCGCTTGAATAAGGTCGCGACGACCTCGCGCGGCGCCTTGGCGGCGAGCAGGATGTTGTCTTCGACCGTATGGCTCTCGAAGACGGTCGGCTTCTGGAACTTGCGGCCGATGCCAAGCTCGGCGATCTCCGCTTCATCGAGCGCCGTCAGGTTGTGCTTGCCGTCGAAATAGACGTCGCCCTCGTCAGGCCGCGTCTTGCCGGTAATCACGTCCATCATCGTCGTCTTGCCGGCCCCGTTCGGACCGATGATCGCCCGCATCTCGCCGGGCTCCAGCGTCAGCGAAAGGCCGCGCAGCGCCTTGTAGCCATCGAAGGAAACGCTGACGCCATCGAGATAGAGCAACGTGCGGGTCAATTTGACGTCGTCGGCCGCAATCATTCGGCGGCTCCCGGCTGCGGCGTCATGGGGCTCAAGGCGGCAGGCGGCCTCGGCGTCTCTCGTCGTCGCGCCAGCAGTCCGAGGAGGCCCTTGGGCAGGAACAACGTGGTCAGCACAAACAATGCGCCGAGCGCGAAAAGCCAATATTCCGGCAGCGCGCCGGTGAAATACGTCTTGGCGAAATTGACGATCACGGTGCCAAACGCCGCGCCGACCAACGTGCCGCGGCCGCCCACCGCGACCCAGATCACCGCCTCGATGGAGTTCCCTGGATCGAATTCGGACGGATTGATGATGCCGACCTGCGGCACATAAAGCGCGCCGGCGATCCCGGCCATGACGGCCGAGACGACGAAGACGAAGAGCTTATAATTCTCGACGCGATAGCCAAGGAAGCGGATGCGGCTCTCGGCGTCGCGCACCGCGATCAACGCCTTGCCGTATTTCGAGGAGACGATCGCCTTGGCGACGAGATAGGCGATGACGAGAAAGAGCGCCGAAAGCGAGAAGAAGCCGGCGCGCGTCGCGTCGGTGTGCAAGGGTATGCCGAGAATGTCCTTGAAATCGGTGAGGCCGTTGTTGCCGCCAAAGCCGAAATCATTGCGGAAGAAAGCGAGCTTCAACGCATAGGTCATCGCCTGGGTGATGATCGAAAGATAGACGCCGTTGACGCGCGAGCGAAAGGCGAACCAGCCGAAGGCGAAAGCGAGGACGCCAGGGACCAACATCACCATCGCCATCGCATAGGGGAAAAAGTTGAAGCCCCACCAGGCGACCGGCAGCTCATGCCAATTCAGGAAGACCATGAAGTCGGGCAAGAGCGGATTGGCGTAGACGCCGCGCCCGCCGATCTGGCGCATCAGATACATCCCCATCGCGTAGCCGCCGAGCGCGAAGAAAGCGCCGTGGCCCAGCGAAAGAATGCCGCAATAGCCCCAGACGAGATCGAGCGCGAGCGCCAGCATCGCGTAGCACAGGTATTTGCCAAACAGGGCGACGATGTAAGGCGGCATGGCGAAGGGCGAATCGCGCGGCACGGCGAGCGCCAGGACGGGCACGGCGATCGCGGCGGCCACGAGAAAGACGACGAAGACGTAGCCGAGCCCGTCAAGCTTAGCGAAGAGCCGCGCCGTGATCATGCCTCGACCGCCCGACCTTTGAGCGCGAAGAGGCCGCGCGGACGCTTCTGGATGAAGAGAAT
>DATGHD010000398.1:0-2167 GCA_035308145.1 Roseiarcus sp.
GGAAGCCCTTGAAGATGATGTCGCCGCCGTCGCCCGCCACAGCCGGCCTCACCCGCGTCTCGATCAGTTCCTTGATCGCTTCGACCGTCTCGGCGTCCTTCGGGTCGAAAAATTCGCCGCTCGCCGTGACGTCCGCGCCGCCGGTCTCGATCAGCGGCGCGCCCGAAAGGAAAAATTCGGTCACAACCCCGAGCACCGCGGGCCGCAGGTGCTGCCACTCGGCCTCGCCCTTGGTCACCGAGATGAAGTCGTTGGCGAAAAAGACGCCTGTCACCCCCGGCAGCTCCATGAGCGCCCTCGCGAGCGGCGAGCGCTCGGCCTGAGACGAATCGCGCGCTTCGAACGTGCCCTCGTCCATCACCGTCCGGCCGGGGAGGAATTTGAGCGTCGCGGGATTGGGGGTCGCTTCGGTCTGGATGAACATGGCAGCTCCTCCCCCAGTAGATAGGCGGTCCCGAGGCGCGGGGCAAGAATGCATTCTCGCCAACACTCAGCGCGGGCGGTCGCCGATCGTGCGCACCACGGGGTGGATGACCGGCGGGTTGGCGGCGACCGCCTTCTCCCAGGCGGCCTTGCGCTCGCCGACGTTCCAGAGATGACGCCGAAAGCCGTGCTGGAAGTCGTGTTCGGCGCTGAGCCCGTCGACGAGGCGGCGGATCGGCTCAGAAAGCGCGTCGTAGGCGGCGACGGTCGATGACCAGAGCGTGTCCCCGCCGTTGGTCGGCAGACGCCTCGGGGTCAGGACTGCGCCGAATGGCGGCGTCTGGCTGAAGGTGACGTCGGTATGCCAGTTGTCATTGTCGGGCGTCGAGTCCGCCAGCGTCTCTATCAGCGTGATCTCGGGAACGTCCACGATATGTGCATAGATCGGATGGACGTGAAGCTTGCCGAAGCGGCTGGCAAAGTCGCGGTGCGCCTTCGGTTCGAGAGACTGGTTCTCGAAGAAAAGAACGTGCCGATCGGCGAGCGCGGCGCGCAGGCCTTGGATCGTGCGATCGGAGGGCGGGCGCGCCAGGTCCAGCCCTGAGACCAACCCCCCGACGGCGGGAGTTAGGGGCGCGACGGCGAAATCGGTGAAATGGGTCATGATTGGCCTTTCGATGCCGAAACGGCGCCGCTGGATCGCGGCTGAATTCCTGCAATAGTCCAATCAGAATATATGTCTATAAACACAGTTAACTAAATGCTCCGCCTGTGGTGTGGTTGATTGGCGCGGCGCGGCTTTCGAGGGCGTCGCCAAAGCTTTCCCAGCCTCGGGCCAATGAAGGGACTTTTCGTGATCAGGATTTCCAGAATCGTCGCCGCCGCTGTCGGCGTCGCCGCGCTGATCGGCGCTTTCGGCGCCGAGGCGGCCGACAAAGTTGTCGTCGCCTATCAGAGCGACGCGCTTCCCTCGTCCCTCGGCATCGCCAATGGCGAGTTCGACAAGGCGACCGGGACCAAGATCGACTTCCGCCGCTTCAATTCCGGCGCCGAAATCTTCGCTGCGATCGCCTCGGGCGACGTGCAGGTCGGCTATGTAGGCTCGAGCCCATTCGCCGCCGCCGTCTCGCGCGGCCTCGACGTCAAGGCGTTCTATCTCGCCTCGATCTCCGGCATCGACGAGGCGCTGGTGGTCCGCAACGGCTCGGGCATCGATTCGCTCGCCGACCTGAAGGGCAAGAAGCTCGCCGCCGCGCCGGTCTCGACCGACCACTATCAGTTGCTCGCCCTCATCAAGAGCCTGGGCCTCACGGAAAAGGACGTGCAGGCCTTCGCGATCCCGCAGCCCAATATCGTGGCAGGGTTTAACCGCGGCGACCTTGACGGCGGCTTCGTCTGGAATCCGGCGCTGGACGAGCTGAAAAAGAACGGCAAGGTCCTCATCACCTCCAAGGAGGTCGCGGAGCAGGGCGCCCCGACCTTTTCGGCGTGGGTGGCGACCGGCGACTTCGCCAAGACCCATCCGGACTTCTTGAAGGCCTTCGCCGGCGTGGTCGCCAAATACCAGAACTCGTTCGTCGCCGAGCCCGCTAAATGGAGCCCCGACAGCGAAAACGCCAAGGCCCTGGCCTCCCTGCTCGGCGGTACGCCGGCCGATCAGGCTAACGGGCTCACGAATCTCAACCTCCTGCCGCTCAAGGTTCAGGCGTCCGACGCCTGGCTTGGCGGCGGCGAGAATTCGGGC
>DATGHD010000399.1:0-6982 GCA_035308145.1 Roseiarcus sp.
TCGTCATGCTGGCGGCAACCTTCTTCTCGAACATCGGCCTCGCGGTGTCCGATTTCGCCAAGCAGAAGAAAATCCTGTTCCTCGCCGCCGAACCGCTCACCGACGCGATCACGCTATCGAAGGGCAGCCGATACACGTTCCGGCTGCGCCCCTCCAACTACGAGCAAGCGGCGATGCTGGCGGACGAGGCGGCCAAGCTGCCGGCCAAGCGCTGGGCGACGATCGCGCCGAACTACGAATATGGCCAGTCGGCCGTCGCCGTGTTCAAGAAGCTGCTCTCCGCCAAGCGCCCGGACATCCAGTGGGTCGGAGAGCAATGGCCGCCGCAGGGCAAGATCGACGCCGGCGCGGTGGTCGAGGCGATCGCCAAGACTGAGCCGGAAGCGATCCTCAACGTCGAATTCGGCGCCGACCTCGTCAAGCTGGTGCGCGAAGGCAATACGCGCGGCCTGTTCAAGGACCGCGCCGTCGTCAGCTTCCTGACCGGCGAGCCGGAATATCTCGATGCCTTGAAGGACGAGACGCCGGAAGGCTGGATCGTCACCGGCTATCCCTGGAACAATGTCTCGATCCCCGAACACGCGGCCTTCCTGAAGGCCTACCAGGCGAAATATAACGATTATCCGCGCCTCGGCTCGGTCGTCGGCTATTCGACCCTGAAAGCGGCGGCGGCCATCCTCGCCAAAGCCGGCTCGACCGACAGCGAAAAGCTCGTCGACGCCGCGGAAGGACTCTCAGTCGAGACGCCTTTCGGCAAAATCATGTTCCGCAAGGCCGATCATCAATCGACGCTCGGCGCCTTTGTCGGCAAGACGGCGCTGCAGGACGGCAAAGGCGTGATGGTCGACGTCTCGTACCGCGACGGCGCGAAATACCTGCCGCCGGAGGACGAGGTTAAAGCGCTCAGGCCGCAGGATTGAATGGCGGCGCGTTACCCTCACCCCAACCCTCTCCCGCAAGCGGGAGAGGGGGTGCGCTGCGCCCTTCAGCGGCGTCGAAGTATTTCTTGCGCGGCGCCTGAGAATCCCTTCTCCCGCTTGCGGGAGAAGGTGGCCGCGCAGCGGCCGGATGAGGGTACGGTCCAAGGCCGGTCGCGGTGACCTTCCTCTTCGTTCAATTCGTCACGGGCCTATCGAGCGCCTCGTCGCTGTTTCTCGCCGCCTGCGGGCTGTCGATTATTTTCGGCGTCACCCGCGTCGTCAATTTCGCCCATGGCGCCTTCTACATGCTGGGCGCCTATGTCGCCTTCACCCTGACCGAGCGCTTTGCCACGGACTTCGGCTTCTGGGCGGGGATCGTTTTGGCTTGCCTCATCGTCGCGGCGATCGGCGCGCTTATCGAAATGGCCCTGCTGCGCCGCCTCTATGGCGCGCCGGAGCTCTTACAATTGCTGGCGACGTTCGGCGTGACCCTCGCGGTCGAGGACCTCGCGCTGCTGATCTGGGGGCCGGAGGACCTACTCGGCCGGCGCGCGCCGGGCTTCAAAGGCGCGGCGATGATCTTCCATCAAGCCTTTCCGACCTACGATCTCTTGCTCATCGCGATCGGGCCGCTGGTGCTGGCGGCGCTTTGGCTGCTGTTTCGCCGCACGCGCTGGGGCGTGCTGGTCCGGGCGGCGACGCAGGATCGCGAAATGGTCGCTGCGCTCGGCGTCAACCAGAAATGGCTGTTCACCAGCGTTTTTGCGCTCGGGATTTTTCTCGCCGCGCTGGGCGGCGCGCTGGAGCTGCCGCGCGAAGCGGTCAGTCACACGATGGATCTTCAGATCATCACCGAAGTGCTGGTCGTCGTGGTGATCGGCGGGCTCGGCAATGTGCCCGGCACTTTTCTCGCCGCGATCATCGTCGCCGAGCTCAACGCCTTCGGCATCCTGATCTTTCCGAAAATCTCGATCGTGCTCGTCTTTCTGGTCATGGCCCTGGTGTTGATCGTTCGGCCCTGGGGCCTGCTCGGCCGGCCGGAAGCGGCGGCCCGTGGCGCGAGCGGCGCCGCGTTGGCGCGTTGGCGCCCGCTCGATGCGCGCGGAAGGCTGCTCGTTGCGCTGGCCGTCGCGGCGGCGGCTTTGCTGCCCTTCGTTTCGGGCGACTATGGTCTAACCGTCGCGACGGAAGTCCTGATCTTCATGCTCTACGCCGCGAGCCTGCATGCGCTGGTCGGCGCCGGCGGCCTCGTTTCGTTCGGCCACGCCGCCTATTTCGGCCTCGGCGCCTATGGCGCGGCGCTGGCGCTGAAGCAGCTCAACCTGCCGATGGAGGCCGGGCTGATCGCCGGCCCGGCGCTCGGCCTCGCCGGCGCGCTCGTCTTCGGCTGGTTCTGCGTGCGCCTCTCCGGCGTCTATTTCGCCATGCTGACGCTCGCTTTCGCGCAGATCGCCTGGTCAGTCGCCTTTCAGTGGAGCGAGGTCACCGGCGGCGACAATGGCTTGATCGGGATTTGGCCGAGCGCATGGGCTTCGAGCCCGGCGCATTTCTATTGGCTGACCCTGGCGCTGGTCGCGGCAGGGATCGCGTTTCTGCGCGTCATTGTCTTCTCGCCCTTCGGCTACGCCTTGCGCGCTTTGCGCGACAGCGCATTGCGCGCCGAGGCGATCGGGCTCGACCGGCATCGCATCCAATGGATCGCTTTCGCGCTGGCCGGCGCTTTCGCCGCCCTCGCGGGCGCGCTTTTCGCCTTCCTCAAAGGCAGCGTCTTTCCCGATAATCTCGGCATTCCGCTCTCCATCGACGGGCTGGTGATGGTCCTGCTCGGCGGGGTCGGCACGGTGTCGGGCGGGGTCGTCGGCGCCCTGCTCTATCGGTGGCTATCGATTTTCATCGTCAGCCAGACGGACTATTCCAAACTGGCGCTCGGGCTTCTCATCGTCGCGCTGGTTATGCTGTTTCCGCAGGGGCTTCTCGGCGGGGTCGCGGCGTGGCGCGGCCGCGGCCTGCGCCTGAAGGACCAGACCGCATGACGATTCTTACCGTCAACGATCTCAGCAAATCCTATTCCGGCTTCCAGGCGGTGAAGGCGGCGAGCTTTTCGCTTCAAGCTGGCGAGATGCTGGCCTTAATCGGCCCGAACGGCGCGGGAAAGAGCACCTGTTTCAACATGATCAACGGCCAGATCGCGCCGAGCGGCGGCCGGATCGAAATCTTCGGCCGCGACACGGCCGGCCTTAAGCCGCGCGATATCTTTCGCCTCGGCGTCGGCCGCACGTTCCAAGTCGCGGCGGCCTTCGGCTCGATGTCGGTCGCCGAGAATGTGCAGACGGCGCTTCTCTCCTTTGGTCGCCGCCACGGCCGCCTCTATGGCTGGGCGGCGCGCCTCTGCCTTGACGAGGCGGCCGCGCTGCTCGCGCTTGTCGGCATGGCCGAGCAAGCGGAGCGAAGCTGCGGCGAGCTCGCCTATGGCGATCTCAAGCGGCTCGAATTTGCGCTGGCCCTCGCCAACAATCCGAAATTGCTGCTGATGGATGAGCCGACCGCCGGCATGGCGCCGAAGGAGCGCGGCGCGCTGATGGGTTTGGTCGCCCGCATCGCGCGCGAAAGGAGGATCGGCGTTCTCTTCACCGAGCACGACATGGACGCGGTCTTCGCCTTTGCCGACCGCATCCTGGTGCTCAATCGCGGCGTCCTGATCGCCGAGGGGCCGCCTGCCGCGGTGCGCGCCGATCCCAAGGTCCAGGCCGTCTATCTCGGCGCCGGGACGCTGTACGGAGCCGCGCCGTGAGAGCGGGCGCCAAGCTCAGCATCGCCAAGCTCAACGCCGCGTATGGCCGCGCCCATATTCTCTTCGACCTGTCGTTGGACGTCCGCGCCGGCGAGGCGGTCGCGCTGATCGGGCGCAACGGCGCCGGCAAGACGACAACCTTCCGCGCGATCATCGGGCTCATCGCTCAGCGCAGCGGCGCGATCCTTTTCGACGGCGCCGACGTTTCGCGCCTTGCGCCGTACGAGATCGCGCGCCGCGGCCTCGGCTATGTGCCTGAGGACCGTCGCATTTTCGCGGACCTGACGGTCAAGGAAAACCTCGAAGTCGGTCGCCAGAAGCCGCGGCCCGGCGCGCCGCGCTGGACCATGGAGCGGCTGTTTGAAATTTTTCCGAACCTCGCCGAAACGCGCGGCCGGTTCGGCGGCCGTCTGTCCGGCGGCGAACAGCAAATGCTGACCATCGCCCGCACGCTGATGGGCAATCCGTCGCTGGTCCTGCTCGACGAACCCTCCGAGGGCCTCGCGCCGAAAATCGTCGAGCAGATGATCGCCGCGATCCTCGAAATGAAACGCGAGGGCTTAAGCCTTTTGATCAGCGAGCAGAACCTCCATTTCGCCCGCCTCGTCGCTGATCGCGTCGCGGTGATCGAGAAGGGCCGCATCCACTTTGCCGGCGCAATGGCCGAGTTCGACGCGCGGCCCGACATCCGCGACGCCTATCTGGCGCTTTAAGCCCGGCTAGGCCGGCCCGGCGCCGCATGATAGCCAGGACGAGCATGAGCGACGACGACCTGAAGCAGAGCCGCAAGGACAACGCGGATTATGTTCTGGACGCGCAGGTCGGCTTCGTCCTGCGCCAAGCGCAACAACGCCATACGACGATTTTCGCGTCCCTGATGATCGAAGACTTGACGCCGACCCAATGGGCGGCGCTCGCCAAGCTCAACGAGATCGGCCCCTCCTCGCAGAACCTGCTCGGGCGATTGACCGCGATGGACGCGGCGACGATCAAGGGCGTGATCGATCGCCTGACCAAGCGCGGCTACACCACGGCGAAGCCCGACCCCGCGGACGGACGCCGTCTGCTCGTGGCGCTGACCGGTGAAGGCGCGTCGCTCTACGCCCGGGCCAAGCCGATCGCCGAGCAGATCACCGAGGAGACTTTGGCGCCGCTCAACGAGCGCGAGCGGGCGCAGTTCATCGCGCTGCTCGGACGGCTCGCTTGAACCCATACCGGCCGCCGCCAAAATGCAGCGGCGACCGGCTTATTCCATTCTGCTCAGTTTACGGCGATCCGGCGCGGCTTGGCCTTTTCCACTTTTGGCAGCACTAAAGTCATGACGCCGTCTTCGATTTCGGCCTTGATCGCGTCTTGGTCGATCCTGTTCGAGAGCTGGAAGCTGCGGACATAATGTCCGACGTTGTATTCCGTGTAGAGCGGCTGCAGCCCTTCATATTTCGAGTAGTCGATGCGGCCCTCGATCTTGACGATGTCGTTCTCTAGGCTGACGTCGACGCTGTCCTTGCTGACGCCCGGCATTTCCAGGACCACGGTCAAAGCCTGATCCGTCTCGAAAATGTCGGTCGCCGGCAAGAACGCGCGGAAGGGGACCGTACTTTCCTCCTTCTTGTCGACCTCGCGCTTTTGTTGAACCGCCAGTTCTTGCGCCATGGCGAAATCTCCCTGTTTGCGTTCAATTGATCTTGATGGTCTTCGGCTTGTCGCTTTCGGCTCGAGGCGCGAAAATCACCAGGAGGCCGTCGCGATAGTCCGCCTTGACGCCGGCCGCGTCTATATGAACCGGCATGACGATGGTGCGGTCGAAGGCGCCGGCGAGTCGCTCGCGCCGATGCGCGCTGGCGCCCTCGTCATAAAGAACGATCTTCTTGCCCGAAATTCGGATCGTGTCGTCCTTCGCCTCGAGCTGGAGGTCGCTCTTGTCGACCCCAGGCAATTCGACGACCGCCACGAAGTCATGGCCTTGCTGGAAGATGTTGATCGGCGGAAAACTGCCAAATCCGGCCGTCCCGCGAGCCATCCAGTCGCTCTCTCGCCGCGAGTCGAGCGCCCTTTGAATGGCAAGCAGCGTTTCGAAAGGATCACTGAGCGAAGTCAGCATCGTTCACTCCCTCCAAGAAAGGTTGCGTCCATCATGAGTTCGAAGCTTCGCCGGCCCCTCGCCCGCTAAAGCGTCGCGCGCCGGCGCCGCGGTTCAAGGCGCGGGCGCGGTTCTGTCGCGCGCCGCGCGAGCTCGCCAAGCCTCCAAGCGCTTTCGTCTCACGGAGCGCCGGCGTCGCTGCGCGGCAGTTCGCTCTTCGTGCGCCAAGGCGTCGAGCGAACGCAGCGCGTCGAAGATTTCGTCAATTGAAACCGGACGCGGGGCGCCGGGGGCGCGACGGAACGCTGGCGCCGCCTCGACCGCGCAGACGTCTGACGCCCAGGAGGCCAGAATCGCCCGCTTTTCGTCGAGGGTCAGATCGACGTCGTTCGCCACGTCGATCGGTCGGCTGAACGCGCCGCCCGGATGGAGGAGCGCGCCGAAATCGAAGTCGTCTGTGCTTTGAGAAGTCGCGGAAACCTTCATAGCCACATCCTCGTCTGAGCAACATGGTACGAACGGCCCGGATCGCCTCCGGACCAAGCCCGAGCCTTTTCGAGGCCTCGGGCCGCACTCGATTTGGAATGCGAAGACAGCTTGTCAAGAGGGAACAAATATCGAACAAAAGGGATGTCGATCAGGCGGCAAGGGGCGGGCCCTACTCTTCCGGCTCCGTCGTGAACAGCAGCGGATAGCCCTTCGCCTTTCCCGCGTCCGTCGCCCGCGTCGCCTTGGTCTCGGCGATGTCCTTGGCGAAGACGCCGACGACGCAAGTTCCTTTGCGGTGGGCGGTCATCATCACGGCATAGGCCCGCCCCTCGTTCATGCGAAATTCCGCCTTGAGCACGCTGACGACGAATTCGCGCGGCGTGTAGTCGTCATTGATCAGGATGACCTTGTGCAGCCGCGGCCGCTCGGTCTTGGTCTTCGTCTTGGTGCGCGGCTTGACGACGATCTCGCTCATCGGCGGCCCTTGATCCGGCGCTCAATTGAAGCCTTGGGAGCTGCATTTTCTCACTTTCGCGCCGGACCGTCCATGCGACGGCGCGCCCCTAGCAGGCTGTTGAAGAAGTGTCCGTTTGGCGTTGAGAAAAGCTCTTTAGTCATTTTATTGGCGAGTTCGAGGTCGAATGAGCCGCGTTCGAGCGGTTGGCGCAATCGTCTCGGCGGAGATTTCTTGCCGTTCATGCG
>DATGHD010000400.1:0-2096 GCA_035308145.1 Roseiarcus sp.
TGGATTCCAAACTTCGGTGAACAGGAACCCGACGCCGAAGGCTCGCATCGCCGGCCAGGAGCCCCAGGCTAGCGATACGATCACCCCGCCGAGCAGCCCGAGGACGAGGATGGCGGCCGCCTGCGTCAGCATGCGGAACCCATGGTCGCGAAGAATCAATCCGCGAAGCGCTCGCGCCCGAGACTCGACGCTACTCGATGCGGTTGATTGCGCGACTGGTATCGATATGTCGGCCACGAAACACTCTTCAGCTTGTGCGAGGCGCCCACCCCCGCCGACAAAGGGCGCGCTGGAAGGAAAGACCCGCCAGCGCGCGCTAGCCGATCGGATGGATTACAGCAGCGGCTTGCCGCTGGCGTCTTTGATTTCCTTCGTCCATGTCGCCTTGATCTGCGCGACAACCGCCGCGGGAAGCGGAACGTAGTCGAGATCCTCGGCCATCTGGCTGCCTTTGGCGTAGGCCCAGCTAAAGAATTTGAGCGCTTCGGTCGCCGCGGCCGGATCGGTCGGCTGCTTGTCCATCAGAATAAAGGTCGCCCCCGCGATCGGCCACGATTTGTCGCCCGGTTGGTCGGTCAGAATGACAAAGTAATGATCCGACTTCGCCCAATCCGCGTTCGCCGCCGCCGCTTGGAATCCATCGGCGTCGGGCGTGATGCGCTTGCCGTCCTTGTTCATCATATCGACGAACGTCATCTTGTTTTGCTTGACATAAGCGTATTCGACATAGCCGATCGCCCCTTTGGTGTTGGCGACATTGTTGGCGACGCCTTCATTGCCTTTGGCGCCGATGCCGGTGGGCCATTCGACGGACGTGCTCGCGCCGACTTTCGAGTTCCAGTCCGCGCTCACTTTCGACAGATAGTTGGTCCAGATGAATGTGGTGCCTGAGCCGTCGGAGCGATGCACGACGACGATGGGCTGAGCGGCAAGCTTGGCGTCCGGATTCAGTTTCGCGATCGCGGCGTCGTCCCAACTCGAAATCTCGCCAAGGAAAATCTTGGCCAGCGTCGGCCCGTCAAGCGTTAGAGCGCCGGGCTTGACGCCGTCGAGATTCACGATGGGAACATCGCCGCCGATGACCGTCGGAAATTGCACCAGGCCGGAAGCCTCGACGTCCTTTGGTTGCAAAGGCATGTCGGACGCGCCGAAGGTAACCGTCTTGGCCTTGATCTGCTTGATGCCGCCCCCCGAGCCGATTGACTGGTAATTGAGGCCGTTACCCGTCTCCTTTTTATAGGCGTCTGCCCATTTGGCGTAGATTGGATAGGGAAAGGTCGCCCCCGCTCCCGAGATATCAGCGGCGCTGGCGCTGGCGACGCCGGCAACGACAATTGCCGCGCTGGTCAAAGTTCGAAGAAACATGAATGCCTCTCTGGCTCGGTTGCTTCCGGCCGTCGAAGCCGCCGACCGGCGGCCCAACTGACGGGAGCCGCTTTCTACGGAGGCAACCCCGCTTATCTATGACAGATAGGCAACAGTTGTGTGACAGTTTATTATATTGAAACTTCAGGCTTTCGTACTCTGGTCATCAGCGTGGAGAGGGATAAATGCGGCGAAAGTCGAACCCTCCCCAATTTCGCTGGCGATGGTCAGCCGGCCGCGGTGACGGGCAATGATATGCTTGACAATCGCCAGGCCGAGACCGGTCCCGCCGCGCGAGCGGCTTTGACCCGCATCGATCCGATAAAAACGCTCGGTGAGGCGCGGCAGATGCTCCGGCGCGATGCCCGGCCCATCGTCCCGCACGGCAATCAATCCCTCGCGATTGAGCCGCGCGACGCGTACTTCGACCCGACCGCGACGCGCCTTGTCGCCGGCCGGCGGCGCGCCGTATTTGATCGCGTTCTCGACCAGATTCTCGGCCACGCGGACCAGTTCGTCGCGATCGCCCATAACAATGATCGCCCGGCTGGAAGTAACGTTAAGATCAACGCTCATTTCCTCGGCAAGCGGCGCCAACGTGTCGGCGACATGACGGGCGATCAAGCCGAGATCAACTGGCGATTCCGGCCGGACGTGCTGGTTTTGCTCGATGCGCGAGAGCGACAAAAGATCGTCGACGAGGCGGGCCATGCGGCGGCCCTGCTCGCGCA
>DATGHD010000401.1:0-22227 GCA_035308145.1 Roseiarcus sp.
CGGTAGAAGGGCGCCGTCAGCTTGCCGCAATTCTTCACGAAGAATGAAAACGCGGCGGTCGGTTGATCGGAGTGACGCCCCTATGCGTAAGTTCTTCGCCGGAAGTCTTCGGCGCCCTGCCTTTGCGACGCTCCTGGCCGCCGGCGGGCTGTTGGCCTTTTCCGCAACGTCTGCGGAAGCGCAATTCTTCAATTTCCTGTTCAGCGACACCCTTCGGCCCGGCCAAGTCGAGCGCATGTTGGAGATGCGCGGCCTCCGACCGGTTGGCCCGATCATACGCAATGATCAGGTCTATATCGTTGACGTCGCGCTGCCGAGCGGGCGGCAGCAACGCCTGATCGTCGACGCTTATGACGGCCGGATTCTCGAGCAATTCCGCGTCGCCGCTCCGCCTCGTTACTATGGCGAAGCTCCTCCGGCGGGTCCTCCTGCCGATATCGGCGGGGACATGGGTGAGCGCGCTTCGCCCGCCCCGTCCGGAGGTCCGGCGGTGGTCACCTACGGCGATTCAATGGCCTCCCGCGGCGACGGCTATCCCAATGTCATTACCGTTCCTCCCGGCGTCGGCGAAGACGCCGACTCGAAAGGGAAGGCGAAGTCGCTGGCCAAGCATAAGAAGATCGACCTGACGCCGACGGCCTCCCAGCCGCCTTCGACCACGACTTCGCCGCCGGCGCCCGCCAAGCCCGCGACGACCCAGGCCTTGTCGGGCGCGTCGCCGGCTGCGGATGTCAAAGCCGCCGCGCCTGCCGCAACGCCCGCGCCCGCTGCGGCGGCAAGTCCCGCGCCTAAGGCCAGCGGCGCTGGTAAGGCGATCAATGACGTCCCGGTCGACCCGTTGAACTAGCCGCAGCGTTCGGCGCGCGTACCTAAAAAAGGGCGCCCGTTCGGGCGCCCTTTCGATTTGGACAAAGCTTCTGGCTTACGCAGCCTGTTTGGGAACCGACTTTACCGCCGGCTCGGCATCGACCGTCTTGCCGCCCTTGATGGCGAGGGTCCGCGGCTTTTGCGCCTCGGGCACTTGGCGAACGAGATCAATGTGGAGCAAGCCGTTGACAATCGAAGCGCCGGTCGCCTGGACATGGTCGGCGAGCTGGAATCGCCGCTCGAAAGCCCGCGCGGCGATGCCCTGATAGAGCACTTCGCGCTTGTCGGCCTTGTTGACCGTCTCTTTCGAGCCGCGCACGGTCAAGGTGTTTTCGCGAGTCTCGACCGAGAGTTCGTTCTCGGCAAAACCCGCAACCGCGATGGTGATGCGGTAAGCGTTTTCACCGGTCCTCTCGATGTTATAGGGAGGGTAGGTCGGCGCGCCGCCCTCGACGCCGGCATATTGATCAAGCAGCGAGAACAGCCGATCGAAGCCAACGGTGGAACGATAAAGCGGCGAGAAGTCAAAGTTACCCATAGTCATATCCTCCTGAAGAAGCGACATGTCCGGAAAGCGCCCCTTTTTGTGGCGGCGTCGTCCGATCCCGGTTTCGCGCGTCCTGATGGACCGCGCTTTTCAAATGTGGTGACGAGGCGTCAGACGCGCAAGGCCAGGGTCCGCTGTCGCCTGCAATTATTGGGCTTTTCCTGCGGCGATCGGCCGATTGCGCCGACTCGCGTCGCTGGCTATACCGACCCTAAAGCCGGTCGAGACCGGCCTTGTGCGAGCCGTAAGAGGATACGCCTCATGAGACATCGACTTTTCGGCGCCGTCGCTGCGCTTTGCCTCGCCTGCTTCGCCGGCGGCGCCCTTGCCCAGATGCGCCAAAACGACGATCCGCCGAAGCCGATGGGGCCGGCCTTCAAGAACTTCCCTCTCGACCAGACTTGGTCTTTGCGGTCGATCAACGACAAGCCGGTGCCCGCCGGCCTTGACGCCAGCTTGGTGATCGACGGCAATTTGCGCGGCTCGGGCTATACCGGTTGCAACACCTGGTCGGCGACGCTCTATCCGATCAAGGATCAGAAATTATTGATCGGTCCGATCGCGCTCACCAAGAAGCAATGCGCGAAGGACCTCATGGCTATCGAGACGGGATTCCTGGGCGCGCTGCTCGGCAAGCCGAGCTGGGACCTCGTGAACGGTGAATTGGTCGTCACGGGTTCGCGCGGCACTCTGCGCTTCGATCGCTCGCTTTAGACCGGCCCCCTCTTAAGCTGCAACGGCCGCTTCCCGGATGGTGGCCGGCTCGCCGTCGCGCGGCTCGACCTCCCAGCGGTGACGATGGAAGGCGCTGAGGGTCGCGCGGTGGCCGATCGAAACGATCGTCGTATCAGGCAGCGCCTTGGCGATCGCGTGATAGAGGCGCGTCTCGCTATCTTGGTCCAGCGCCGAGGTCGCTTCGTCAAGAAACAGCCACTTCGGCTTGACGATCAGCGCTCTTGCCGCGGAAAGCCTTTGCTGCTCGCCGCCCGATAGCGCCATCTGCCAATTGTCCGTGTCGTCGAGACGGTCGACGAGATGGTCGAGGCCGACGACGTTCAGCGCGTCGCAAAGCGTCGCATCGTCGAACGTCGAGGCGTCGGCTGGGTAGGCGACGGCGTCGCGCAGGGCGCCGAGCGGAATGTACGGCCGCTGTGGCAGGAGCATGATCCGGCCCTCAGGCTCGTGGATGGCGCCCTCGCCGTACGGCCAAATGCCGGCGATCGCGCGAAAGAGCGTCGACTTGCCGACGCCCGAGGGGCCGACGACCAGCGTCGATTGACGCGCCGCCAGCGCGAGCTCCTCGGTCTTCACCAGCGCGCGCCCGTCGGGCAGCCTGAGAGCGACGTGATCGAGGACAATGTCGCCGCTCGGCGAAGAATCGATCTTGACGCCAGACTCCAGCGCTCTCGCCTTTTCCGCCCGCTCGATAGCCGCATCGAACGAGGTCAGGCGATCGAGGACGGCGCGGAATTCGGCGAGACTGACGTAGTAGGTCACGAAGAAATTCATCGACTCATTGACGCTGTTGAACGCCGCGCCGATCTGGTTGAGCGCGCCCATCGTAATCTTGCCGAGAAAGTAAAACGGCACAGAGACGAGGTAGGGGATCAAAACGGAGGCCTGGCCGTAAGTGCGCTGGAAGGCCAAAAGCTTCTTTCGGACGCGCACGATGCGCATATAATTATTGAAAATATCCACGAATCTTGCGTTGGCCGCGCGCGTCTCATTGTCCTCGCCGGCGAGCAGCGCGATCTGCTCGCTGTATTCGCGGACTCTCGCCAGCCCGAAACGAAAGTTCGCCTCGAAGCGCTGCTGCGCGAAATAGAGATTGACGAGAGCGCGGCCGATCCAATGGGCGATCAAGGTGCCGGCGCTGGCGTATCCCAGCGCGACCCAGAACAATATGCCGGGGATGACGAGCGCGAGGCCGGGCAACGTGAAGCCGGAGGACAGCGACCATAGGACGAGCGCGTAGGAGACAAGGGAGGTGAGATTCTGCAGGGCTGTAACCGAGTAGCCGTAGATCCCATAGCCGTTGGTTGAGGTGCCGGTGCCGTCGATGAACGAGTAGATGTCTTGCGAAATGCGCTGATCCGGGTTGTCGGTCGGCGACCCTGATAGAAGCATTCGATAATGGGCGCCGTGTCGCAGCCATCGGGCGGCGTAGCTGGCGGTCAGCCAGCGGCGCCAGCGGATGATAAAGGTCGACATCACCACATATTCGACAACGACGGCGACGACCAAAACGGTGACCACTGGCACGAAAATCAAGAAAATTTGGCGCCAGACCTCCGGCTGATCCATGTTCTTAAGAGCGTTGGTGAAGTCTGCGCGGAAATAGGACAGCCGGACGTCCAGCGCCACCTCGGCCTGATTGATGACGATCAAGAAGGAGAGCGCCGCGGTCGCCAGCTTGTTTTGCGCGACAGAGAAGGCGGGAAAGGGGGCGACCTTTGCGCGGGTCGGCGCCGATTCTTCGAAATAAGGATCGACAATCCCAGTCATCTTGCGAACGACGGGGATGAACGAAATCGCATAGACGAAGACGCCGAACAGGGCGACTGCGAACGGAAGACTCTCCGGCAAGGTGTAGTTGGCGTAAGCCTGCGGCCAGAGACCGAGCTGATCGATGAGAAACGCCGTCCCGAAGATAATCGTTTCGCACGCGAAGATCGTTTCAAAAACTTTCAGGAACGCCGACAGGCGATCAGAAAGGAAGACGGCGACTGCGCAAGCCGCCGCCGCGCCGGTCAGCAGGAAAACCATCGTTCCCGGCGCGTTAAGGCCGGTCAGAAAGGCGGCTACGGCGAAAAGTCCCACCGCGAACGAGAGCAGTCTCATTGGATCAATCCTTGCGGGAAGTCGTAAAACTCTCGCGCCGCGCATCGGCGGAGCTCGGCTTCGGGCTTGAAAACGCGAATCGTCCTCGACAATGCGGGGGCGTCGCATCCTTTGCAACGGACAGTCGCCCGACGGGCGCCGCTTCGCAACCGGTTGGCGATGACGATTTTATTACGGTTTTTTCATGTGCTCAGCTCGGCCCGTCCCAGGGATTGAACGTTCGGACGGGCAATACGCGCTCGCGAAAGGCGGCGGTCAGGGCCTCGCTCTTCGACCGCCGCAAGGCTGCGCCTTGGCGCGGGTCGTGTCGCTCCAGCCGTCGGACGCCGATCTCGATTTCTAGAAGGGTCGCCACCGATACGAACATTGCATCGGGGTTTGCCGCGTTGAGCCAGTCTGCGACTGGCTTCGGCAGGCGCGCCGGCGGAAGACGCGCTTCGGACACCACATTCGTGTCGAGGAGGTATGTCACGCCAGATCGGCGTCGCAGAACGGGTCGTTTCTCCGCTCCGGCAGATCAAGCTCGATATCCTCCGACCCGGGCATGGCCAATCGGTCGAGCATGCTGCGGGGTTTGTCGAGCAGGCGTTGGCACTCGTCATGGGTCAGCAACACGTTGGCGGGGCGCCCCCGCTCGGTGATGATGACCGGGCCCAGCTTGGCCTCGCGCTTCGCCCGGCTGAAGTCCTGAATGGCTTCGCGACCAGTTATCGTCTTCATTGTCATGCTCGGGCGCCCGGTAGGTATGTAGCTACAATCGGCCGATCGCTCAAGCTGGCAAAAAAAGGGCGGCTTAGAGCCGCCCTTTCATTTTCTCTTGCCGGTGGCGCGGCGGACTTAGAAGTCCATGCCGCCCATGCCGCCGCCGCCGCCCATCGGGGCCGCCGGCTTGTCCTTCGGCAGTTCGGCGACCATCGCCTCGGTGGTGATCAGGAGACCCGCGACGGAAGCCGCGTCCTGCAAGGCCGTGCGCACGACCTTCGCCGGATCGACGATGCCGGCGTCGATCATGTCGACATAGGTCTCAGCCTGGGCGTTGAAGCCGAAGGTCTGCGACTTGTTCTCCAGGACCTTGCCGACCACGATCGAGCCTTCGACGCCGGCGTTCTCGGCGATCTGCCGAATGGGCGATTCGAGCGCCTTGAGCACGATGTTGATGCCGGCCTGCTCGTCGGCGTTCTCGCTCTTGAGCTTGCTGACCGCCGCCTTGGCGCGGAGCAGCGCGACGCCGCCGCCGGCGACAATACCCTCTTCGACCGCAGCGCGGGTCGCGTTGAGCGCGTCGTCGACGCGGTCCTTCTTCTCCTTGACCTCGACCTCGGTCGCGCCGCCGACGCGGATCACCGCGACGCCGCCGGCGAGCTTGGCGAGGCGCTCCTGGAGCTTCTCGCGATCATAGTCGGAGGTCGTCTCCTCGATCTGCGCCTTGATCTGCGCGACACGGCCTTCGATGTCGGTCTTCTTGCCGGCGCCGTTGATGATCGTGGTGTTCTCCTTCTCGATTCGCACGCGCTTGGCCTTGCCGAGCATCTGGAGCGTGACGTTCTCGAGCTTGATGCCGAGATCCTCGGCGATCATCTGGCCGCCGGTGAGGATCGCGATATCCTCGAGCATCGCCTTGCGGCGATCGCCGAAGCCGGGCGCCTTGACCGCCGCGACCTTGAGGCCGCCGCGCAGCTTGTTGACGACGAGCGTCGCCAAAGCCTCGCCTTCGACGTCCTCGGCGACGATGACCAGGGGCTTGCCGGTCTGCACGACCGATTCAAGCACCGGCAGCATCGGCTGCAGCGAGGAGAGCTTCTTTTCGTGGATGAGGATATACGCTTCCTCGAGTTCGGCGACCATCTTCTCGGCGTTGGTGATGAAGTAGGGCGAGAGATAGCCGCGGTCGAACTGCATGCCTTCGACGACATCGAGCTCGGTCTCGAGGCTCTTGGCCTCTTCGACGGTGATGACGCCCTCGTTGCCGACCTTCTGCATCGCCTTGGCGATCATGTCGCCGATCGACTTGTCGCCGTTGGAGGCGATCGAGCCGACCTGCGCGACCTCGGCCGAGTCTTTGATCTTCTTTGAGCGCTTGGCGATGTCCTTGACCGCCTCGTCAACCGCGAGATCGACGCCGCGCTTCAAGTCCATCGGGTTCATGCCGGCGGCGACGTATTTGGCGCCTTCCCTGACGATCGCTTGAGCGAGAACCGTCGCGGTCGTGGTGCCGTCGCCCGCCGTGTCGTTGGTCTTGGAGGCGACTTCGCGCACCATCTGGGCGCCCATGTTCTCGAACTTGTCCTCGAGCTCGATCTCCTTGGCGACGGTGACGCCGTCCTTGGTGATGCGCGGCGCGCCGAACGATTTGTCGAGAATGACATTGCGGCCCTTGGGGCCGAGCGTCACCTTCACCGCATTGGCGAGGATGTCGACGCCGCGCAGCATGCGCTCGCGGGCGTCGCCGGCAAAACGTACGTCTTTGGCTGCCATGTTTTAAAACTCCTGACCCGTCCTGGGTCTTGTTGAGAAATGGATTTCCGAAAGGGCTCGGGGCTCAGCCGCCGACGACGCCCATGATGTCGGATTCCTTCATGATCAACAGTTCCTGGCCGTCGATCTTGACTTCAGTGCCCGACCATTTGCCGAACAGCACCTTGTCGCCTTTCTTGACGTCGAGCGGGGTCAGCTTGCCGTTCTCGTCGCGCCCGCCGGGGCCGGCTGCGATGATCTCGCCCTCTTGCGGCTTCTCCTTGGCGGTGTCGGGGATGATGATGCCGCCCTTCGTCTTCTCCTCGCCCTCGAGGCGGCGAACGACGACGCGGTCATGTAGGGGACGGAATTTCATGTCTTGAGCTTCCTATCTCAATTGCGCCGGGGCCTGTTGAATCAGGCCAGTTTCGGTGAATGAGCTGTTAGCACTCCACAGAGAGGAGTGCCAAAGCTGCCGGGGAGATAGGCTGACCGCTCGGGTCCGTCAAGGGCCGCGAAAGCGGCCGACGGCGTTATTTTTTTCTTGGCTGACGAGGTAAAACGCAAAACGAAAACGAGAATTCGAAAGTGAATCGAATTCGGAATTCGTCGGAATTCGTCAAGAATTCGGTGGAATTCGGTGACAGTTTACTTAACCCCTTTTCTCTTCGAGGCGTTCGAGCCGGCGACGGTAGGCTTGGTCTCCCCGCTCATCGGCCCTCGTTTGCGCGGGCGCGGATCGCGGCCGACCAGCTTGGCGAGGCGGTCGAGGAAAATCGGCGCGCCGAGCGGTCGGCCGATCGTCTCGGCGGCCCGCAAGGCGGCGACGAGATCGGCCGGCGCCGCCGTCTCGATCAGATCGCTGAAACGCCCGCCGCAACGTTCGAGCAGCGGCGCGACGCTGACGAGCCCATCGTCGCCGCCGGAAAGATGCGCCCTGACGCTCGACCAGCGCCAGTCCTGCGCCCGCCCAACCAGCCGCGCCCTGACGGGATTGAGCGCGACATAGCGCGCCGCCGCCATCAAATGATCCTCGTCCATGGCCGCCGAACCATAGCGGGCCTGAAACAGATGGCCGGTCACCCGCAGCCGGGCGTTGATCGCCGCGCTATAGCGCCGATGCGCTTCGCCGAGCGCGCGGCCCATCGCCTCGGCGCGGGTCGGGACGAGGATCAGATGCACATGGTTCGGCATCAGGCAGTAGCTCCACACCGCGACGCCGTGCTTGCGGCATTGGCTGGCCAACAGATCGCGATAGAGCTCGTAATCGGCGTCGGAGAAAAACACGGTCTGACGGCGATTGCCTCGCTGCGTCACGTGATGAGGCAGGCCGGGAGCGACGAAACGGGCGATGCGGGCCATCGGCGGGGCTCAGGGAACGGCGGCAACTTGCGATAGATTGGGGATTGAGTAAAGTGTCACCGAAATCGGAAATCGGAAATCGAAATTGCCCGGACGCCTCATTTCGGCCTGAGGTCGAGGCCGACGCCCTTATTCACGAATTGCAGCGTAAAGGCCTTCGTGTAGTCGGTGTCGGCCTTGACGACGCCCGCCTTCACCATCTTGTCGAAAAAGTCCTTGATCCGCGCCTCGTTCATCGAGCCGATTCCGTATTTCAACGTATCGCCGGAATCGACAATTTCATACTCCTTCAGCTTGGCGATCGAATAGGCGATCTGCTCGTCGGTCATTTCCGGATTGTCGTGCTTAATCGCCTCGTTCGCCTTCTTGTTGTCGCCGTAGAGGTAATGATACCAGCCGATCGCCGAAGCGTCGACGAAGCGCTGGACGAGATCGGGATTTTTCTGGACGAGATCGCGGCGGGTCTCGATCAGTGTCGAATAGCTCGAATATCCGTAATCGGCGAGGAGGAAGATATTGGGCTTGAATCCGCCCTGTTTCTCCACTTCGAACGGCTCCGATGTGACGTAGCCCTGCTGAATCGAATGATTGTCGGCGATGAACGGCGCCGAGTTGAACGTATAGGGCTTGACGTTTTCGTCCTTGAAGCCCCAGGCGGTGCGCATCCATGCATAGAACGAGGTTACGGCGCCTTGGCTGAGAAAGGCGGTCGCTTTCGGCAGGTCAGTCCATTTGTCGAGACCGACGCCCGGATGCGACATCATGATTTCCGGGTTCTTTTGAAATTCGGCGGCGACCGGGATCGTCGGGATGCCTTGTTCGACTTCCAGGAAGTCGCCGAGCATGTCCCCGACCATGAAGAATTCGATCTTGCCGGCGACCAGAAGCATGCCGCCATTCGTTTGGGGGCCGCCTGGCATGATCGTCACGTCAAGGCCGTATTTGGCGTAAGTGCCGTCGACAACGGCCTGATAAAAGCCGCCTGCCTCGGGATCGGCGAGCCAGTTGGTGCCAAACGTCACCTTGTCGAGCGCCAGAGCCGGGCTCGCCGCCACGATCGGGCCGAGCATCGCCGCCAAAGCAGCCGTCGCCATCCTCTCTCTGAGGCGGCCTGCCTCAGCGCCGGACGCACGCTCGGCGCCCGCCCGCCTCTTCAACGCCATGATTTCCTCCCTCAGTTACGGTGACACTTTACTCAACTCCCAATTGTCAATTGTCGCCGCCAAAATCCTGCCTGTGGCAGGCAAACGTACGTCTCTCTCCTTCGCTCCTCCCGATCTTGTTCGGCGCTCATCCGACTGTGCGGCAAAGCGCTCGTTTGTTTGGCGCGGCCGCGCCCCCGATCATTTGCCGATCGGAATCGGCGCGCCGTTGATCGTCAACTGTCTCGGCGGCCCGGTCATCTCGATGTCCCAGATGAGGCGGCCGTCCGGGCCGGTCTTCGCCATGCCCTTGGCCGCGCCGATGGCGAGCGCCGCCTTCGCGAAATCGGGCGACAAATCGGCAAACTGCTTGGCGAAGTCGAGAGCCTTGTCGAGCGTGTCGGCGCTGATGACGATGCGCCCCTTGAGAAAATTATCCGGCGAGACTTTCCATTCGCCTTGGTAGGCGATGTCGACGAGCGGGTTGCGGAGATACCCCGGCTCGAGCGTGAACGTTGGCTCGCTGTCCTTGAAAATCTGCTCGATCTTCGCCTGGCCCTCGGGCGAAACCTCCTTCTCGATCATGAAATCGTGGTCTTCAAGCGCGATTTTCGCGATTCTATCGAGGCCGGTGAGCTTCACGCCGATGTCGAAGTCCAGCGAGAGCGGCAGCAACTGCTCGAAGCCTTGCGGCAGCAACGGCGAGCGCAGGTTGAATTCGTCGATCTTCAACCCGAACCCGCCTTTCGCGACCTCGGTGAAGCCGGGCAATTCGATCTTCTCGCGCAAGCCCTTGATATGCGCCTTGGCAAGCGACATCTCGAAGGCGAGATCGCTGGCGTCCGTGGTGACGTTCGCCTTCTCCCAGCCGGGAAGGCCGGCGGCGAGCAGCGCCTTGAGCGCGGCGACCGAGGTCTCGTTCTTCGGCTCGTCCTTGTGCGCGATGAGGAAGCGCCAGGCGGCAAGCGCTTGCTGGGTGCGGAATTGATCGACCGTCCCATCGACGGAGGCCGCGCCGGCCTTGAAGGTGATGTCGATCTTCCTGTCCTGTTGATTTTCGATCGGAACCGATATCGTTTCGACGAATGTTCGCACGGTCTCGCGCAGCGCGAGATTCGCGCCGACGTCCGTCGTCGTCTGTTTCATGTCCAGTTGGATGCCCGATTCCTCGACGCGGAACGGGAAGACCTTGCCGGCCTCTAGGATCTTCAGGTCCGCGACGACGTCGTCGAAGGTCGAGTGCGACGTGAAGGGCTCCGGCCTGGCGGGATCGTAGGCGCTGTCGACGTTCACGCCCGTCAGATCGATCTTCCCCGCCATCCGGCCCTTGTCGGTCGGCGTGTCGAAGGCGATCGAGGGGAACGCATCGGCGGTTACGCGCCAGACGCCGCCCGCGCCAAGCGTGACCTCGTAAGAGAGGTCGCCCATTTGAAACTGATCGGGCGGGGGCGGGTTATCGCCGAGGTCAAGGGCGCGGCGGATATGCCACGCGACCTTGTAAGATTCGCCATCAGGATCGACGGTGACAATCCCCTTGTCGGCGATCCCCTGTCCGAACACCGCGACGTACCCCGCGAGCAACTCATCGGCGCCCTCGGGCGTCGCGGGCTCGGCGAGGGCCGCGGGCGCGGCCAGCGCCAAGATCAGCGCGAGACTCGATGCTTTCCCTCTCATCGGGGAACCCCTCCAGATCTGCGAAGCGGTTTCTAGCAGCCGCGCGGATTGGGCGCGAGGGCCGCAGCCGGCGCTAGAGAGGCGGTGGACCCTCGGTCGGCCCGCGGGGCGGAGCACGCCGCCGCCAAAGCGCCGAAATCCGTTCATCCTTCTTCACATTCGCCCGCATCGCGCGAAACCTTCAGCCATTAGCTCCTTTCAGACGCGGCGTCTCGGCGCCGTCGATTTAAGGAGACAAATCATGACCGATGCCGACTATGTTTCCCCGCCGCCCGAGCCGCCCTTGCGCGAACCGAAAGAAGAGAGCGGAAGGGACCGCCTCTTCACGTGGCCGCGCTTCTTCGCCCTTGTCGGCGTCCTCGTCTTTGGACTGGCGCTCGGCGCGGGCGGGCTGGCGCTGGCGGCGGGCGGCTTTGACCATATGGGCTGGGGCCATGGCGCGCGCCTGGCCCTCGTTCAGCGCGTCGTTTCGCATGCGCTCGATTCCATCGGCGCCAGCGCAGAGCAGGAGGCCAAGGTGCACGACATCATCGCCGCCAGATTCGCCGATATCGCTCCCGACCCCAAGGAGCATGAGGCTATACGCAAACAGGCGATCGACCTTCTCTCAGCGCCGACCATCGATCGCGCTGCGGTCGAGAAACTCCGCGCCGACGTGGTCGCGCGCTTCGACGCCAAGTCGAAAGCCGTCGTCGCCGGCATCCTCGACGTAGCGGACCAACTCACGCCGGCGCAGCGGGCGGCGCTTTCCGCGGAGATCGAGGCAATGGCGCAGCACGGACCAATGGGCGGATGGGGCGGCCCGCATCACGGACCGTTTATGGACGACGGCCCTGACAGCGGCCCGGACAAGGACTAAGAACTTAGGCGTCATGGCGGATCGGCTTCTGATCATCGACGACGATGC
Organism: Roseiarcus sp.; assembly: GCA_035308145.1. GTDB lineage: Bacteria > Pseudomonadota > Alphaproteobacteria > Rhizobiales > Beijerinckiaceae > Roseiarcus. The sequence goes on from DATGHD010000401.1 coordinate 11,795, forward strand.
GAGGCTGACCGCCATGGTGTCGGATTATTTGGGCAAGGCCGGCTTCCTTGTCGATTGCCGCTTCACCGGCCGCGAAGGTCTCGCCGCGCTCGAGCGCTTAAAGTTCGACGCGGTCATCTTGGACGCAATGCTGCCGGATATCGACGGATTCGAAATCTGCCGCACGATCCGTCAGCGCGCGCAAACGCCGATCCTGATGTTGACCGCGCGCGGCGAAGAGACGGACCGCATCGTCGGGCTGGAGATCGGCGCCGACGATTATCTGCCCAAGCCCTTCAACCCGCGCGAGTTGCAGGCGCGGCTGCGCGCCATTCTCAGGCGCGGCCGCGCGCCTCTCGCCGAAGACACGTCCTCACGCTTCGGCCGCCTCGAAATCGACCGCGCCTCGCGCCAGGCGCGCATCGACGGCGTTGAAAGAACGCTCACCAGCTTCCAGTTCGACCTACTCGTCGCCCTCGCCGATCATGCGGGACGGGTGCTCAACCGTGAGCGGCTGATGGATCTCGTTAAGGGCGAGGAGGCCGAGGCGTTCGACCGCTCCATCGACGTCCATGTCTCGCGCATTCGCTCTGCGATCGAGGATGATCCGAAACATCCGCGCCGGATCATCACGGTGCGCGGCGCCGGCTATGTTTTCGCCAGGAAGCAAGACGAGGAGCGATGAGGGTCGTTCGCCGCCGATTGTTCTGGAAGGTCTACCTGACGCTGCTGGCGAGCCTCGTCGCCGTCGCGGTGCTGATCGGGACCTTCTGGGGGCTCGTCGGCGAGAACATGCGCGGGCGCTGGGGCGCGCTTCGCCTCCATCTCGCCGACCAGATGCTGCCGGAGCGCGACAACCCGCCCGGCGCGATCGCTGCGGCGATCCGGCGGCTCGCCGAGGAAAGCGGCGCCGACGTGTCGGTCTATGACGCTCAAGGAACGCTTATCGCTTCCAGCGGCGAGCCGATCGCGTTGATCGAGGGCGAGGGCCATCATCTTCCGGTGCGGCCGCCCGTTCTGCGCGTCGACCTTGCCGACGGCCGCGCGCTGCTGGCGCGGCTGAAGGGGCCGGCCCCCAATCTCAAGCTGCGCATCCTGTCGGTCGTCTTGATCGTCGCCGGCGGCGTCGCGCTGGCCGCCTTTCCGATCACGGCGCGGCTGACCCGGCGGCTCGAGGGTTTACGCGCCGGCGTCGAGCGCTGGGGCGCCGGCGCGCATGCTTTGCGCGTCGACGAGGCCGGCGACGACGAGGTCGCGATCGTCGCGCGCACCTTCAACGCCGCCGCCGCCCGCGTCGAGGAATTGCTCACCTCGCAAAAGGCCTTGCTCGCCAACGCCAGCCATGAATTGCGCTCGCCGCTGGCGCGTCTTCGCATCGCGATCGAACTCTGGTCGCGCGAGCCGAGCCTCGAGATGCAGGCGGAGATCGTGCGCAACTTGAGCGAGATCGATCACCTCGTCGAAGAGATATTGCTCGCGAGCCGGCTCGACCATGCCCGCGCGAGCGTTGCACCCGCCGCGCGCGTCGATCTTCTGGGCCTTGCGGCCGAAGAGGGCGCGCGCTTTCAGGCGCGGGTGGCGGCCATGCCGGAGGGCGCGGGGCCGGTCGAGATCGACGGCGAAGCGACGCTGCTCCGCCGCCTCATCCGCAACCTGCTCGAAAACGCCGCCAAGCATGGCGCCCCGCCGGTCGAAGTCGCCGTGACGCGCGATAAGGACAAAGCGCGCATCGTCGTCTGCGACCACGGCCCCGGCATCGCGCCCGCCGATCGCGAACGCGTGTTCGAGCCCTTCTACCGCCCGTCCGGACGTAGCGAATCCTCGGGCGGCTGGGGCCTCGGCCTGTCGCTCGTGCGCCAGATCGCCGAGCGCCACGGCGGCGCGGCGTTCTGCGACGCCGAGCCCGGCGGCGGCAGTAGGTTCGTCGTCGAGCTGGCGATGAGGAAGGAAGGGGCGGCGGGCGTCGCGGCGGAGTGAGGAAAGGGACGCGCGATGTTTTAAGCTCGGCGGCCTGGCTAAAAAATGTGAGACGCCTCGCTCCGCCAAGAAATCAATGAGGAAATCTAAATCGTCGGCAGTCTCAGAGGTGCTGAGCTTAGTACAGCGGCGGCCGTGCGCCGCCTCCGCCGCGCTCAAAGCACGCCCTCGACATCGGTCTGACTGAAATCCTTCCCGACATAGAGCAGCCGGCATTGATGCTCCTTCGCCGCCTCATAGGCGAAGCAGTCGCCGAAATTCAGCGCCGCCGGATGGACGCCTTTGCCCCAGCGTTCATAGGCCTCAGCGATGCGCCGTGCGGCGAGAGGCGTCACGCTCACGACCTCAAATCCCATTCCGTCGATCAGCTGCGCCATCTCCCTGCCGACGTTGCGCCGGGCCGCGACGATGAGCGCTTCCGCGACCGTTCCGGCGGAGATCAGGAGATCGTCTTCGGCTTCGAGCGCCGCGCTGCAGGCGTCCGCATCCTTGTCATTGAGCACGACCGCCATCAGCGCCGAGGTATCGACCGCGATCATTCCGGCAGGCCATCGTCGCCATAGAGAAAGTCCTGACTGCGGGCGGCGCTCGGCCCGGGCGCGGCCTTTTCGGCGGCGGACGCCCGCACCATCGCCAGAAGCGCCCGGCGCGATTTTCCGTCCGCCGCGGCTTTGACCGGCACGAGGCGCACGGCGGCGTGGCCATGACGGGTCAGAATGATCTCATCGCCCGCCTCGGCGCGCCGGACCAGCTCCGTCAATTGCCCCTTAGCTTCGGTCACCGACACCTGCATGGCGTCTCCGATTCGGACTATCGGACGGTCCAAATTTCTGCCGAAATTTAGACCATTCTATGGTCCAGATCAACGGCCGCTTTCGTCCGGGATCCTCAGCGGATTTCGCTCGCCAAGCAGCCAATCTGGCGCGGTTGAGGCCTCGCCGAGCGCCGCAATTACGAATTACGGTGACACTTTACTTAACCCCTAAATGGATCAGCTACAGTTCAGGGGTTAAGTAAAGTGTCACCGCCCCTCACGCCGCCAGCAGCCGCTGCACCTCGCTGACCAAATCCTTGAGGTGGAACGGCTTCGACAGGATGCGGGCGTCCTTGGGGGCGTTGTTGTCCGGGTTGAGCGCCACCGCGGCGAAGCCGGTGATGAACATGACCTTGATTTCCGGGTCGAGTTCCGTCGCCCGGCGGGCGAGCTCGATGCCGTCCATCTCGGGCATGACGATATCGGTCAGCAACAGTTCGAAAGGCTCTTCGCGCAGGCGGTTATAGGCCGACAACCCGTTGTCGAAGGAGGCGACGTCGTAGCCGGCGTTCTGCAGCGCCTTGACCAGGAAGCGCCGCATGTCGTTGTCGTCCTCCGCCAGGAGGATCTTCGTGCTGAGTTCGGTCCGCGCGTTCATCTCGCCCCTCATATCCCGATTCACCATTCGCTGATCCAAGTAAAAATCGCGTGAAACTTGTAAAGTTTGCTCAATTTGGGCGCGGCGGTTCCGCCGATCGGCCTTTTCGTTGAAGCTGTCGGTAATCGGCGTCTCGTTTCGGCTCGCCCCTTGTCCTTAGGCGCGCTCTGGCGCATTTTCGGCGCCAGGCGTTTCGTCCTCATATGTGACGATGGCGGTACGGAATCGAGATTGAGATTTAAGGGAACCCGTTTGGCGGGGGCGCCGGTCGCCATCTCACTTTAGGCGGAAGGGCCAGGACCATTGGGGGCGTGATGGACGAAGTGGGAAAGGCGGCGGACGGCGACATCGAGACGCCTTACGCGATCATCGCGCCGCCACGCGTCAGCACCCCCTTGGTGATCAATTCGCCGCATTCGGGCAGAATCTATCCGAAGGCTTTCCTTGATCGTTCGCGCCTTGACGCTCTGACCTTGCGCCGGTCGGAGGACGCTTATGTCGATGAATTGTTCGGCGCCTGCGTCGCGCTTGGGGCGCCCTTGATGGCGGCGAACTTTCCGCGCGCCTATCTCGACGTCAATCGCGAGCCCTACGAGCTCGATCCTTTGATGTTCGAGGGACGCCTGCCGGCCTTCGCCAATACGCGGTCGCTCCGCGTCGCCGGCGGCCTCGGCACTATCCCGCGGGTGGTCGGCGAAGCGCAGGAAATCTATCGCGGGTCAATCCCGGTCGCCGAGGCGATGGAGCGTATCGCGACGCTCTATGCGCCCTACCATCGCGCTTTGGGGGGTCTCATCGAGAACGCCGCCGCAAGTTTCGGGATGGCCGTTCTCCTCGATTGTCACTCGATGCCGTCAAGCGTCGCGGAAGGCTCGGCGCCGGATTTCGTCATCGGCGATCGCTACGGCGCCAGCGCCGCCCTTTGGATCGTGGAGACGCTCGAAGCGGCGCTGCGCCGCCTCGGCTATTCGGTTCGACGCAACAAGCCCTATGCCGGCGGCTTCATCACGGAACATTACGGCGCCCCGGCGAGCCGCCGCCACGCCGTGCAGATCGAGATCAACCGAGCCCTCTATATGGACGAGCGCGCGGTCGCCAAGTCTGAACGCGCCCAAGAGCTAACCGCCAATCTCTTCGATGTCGTCGAAACGCTCGTCCATCGGATCACGCGCGAATTCGTCCGCCCGCCGTTGGCGGCGGAGTGACAGACCCGAGCAATTGTTTGCGGATTGGGCGAACACCCGGCGTACGTGCATCGTTCGCGGGGCGGATCAGAAAAGAAAGGAGGCCGCCTGTGTCGCCACAAGCGGCCCAAGTCTAGGGAGGAAACGCCCAAGGAGGGCATATGCGGCAGGTCATGCCGCACCGCAACAATATCCAACTGCGCCGCACCAATTGCAAGACCTATTTTGAAACGCGGTGGAAAAAATCCCTGGAGGACCAAAATACCGGCCCCAGCGCGTCCTTTGCGAAATATACGGCATCGCGCCGCTGATCGAAATTTGGCGGCGAAAACAGAGATTTATATGATTATTTGCCGTTCAGATGGTTCGGCAAGCTGAGCCGTTCGAGTATAGGACATATGCAAAATTCGCAAGGAGCGGAGCGGATGACTGCCGTTGATTTCGCGAACTTTGTCGATGGTCTGGCGCAGGCTTCGGCCGACGTGATTCTGCCATTCTTCCGAAGCGCGATCGGCGCCGAGGACAAGTCGAAGGGGGGAACGTTCGATCCGGTCACCGAGGCCGACCGCGCGGCCGAGGTGGCGATGCGGCGGCTCATCGCGCAGGCCTTTCCCGCTCACGGCGTCATTGGCGAAGAATACGGGCGCGACAGGCCGGACGCGGAATATGTCTGGGTGCTCGATCCGATCGACGGCACCAAAGGCTTCATTTCCGGCCTGCCGATGTGGGGCACGTTGATCGGGCTCATGCATCGGGGCCGCCCGGTCTACGGGATGATGTCCCAGCCCTTCACCCGCGAGCGCTATTTTGGCGACGGCGCCAGCGCGGCGTGGCGCGGCCCCTCAGCCCATCGCGAGGCCGGCGGCCGTGACGGGAGCGCGAGCCGACCATTGCGCGTCCGCTCATGCGCGTCGCTTGCCGAGGCGACGCTGATGACGACAAGCCCAAGAATGTTCGATGAAAAGGAGCGGCCGGCCTACTTACGCGTCGAGGACAAATGTCGCCTCACGCGCTACGGCGGCGATTGTTACGCTTATTGCGCGCTCGCGGCCGGCTTTATCGACCTCGTGGTTGAGGCCAATCTCAAACCGCATGACATCGTCGCCTTGGTGCCGATCATCGAGGGGGCAGGGGGGATCGTGACGACTTGGGAGAACGGCGATCCAACGCTCGGCGGGCGCATCCTTGCGGCAGGCGATAAACGCGTCCACGAGGAAGCGATGGCGCTTCTGGCGATTTAATCAGCACAGCTTCAGGGGCCGGGCTCGAGCGGCGTTTCGACAAAGAGCTTATGGCGGGCCGAAGATTTGCCGCGACCGCCAAACAGGCTCGTCGCCCAGCCGATGACAAAGCCCGCCGCCGCGCCGGTCAACGCCAGCGCCGGCGCGTGGCGCTCGGCCGAAATCCAGCCCTGCAACGCCGCAAGGCCGGCGATCGTCGCCAAGCTGACCGCGATGGCCGCCTCGGCGTGCACCGCCGCTGCGCGTGTGGATAAGGCAAGGCCCAGGGCCGGCGCCAGGAGAGCGAGGGACAAGGACGAAGCGGCGATGAGCGCCGCCGAGGGATCGATGTCGCGTCGATAGGAGAGGAAGGCGCAAAGCGCGACGGCGAGGATCGTCAATTGCCGGGCGCTCGCCAGCCGGCGGCTCGCCAACACGCTCTCTAAACCGAAACCCGCAGCTTCGACGCCAAACGCGCGCGAGGCCGTCTGGACGCCGGCCGCGGCGCAAATCAAGGGGATGAGAAGGCCGCTGCTGGCGCGTAGACCGGCCGCGGCTGGCCCGCCAAGGCCTTGCCAGAGCTCTCCGCCGGCGAAAAAGGCCAAGGCGAAGAGCGCCGCCAGGACGAGGCCGACAAAGCCTGCCCGTACGGCGCGGAGGGACGACGAACTGGCGAAAGCCGCCGTGGAGAACGGCGGCAACGCCGCAAAGCCAAGCGCGGCGGCGACGGCGTCCAATCCCTGCCCCTGCGGTTCGGCGCCGCCCCATTGCGGCCACCCGCGCATAAGCGCGGCGGCCGCGTCGCCGCCGCCGCGCCACAAAGGCTCGGAGAGCGATCCGCCCGACCAGAGATGAGCGATGATTGGCGTCAGCGCGACGACGAGCATGACGCCGGCGGCGGCGGCGGCCGTCCAAAGCAGGCCTGCGAGGCCGCCAGGCGCAATCATGAAGAGCAGCGTCGCCGCCAAGACCCCGATGGCGGTCTCGCGTGAAACGCCGACAAGGCTCGAGAAGGCGTTGACGGCAGTCTCGAATCCTGCGGCGGCGATAAATGCGCCGATGGCGAAATAGGCGACGGCGAGGATGAGACGCAAAGGCCGGCTCGAAAATCGCGCCGACAAAAGATCGCTCAGCGAGGATGCGCCTGTTTGGCGGGCCAAAGGGCCAATCACCAGGGCGCCGATCAGCGCGCCGGCGACGAGCGCGTCGAGGGGCGCGTTTGACGCTGGTCCATTGGAGAGGCTCACGACGAGGCCCGCGGCGATGGCGGCGAGCGCCGCCCCGGCATAAATCGGCGAGCCGGCGCGATCGGCGGAAAGGACCGCGGCCAGGCGCGACGAGCGAACCGCGACGCCGACCATCGCCAAGGCGGCGATCGCGACCATTGGCGCGAGGTTGCGCACCAGGGCCTCGGGCGCGCCGATCCGCTCGAGGATGAATGTGACGCCGAGGCTGATCAGATAGGCCGCCGCCGCGAAGACCGCGCGGCCGTTGATCCGCATCTCGATGTCGCTTTGATCAGCCATGCTAAAGGATAATCGGCGAACGGCCGCCGCGCTTCAATGGCGTTCGGCTATCGCCACATCGCGCGCATTCTCTGAGTGAGGTCGACGCGCGGACCCTCTGTCGGTCGAGCCGCCGCCGTCTCGCGCGGCGAGGGCCAGGCGACAGGGTCGAACAGCGACAACAATTTTGGCGGAATGAATCGGGTCCGGCTGGCGAAAACGTGCTTGTCGCCGCCGCGTGGCTGATTATGCACATAGAAGCGCTGCGGCATTACGAGCGTCAGCTCGTCGCGCGCGCGCGTCATGGCGACATAGAGCAGGCGGCGTTCTTCCTCGAGTTCATCGCGCGAGCCGGCGGCGAGCTCGGAAGGGATGCAGCCGTCGACGGCGTTGAGGATGAAGACGGAGCGCCATTCCTGGCCTTTCGCCGAATGGATGGTCGAGAGGACAAGATAGTCCTCGTCGCGATGGGGCGGCCCGGCTTCATCGCTTGTCGCGTCAGGCGGATCGAGGGTCAGTTCGGCGAGAAAGCGCTCGCGGGAAGGGTACGTCGCGCCGATCCTCTCCAGAGCGTCGAGATCGGCGAGCCTTGCGGCGAAGTCGTCGAAGCGGCGTTCAATATGCGGCTTGAGCCATTCCGCCACCTGACCGAGATCGGCCGGCCATTCCGTTCGGCTCGCAAGATCGACAAGCAATTTCGCGAACGGCTCGAAATCGGCCCTGGCTCTGGCCGGCGCCTCCCACTCGGCGAGGGCCGCGAGACCCTCCTGCCGTCCGGCCGCCTCGACAATGCGCTCGGCCCCCGCCGGGCCGACGCCGGGCAGGATCTGCGCGACGCGGAAGCCGGCGATGCGATCGCGCGGGTTTTGCGCGAAGCGCAGCATGGCGAGCGCGTCCTTCACATGCGCGGCGTCGAGGAATTTCAAACCGCCATATTTGACGAAAGGAATGTTGCGCCGGGTCAATTCGAGCTCGAGCGCAGCGCTATGGGCGGAAGCGCGAAACAGCACCGCCTGCGACTTGAGTCTTGCGCCGGCTTCGCGCGCGGCAAGGACCTTCGTCGCCACATAGCGCGCCTGATCGCCTTCCTCGCCGACCGTCGCCAGGACCGGCTTTAAGCCGCCGGCGCGGTCGGTCCAGAGATTCTTGGCGAAGCGCTGCGGCGACAAAGCGATCACCGCGTTGGAGGCGTCGAGGATCGCTTGCGAGGAGCGGTAGTTCCGATCGAGCGTGACGACCCGCGCCGGCGGATCGAAAGCATTCGGAAAATCGAGGATGTTGCTGATCGTCGCGGCGCGAAAGGAATAGATCGCCTGAGCGTCGTCGCCGACCACGGTCAGGCCGCGCCCCTTGGGGCGAAGCGCCAGAACGATGTCGTGCTGGAGCCGGTTGGTGTCCTGGTACTCGTCGACAAGGAGATGATCGAAGCGGCCGGCGACCTCGGCGGCGATCGCTTCGACCTGCATCATCTGGGCGAAATAGAGGAGGAGATCGTCGTAATCGAGCACGCTTTGGCGCTGCTTGGCTTCGACATAGCCGGCGAAAAGGCTGCGCAGCTCCTTTTCATGCGCGGCGCACCAGGGAAAATGACGCCCAAGCGTCTCGCCGAGATCGGCCTTGGCGTTGACCGCCCGCGAGTAGATGGAAAGGCACGTTCCCTTGGTCGGAAAGCGTTCCTTCTTCTCGGACAGGCCGAGCTCGTGGCGCACCAGGTTGAAGAGATCGCCTGAGTCTTCGCGATCATGGATGGTGAAGCCCGGCTCGAGGCCGAGCCGCTCGGCATAGTCGCGTAAGAGCCGCGCGCCGATCGAATGAAAGGTGCCGCTATAGGCCGGCGTCGCCGCCTCAGCCGCGCCTTGCGAAAGGTTTTTAGCGAGAAGGCGCCGGACGCGGGCGTTGAGCTCGCCCGCCGCGCGGCGCGAGAAGGTCGCCAGCATGATGCGGTTGGGATCGGTGCCCTCGAGGATCAGCCGGGCGACGCGATGGGCGAGCATATTGGTCTTGCCGGCCCCGGCGCCGGCGACGACCAGCAGCGGCGAGGGGCCATTGGAATCGCCAAGTCCATGCTCGACGGCGCTTCTTTGCGCGTCGTTCAGCTCGCTCGAAATGGAGCGCTCGCGAATCGCTGTGGCGACCATGGCCACCAGGAATCATGTTTCTGGGTTTGTTCCAAGGGGGAGACGGCGTCGCAGATTGAGCGTCCGCCTCCGCTCAAAGCGCCCGTCCGGCGTGTTGCAAAATAGTTCGCCGATCGGCTCATTGGCATATTATGCCAGAGCTGGCTATGATGAGCGCTGGAGACAGGCTCATGCCCACCCGTAACGTTGTCCTCAGCGATCATCAGGAAAGTCTCATCGAATCCCTCGTGCAAAGTGGGCGCTATCAGAACGCCAGCGAGGTGCTGCGCGAGGGGTTGCGGCTAGTGGAGCGGCGCGAAGCAGAGGAGGCCGCCAAACTCGACGCTTTGCGCGCCGCCGCACGGCTGGGCGCCGAGGCGCTCGATCGCGGCCGCTTCAAAGAGTTTGCTAACGCCGAAGCGATGGCTGCCCATCTCAACGATCTCGCCGAGCGCGTCCGCGCCGAGGCGCGATAGGTTTTGCCTAAACCGCGCTGGCGTATCCGCCTCGGCGCCGAGGCCGAGAAGGATTTCATCCGCATCCTGAAATCGACTCGAGAGAGGTTCGGGGAAAAGCAGGTCGAAATCTATCAGGCGACGCTGCTCGAAGCGCTGGCGTCGCTGGCAGACGGTCCGGACGCGCTCGCAAGCGTCGCCCGCGAGGAAATCCTTCCAGGTCTGCGCACCCTTCACGTCGCCCGCCACGGGCGGCGTGGCCGACACTTCATCATGTACCGAGCAAGGGCCGGCCAAGTGATCGAAGTGCTGCGAATACTCCACGACGCGATGGATCTGGCGCGCCATGCGCCGGCCGATCTCGAATGATGCGCGCTTGATCGGCGGCAGTTTCCTGCTTCGCGAAGGGATTTACCCTCTCCGCGTCCTGACGTCCGGCAGAAAGTAAGTCAGCAGCCCGATCGCCGGCAGATAGGCGCAGACCTGGTAGACGAAGCCGATGCTGGTCCAATCGGCGACTTCGCCGAGCACAGCCGCCCCGACGCCGCCGAGGCCGAAGGAGAGGCCGAAGAACAGCCCCGCCA
>DATGHD010000402.1:0-2520 GCA_035308145.1 Roseiarcus sp.
CCCATGATCATGCCGATCGTCGTCGTCTTACCGGCGCCGTTGCCGCCGAGCAGGCCGGTCGTCGAGCCCGCCGCGATCTCGAACGAGATGTCGTCGACGGCAAGCGTGCGCTTGAAGAGCTTGCGTAAGGATCGCGCTGAAATGACCGACGGGATTGACGCGGCGGAAGCGGGTTCGCTCACCGCTGGGCGGCCTCGGCGGAATAGGCGCTGCGGCCGCTTTTCAGCGCGTCTTCGAGAAGGTCGAGCCGATCTTGGCCCCAGAACACCTCGCCGTCGAGCACATAGGAAGGCGAGCCGAAGACGCCGGCCTCGACGGCCGCCAAGCGATTTTGTTCGTACGCCCTGCGGATGTCCGGCTGCTCGGCGCGGCTAAGAATCGCGTCGGCGTCGTAGCCCCCATCGCGCAACAGCCGCGTCAATGTCGCCGGATCGGCGAGATTCTGTTCCTGCTCCCAGATCGCAATGAAGGCCATTTGCGCGAAGAGGCCGGGATCGCCGCCGACTGAAACGATTGCGAGGATGACGCGGTCAGCAAGGCCAGGGTCGAAGGGCCAATGCTTGGGTTTCAAGTGAAAGGCGAGCCCGCGCTTCTCGCGCCAACGCTTGAGCTCGACCATCCGATAGGCCTGACGCGCCGGGTGGCGTTTGGCGAGCGGCAGTCCGCCGGTTTCGGCGAAGACTTCGGTCAGCGCGACCGGGCGATAGACGATCTGGGCGCCATGGCGTCGCGCGAGATCGGCGAAGAGCCGATGGCCGATATAGGCCCAGGGGCTGGTCAGTGAAAAATAATAGTCGATGCGACGGGACATGGCGGGCAGAGTTGTAGCCGGGCGATCGAGGCCGGGCAAAGGTCTTGAGGGCGCGGGTTCTCAATTGGCTCGTCGCTCCCATGTCATATTTGCGACCCGGCTATCCGCGGCAAAAGCTTCGCGCGAAAATTCGTGCCGCTCCGCGGGAAATTCCCGGATCGCCTGGGCGCCGAAGGGTCCCACTCTTATGCGCCAGGTTTCGAACTTTTGTGGCTCCGAGCCGACGAAGGGGCCGGGCGTGAGCAGGGCGAGCGCTGAGCCGCGGCCCGGATCGCGCACCGAAGAATAGCCGATGAGATCGACGCCGGCGGATCGCGCGGCCTCGGCCAGCGCCTGGCAGGGCTCGTAATTTCGCAAATCCGTCCAAAGCGCCTGATCGCGATCGAGCGGCGGCAGGGTGAGATCGAGCGCCGCCGAGGTTCTGACCGGCGCGTTGAAGGCCGTGTATTCGGCGGCGTTTGCAGGCCAGGGCGTTCCCGGCGATTCCGCATAGAACATAAGACGATGAAAGGCGATTTCCGCGACCGCCGTTTGCGGCCGCTCGGCCCCGTAGAAGACGCCCAAAGTCTTGCCGGCCCGCCGGAAGCGCGAGCCGATCGGATAGGGCGCGCCGTAGCGAAAGGGCGCGGCCATGAGATAGTGCAAGCCCTGCGCCTCGGGGGGAAGCCTTGGCTTCGTCTCCTCCAGCAGGTCTTCCAGCAGGGCCTGTTCGGCCAGCGTGTCGGTGAGCTTCAATGTCGAGACCCGATGCTGAGCCTCGACGAGACGCCAGCAATCGCTTTCGCGCCGTCTACGCTCAGACGATAGCGCGGCGGGCGTCCAGATAGGCGATGACATCGGTCAGGCCCGGCACGCGCTGGATGAGGTCGATCGGCTTGGCGCCGAGCGCGATGTTGTCCGCTCTGATCCAGCTTGCCGCCGTCGCCGCGTCGCCGCCGACGATCGCGTCGAGCGACCGGAACAGGCGGATGAACAGGAGGGCGAGTTCCAGCGGCTTGCCGTCGAGACGAAAGGCGCCCTGCGCGGCCCTCGAAACGGACGCCTCCGAAACGCCAATGATCTGGGCCAGGAGGCGATTGGGAATTTTGAGCTGAGTGGCGGCGCGCAAGGCGGCCTTGGCGACAACGGCGGCTTGCTCTTTGGGAGACTCTAGCTGAGGCGGAGCTGGCATGGCTTCATTCGCATCCTAGGAAATATTATAGGTCATAAATTTCTTTAGCAAGAAAATTATGATAACGGGCCGGCCTTCCCACTTGGCAAGAAAGAAGCGCCATCCCTTGACCTGAGGTTTTGTGGCATATTGCGTAATTCATGGCTCGATCGCTGACCCCATCTTGAGCCGGTTCCGCGCCGCGCTCGACGAAATCTATGGCGCGCGCGTCGGGCGCGTGGTGCTGTTCGGCTCCCGCGCGCGCGGAGATGCGCGCCCGGATTCCGACTACGATGTGGCGGTGTTTCTCAAGGACCTGACCGGCTTCGGCGAGGAAATGGGCAAGATCGCGGAGATCGAAACCGACATCCTCTACGACACCGGCGCCGTCATCAACGCCCTGCCGCTTCAGGCGGGCTCGTATCGTGAGCGCACCGGCCTCATGCAGGAATTGCGGCGCGAAGGCGTCGACCTTTGACGCCAGAGGCCGCCGATTATCTCGCCAAAGTGAGCGGTGATTTGGCGGAAAGGTCAGATGGACGTGTATGCTGATCAAGCA
>DATGHD010000403.1:0-21421 GCA_035308145.1 Roseiarcus sp.
CATTGCCGTGATAGGTCGCGGCGACTTTGTAGCCGGCCGCATGCAACGCCTTGGACGCGGCCGCGCCGATGCCGCGCGTGCCCCCGGTGACAACCGCAACCCTCGCCATAGGCGCCCCCTTTTTGCGTTTCCTCAGCGCCGCATTGATTGGCGCTTCTTCTTTGTTTCCTTTAGGGCGGCGCTGGCGTCCGTCCGACAATCGCCGCCCGGCAGTCTAAGCTTCGCTTTACGCTTACCGCTCGACGGTCAGCGCGATGCCCATGCCGCCGCCGATGCAAAGCGTGGCGAGGCCTTTCTTGGCGTGGCGTCTCGTCATCTCGTGCAGCAAGGTCACCAGCACCCGCGCCCCCGATGCGCCGATCGGATGGCCGATCGCGATGGCGCCGCCGTTGACGTTGACGATGGCGGGGTCCCAGCCCATGTCCTTGTTGACAGCTAAGGCCTGGGCCGCAAAAGCCTCGTTGGCCTCGACGAGTTCGAGGTCCTTGACCTTCCACCCTGCCTTGTCGAGCGCCTTGCGCGAGGCCGGGATCGGCCCCGTTCCCATGACCGCCGGATCGACGCCGGCCGTCGCCCAGGAGACGATGCGGGCGATCGGCGTCAGGCCGCGGCTCTTGGCTTCGCCGGCGCTCATCAGAACGAGCGCCGCCGCGCCGTCGTTGATGCCCGAGGCGTTGGCTGCGGTCACAGTGCCGTCCTTGGCGAAAGCCGGCTTCAATTTCGCGACCGACGCATAATCGACGCCGTGGCGGATGAACTCGTCCTGATCGACGATGATGTCGCCTTTGCGCGAGGGCACGGTGACCGGCGTGATCTCATCCTTGAAGCGGCCGGACTTCTGCGCCGCTTCCGCCTTGTTTTGCGAAGCGACGGCGAAACGATCCTGGTCTTCGCGGCTGATCTGCCATTTCGTCGCAACGTTCTCGGCCGTGACGCCCATGTGATAGCCTTGGAAGACGTCGATCAAGCCGTCCTTCAACATCGTGTCGATCAGCTTCAATTCGCCCATCTTCACGCCGCCGCGCAGATGCGCAGCGTGCTGAGCGAGCGACATGGATTCCTGGCCGCCCGCGACAATGATCGCGGCGTCGCCTTGGGCGATTTGCTGCGCGCCGAGCGCCACCGCTCTGAGGCCGCTGCCGCAGACCTGGTTGATCGCGAAGGCGGTCTTTTCCTGCGGCACGCCCGCCTTCATCGCCGCCTGGCGCGCGGGGTTCTGCCCCTGCCCAGCTTGCAAGATCTGACCGAGGATCACTTCGTCGACATCGGCCGCTTGGATCTTCGCGCGCTCAATCGCCGACTTCACCGCCACCGCGCCCAATTCATGGGCAGGCGTCGCGCCAAACGCTCCATTGAAGGAGCCGACCGCCGTTCTGGTGGCGCTGACAATGACGATATCGGTCGCAGACATGGACGGACTCCTTGAAAGATTCTTCGCCCGTCGATCGCCGATCAATCCCGAGCGCTCGTTCGGTCATATACTATCGGCGATCCCGTGGCGAAAGGGGCGGAGAGAGCGCGGCAGCCGTGCCAGAACAGCCGAATTCCGGCCGCCCGGTGCGGGTCGGACGCTGCTTTTTGCCAGAAAATTCACGTTTCGTGACCGGTTGTGACGGATTTAGGTTCCGGCGAAGACGAAAACCGCCTATCGTTCTCCTCAGGTCCTAGGATCAGCAAGAGTTGGGAAGCCCGTACCCATGACCGACCAGAATCCGTCGCCCTCGACGCCAACCACCATCAAGAAATACGCCAATCGGCGTCTGTACAACACAGCTTCCAGCGCCTACGTGACCTTGGCGGATCTCGCGGCTATGGTGAAATCCGGCGAGGACTTCGTGGTCTTCGACGCCAAGTCCGGCGAGGACATCACCCGTTCCGTGCTGACGCAGATCATCTTCGAACAGGAGGGCAAAGAGGGCCAGTCGCTGCTGCCGGCGACCTTCCTGCGTCAGTTGATCCGCTTTTACGGCGACAGCGTTCAAGCCTTGCTGCCGAGCTATTTGGAGTTTTCAATCGGCAAGTTCTCAGGCGAGCAGCAGAAGTTCCGCGATGAGATGCGGCGCGCCTTCGGCGCCTCGCCATTCGATGCGCTCGAGGAAATGACGCGTAAGAATTTGGCGGCCTTCTCGCAAGCTCTGACGGTGTTCACGCCCTTCACCGGCGCCCGCCCGCCGGCGAGTCCCGTCGCGTCGCCGTCGGAGAAAGCCAACGCCAATTCCGACTTCGACGAATTGAAGAAGCAATTGTCCGACGTGCAAAAGCGGCTCGACAGCCTAACCAACAAAGGCTGAGAAGGGCCCGCGGCCCTAACCGAAAGCGACGGAAACGACCGGCGCAGGCTCGGCCTGTGGCTCGTCATGCGTTTCGGCAAGACCGAGATGATGGCCCTGCAGATAGTCGACGCCCCATTCGCTCAAGATGCGCGCGGCCTCGGCGTCCTCCACCCATTCGGCGACCGTTTCCACTTTGAGGTGACGGGCGAGATCGACAAGCGTGCGCACAAAGAAACGATCGTCGGCGGAGCGCGCGATATTCTGAATGAAGGCGCCGTCGATTTTGACGATGTCGACGCCCAGACTGCGCAAACTGCGGAATGACGTGTGGCCGGCGCCGAAATCATCAATGGCGATCCGAACGCCGAGATCCTTCACTTGGCCCAAGAGCTGTGAAGTTTTCTCCAGATCGCCGAGCGTTACGCTTTCGGGCGCCTCGAGGATCAGTCGATCGACCGCGCCCGGGTGGGCGGCGAGCGTCGCCGAGAAACGCTCGATCCATTCGGGTTCGAACATCGTGGTCGGCGACGCGTTGACCGCGACGATGAGGTCGGGCTCCGCGACGAGCCGTTTCAAGGCGAGCTCCAACATGCGTTGATCGACTTGCGCGATGAGGCCGGTTTTTTCAGCAATTGGCAGGATCGCCGTAGGCCCCGCCAAAATGCCAGAGCCGTCGCGAATGCGGGCCAAGGCCTCATAGTACCGATGTTTGCCTCGGCGAGCGGGAACGACGGGCTGGTACGCCGCGACAATGCGGCGATCGTTTAAGGCCGCGGCGATCTCGTCGCTGATCGAGGTCGTGCGCGCCTCGGCGCTGCGCGAAGCGAGCGTCGCCGTAAAGAGCGCGACGCGCCCGCTGCGGCTTCGGCACGCGAATTCATAGGCCTCCTCCGCCCGCTGCAAGAGAGCCTGAGCGCTGCGGCCGTGCTTTGGCGCGAGCGCCGCGCCAATTCTCAACGAAATGACGACGTCGCGGTCGCAGACGTGAATCGGCTTGCTCGAAACGGACTGCAAAATGCGGCGGGACAGCAAGCCGAATTGCTCCTCGTCGCAATTGTCGAGGACGATCGCGAACTTTCCTCCGACGTAACGAGCAAGGACGTCCGTTGCGCGCACGCAATCGCGAAGCCGGCTGGCCAAATTCACGATCGCCTCGTCGGCGATGTCGTACCCATATCGCTGGTTAAGCGCGGCGAGCTGGTCGATTCCGATGATCAGCACCGCAAATTGCGCCTGACCGCGCTTAGGCGCGGAGAATTGCTCGTTGATATGCTCGATGAGACGGTTTCGTCCAAGGGCGCCGGTCAGTTGGTCGCGGGGCGAAGCGGCGCGCGAGGCGTCTTTGTCGCTGCGATCGGCGATGAGCCGGACAACGCCATGGGCGCGCGCCGGCCGGCCTGAGGCGTCGGCGAACCAACGGCCGAAATCCTCGACTGCCGCCGTGCCGCCGCTCTCCTTCATGAGGTGGTATTGGGCGCGATAGGGCGCGCCTTCCTCGCTGGCGACGCGGCCGTTGTGGAGGATCGCTTGAAAGCGCGTCAGCTCCGATTGCGGCGCGACGAGATCGGCGAAAGCGTCGCCGCTCTCGAGCATGGTCTGGGCGAAATCGCCGAGCACTTCGCCGACGTTCGCGCCCCAGGCGACCCGATCGGTCAGAAGATCCCAGTCATAGACGACAGCGCTGATCGAATTGAGGATATCGCGCGGCTCGGGCCGACCCTTCGCGGCGTCGGCGACACGCCGGCCTGCGCTCGGCGCGGCGAGGCTTTGCGTTTCGGCGAGGGGCTTCCGGAGGATCGAGCGGCCAACGCCAGAAAAATCCTGATTTGTCAAATGGGTTAGCCCTATGTCGCAGGCGACCTCAGGGCCTCTAGCGCCCGCTCGGTCAACGAGCATGGGCGCGAGTGGTTAACCAGTGGTAAAGGCGGCGCGAATGCTTTGCCTTAATCCCAAGGATAAATGCCGCCCGCGGCGTCAGAACCGGTCCTTGCGCGCGCGAATCTCGGCGAAGACCGCGGCGGGATCGGCGCCGCTCATCTTGAGACGCGCTTGAACCTTCGGCTCCTCCGCGCGCAAGAACGGATTGGCGGCGAGTTCGGCCGCGATGGTCGTCGGCAGGGTCGCTTCGCCCTTCGCGCGTCGCTTTGCGATCTCGTCGACGCGCGCCTTCAGCGCCACATTGTCCGGTTCGATCGTCAGGGCGAAGCGCGCGTTATTCTCGGTATATTCGTGGCCGCAGTAGACCTCGGTCTCGCCGGGAAGGTTGGCGACCTTGAGCAAAGAGCTCCACATCACCGCCATCGGCGTCTCGAGCACGCGTCCGCAACCGAGCGCGAACAATGTGTCGCCGCAGAAGGCGATTTCGTCCTCCTCGAACCAATAGATGATGTGGCCGGCCGTATGACCCGGCGTTTCGATGACCCTCGCCGCGATATCGCCGACCTCGGCGAGATCTCCTTCCGCAAGGACAGTATCGATGCCGCCGATCCGCGCCGCCTCCTTCGCCGGCCCGGCGATGCGCAGGTTCGGAAAGCGCGCCTTTAAGCCTGGAACGCCCTGCACGTGATCGGCGTGATGATGCGTGATCAAGAGATCAGTGATTTGCCAACCTTTGGAGGCGGCGGCGGCGATGACGGCGTCGGCGTCCGGCGCGTCGATCGAGGCGGTCGCGCCGGTCGTCGAATCATGGATCAGAGCGCCGAAATTGTCCTTCAAGCACATGAACTGATGCACGTGGGTCGTCATTGGCCGGCCTCCGCTCGAACTTAAAGTCGTGGCGAGACGCTAGCGGCGCGCGGCCGCGAGGGCAACTGGCGAAATCGCCGAGCTAGAACCCGTACCTGCCTCCTATCGCGGGAAGGCCGATTTGACGGAAGGGGCGCGCCGGTACATGCCGCGCTCCGTCACGACGAGGGCCCCACGCCGCCGAGGCGCGGGGCGGCTCAGCCTCACGACGGAGGCGCGATCGCGACCTTGATCGAATCCTTTACCGAATTGCTGATCTGGATTGTTATGGGCGACCCGGGGGCCAGATCAAAGCGCACGCTCTTGCGCACGCCGGGACAATCCTTCTGCCCGGTGAAGGCGGCGGACTTCAGGCGTACGTCGTTTTCGAAGACGTCGATCCAAGCTTCGTCCGACAGCGTAATTTGGTACAAGCCCGGCGCGGCGACGCCGGCGATGACGACATCGCCGCTGTAGCTGTCAGGCTTGGGCGGGCGCTCGGGCGCAAAGACGAAATTGATCGTCTTGGTCGGCTTCAGGGCGAGCAGGAACGCTTCATCCGTCTTGACGACTCGAGCGCCTGACGGCGTCCGCGCGAGCTCTGCGGCGAACCACCCGCGCTCGCGCTCGATCGGCCAAGCGAAGCCGCTGCAGGCCGCGGCGGTCTTATCCTTCGCGGCGTCCTCGGCCCGCAAAGGATCCGCGCAAAGCGAAAGGGCGATGAGCGCAAATGCAACGGCGCCGAAAGACTTGCGCATCGACCCTTCCAACCCCTCTTTAATCCGTCGCCACCATCATGTCCGAGGCTTTGATCACCGCATAGGCCGCCATGCCTTTGGCGAGGCGCAATTCGTCGACGGATTCATTGGTGATCGAGGCTGTGATGATCGTCCCATTGGCGTCGATCCGCACATGAGCGGTCGTCTGGCCCCTAACCACTTCGACGATCACGCCTTTTATCACGTTGCGCGCGCTAATCTTCATTAAATTCTCCGTTACTTTTCAGGGGGAGGCTTAAAGCCCTGCCGGGCGAATATCTCGCGCGCCGCGGGCGAGCGCAAAAAATCAAGGAGCTTCACCGCGTCAGGATTGGCGCTCGTCGCGCTGAGCGCCGCTGGGTAGACGATCGGCTTGTGGGAGGGATCGGGAAAGGTCGCCACCACCTTGACGGCAGGCTCGGCGGCCGCGTCTGTCGCATAGACGATGCCGAGCGGCGCTTCGTCACGCGCCACAAAGGCAAGCGCTGCGCGCACATTGTCGGTCATCGCCAGATGCGGCGAGACCGCGTCCCATAGCTTCAGATTGGTCAGCGCCTCCTTGGCGTATTTGCCGACCGGCACCGAACTGACTTCGCCCGTCGCGAGCTTGCCCGAGCCGAGCGCGGCGCTGACGTCAGCCTCCGTTAACGGAAGGGTCTGCAATGGCGAGGATTTGTTGGCGACGATCACCAACGTGTTGGCCAGAAAATCGAACCGGCTCTCCGGCTTGATCGCCTTGCCCTTGGCGGCCTCGTCCATCGAGTCCTCGTCGGCGGATATGAAGATGTCCGCGGGCGCCCCTTGCTCCATTTGCCGCGCCAGCGCCAGCGAACCGCCGTAGCTGATCTTGGCGTCGGCGCCGCCGGCGCCATGGAAGGCGGTGGCGGTTTCATCGAGCGCCGTCTTCAGGCTCGCTGCGGCGAAGACGACGACAGGACTGTCGGCGCGCGCTGCGCTCGTCGCGAGGGCGAGGGCCAGAACCGCGACCAGAGCAAGGCGCAACATGCGCATTGGCGAAACTCCCGGCGGCGCGCGGTTAAACGCTAGCTACCGAAGAATATAGCGGTAGGCAGGGAAATCAAATTATTGGTCACCACGAATGAGATTCCGACCGAGGGCGAATTCATCTCGCGCAAAATGCTCGCCGAGCAATCAATAAGAACGTAGCGCTGCAATCAGCGCCGATCTCATGTCCTGTCCTATTCGAGCGCTCTTGGGGCCAGGTTCGACGCGAGACCCTTCACGAATGCGCATATTCCCAGTAGAGCTCGCGCGCCTTTCGATAGAAGGGACCCGGCTGGAGATCGCGATTGTCGATGCGTCTCACCGGCGCGACTTTCGCGAAATTGCCGACGTAGAAGATTTCGTCGGCTTCGTCGAAGTCTGCGAAGGAGAGGGTGGTTTCGACCGCCTCGCATCCCTTTGCGCGCAGGAGCTTCAGCACCCGCTGACGGGTGACGCCGTTGAGAAACGACCCGTTCGCCGACGGCGTATAGACGACGCCGTCCTTGGCCATGAAGATATTGGCGGTGGCGAGTTCCGCGACATTGCCGAGCATGTCGGCGAGAAGGCAATTGTCGAAGCCGCGCTGATTGGCCTCCATCAGCGCCCGCGCATTGTTCGGGTAGAGGCAGCCGGCCTTGGCGTTGATCGGCATGGTTTCCGCGGTCGGCTTGCGATAGGGCGAGCGGGTGATGGCGACGCCGGTCGGCTGCGGCAAGGGCGCTTCATAGATCGAGAGGCAGAAGCGCGTCGATTCCGGATCGGGCGGCACCGAAGTCGGGCCATTGCGCTCCGCCCAATACATCGGCCGGATATAAAGCGCGGCGCCCGGCGAAAACTTCTTCACGCCTTCGAGCGCGAGCTGATGGATCGCTTCGTCGCTCATGATCGGCTTCAGCCACATCGCCTTGGCCGAGCGGTTGAGGCGGGCGCAATGCTGATCGAGGTCGGGCGTTACGCCTTCAAAGGCGCGAGCGCCGTCGAAAACGCTGGAGCCGAGCCAGAAGGCGTGCGTGCGCGGGCCGATGATCGGCTTGTTGCCCTCGAACCATTCGCCGTCGAGATAGGTGAGCGTCTGAGACCAAGTGGACATTGCGGCTCTTGGGAGCGGGAGAAGAACAGGTGACCGTCGGAACGGTCACGAATGCGCGTTTGGCTGGGAAGGTCAACCCCCGGCGCTCGCGCAGCTGCCGCGAGAAAGGCGCAACGGCTCAGTCGGTCGGCAATCCTGCCTTGACGAGGCCTTCGGCGAAGCCCTTGACGTCTTCTTGCCGCTGGAACGGCAACCGGCTCAAATGCCGTGCGAAGGAATAGCTCGGATTGATCGCCTTGAGCTCGTCCCAGACGCGACGGGCTTCTTCGATCTCGCCCATGTGGCCGAGCGCCGAAGCGAGAAGAGAGCGGGCCGAATCGGATTTCGGCGCGAGCGCGAGACGCTGTTTGAAAATCGCCGCCGCGTTTTCGTATTTGCCGGCCGCCAGATAGGCCAAACCGAGGAATTGAAGGCCCTGCTGGCTGACCACCGGGTCGAGCCGCGCATTGCGCTCCATTTGGGCGATCGCTTCGAGCGGCCGCCCGGCGAAGAGCTCGAAACTGGCGAGCAGCCCGCGCGCCGGCGCGAAATTGGGGCTCAGCGCCAAAGCGACGTTGGCGTCGACGACCGCGCGAGCGAAGTCGCCTTGACGTCCCGCGACCATGGCCCTCGAGAAATGGGCGAGCGGCTCGCGCGGGTCCTTTTCGACCGCTTGATCGGCGAAGCGCCCGGCGACAACGAGCGCGCTTTCGGCGTCGCCGGTCCATTGGTTCGTGTAGTCGAGGACATGAGCCCAAGCGAGGCCGGAATAGGCTTGCGCATAGTTCGGATCGAATTCGATCGCGCGGCCGAGCAGCGCCACCGCCTGCTCGAAGGTCTCGCGGTTCTGGGTCGCGCCGAGCAGAAGCTCGCGGGCGCGCAGGAAGCAATCATGCGCATCGACGTTGGCGGGCGCGCCGTCGGCGAGCCGCGCCTTTTCCGCCGGGCTGAGCGTGACCTTCAGCGCGCTGACGATCCGCTGCGTCAGATCGTCCTGCACCGCGAAGATGTCGGTCAAGTCGCGGTCATAACGCTCGGCCCAGAGATGCGCGCCCGTGGTGGCGTCAATGAGCTGAGCGGTCACGCGCACGCGCTTGGCGGCATGGCGAATGCTGCCTTCGAGCACGAAGTGAACGTTGAGCTCGCGCGCAATTTCCCGGATGTCGAACTTTTTTCCCTTATAGGCGAAGCTGGAATTCCGGGCGATGACAATCAGGCCCGCCACTTTGGCGAGATCGGTGATAATGTCCTCGGCGACGCCGTCGCTGAAATAGTCCTGGCCCGGGTCGCCCGACATGTTGTCGAAAGGCAGCACGGCGATCGACGGCGCGGCGCTTTTTGTCTCGCGCTTGGGCGCCTTCGGCGACGCGGCGAGGGCGGCGTCGCCCGGTCGCCATTTCCAGATGGAGATCGGCCGGTCGATATTCTTGACCTGAACCTGGCCATAATCTCTGAACGCGCTGTCGATGCGATTGCCGACGCCTTCATGGACGATGGAGGAAATGCAAACGCCGCCCGGCTCGGCGAGCGGCTCGAGCCGCGCTGCGACATTGACGCCGTCGCCGTAAATGTCGTCGTCGTCGATGATGACGTCGCCGAGATTGACGCCGATGCGCAATTGGATCGCCGGCTGGTCCGGCGGCAATATACGGGCCGCGACGGCGTTCTGCACCGCGACGGCGCATTCAACCGCGTCGACGACGCTGGCGAACTCCACCAACGCGCCATCGCCGATCAGCTTGACGATGCGGCCGTTGTGGGAAGCGACTGCGGGGTTGAACAGGCTTTCTCTGAATTGTTTCAGCGCGGCGAGCGTGCCGCCTTCATTGGCGGCCATCAGGCGTGAATAGCCGACGACGTCGGCCGCCAAAATCGCCGCGAGCCTTCGGTTGGTTTGACTTTCCGGCATAAGGATTTCTTGAGTCAGCGCGAAAAGCGCCCGCTTACATTGTCATGGCTGGGGATGCGTTCAAGTGTTGACGCCCCGGCGCCGTCGCCGGACGGGAGAGCCGCCCAGCGCCCGGCGCCGGCCTCTGGCGGCTAGTATGCGCCAGATCTGTCCTGACCTTACGCCGAAACTTTGTCGTCATTGGCGAAACCTTGATCGAAAATCTTACCGCCTCTCGGCCCGCAGCGCCTCGATCGCCCCTTTTGCCGCCAAGGCCAGCGGCTCCGGCGGCGCATCGAGCGCAAACCAGCCAATTCTTGAAATCTTGTCCGGCTCGCAATTGACCGGTTCGCCGCCCGCGATGGCCGCTTGATAGACCGGCGACACCCAATGCTGGCCGTCGATGCCGATCATCTGGATCAGGCAAAGCAGAGGGCCAAGGGTCAAGGCGACGCCGATCTCCTCTTCGATCTCACGGCGCACCGCCGCTTCCGTCCGCTCGAGAAAATCAACCTTGCCGCCGGGCAAATTCCAGCATCCTGCCTCGGGCGCTGTACGGCGCTCGACCAGTAAAATGCGACCTTCGCTCAGGATTGCCGCGCCGCAGCCGACGCCGGGGCGCAGGCTCAAGAAGCGATCGCCGTCAGGATGCGCGCCCAGGACCGCGCGCCCTTGCGAAAGGACGAGAGCTCGTATTTCTCGTTGGGCGAATGGGCCGCGTCGTCGGGAAGCGCGAAGCCGACCAGCAGCGCATCCATGTTCAATTCGCGCTTGAAAGCCCCGACAATCGGAATGGAGCCTCCCGATCCGATCAGGGCCGGCGGCTTGCCCCATTCGCCTTCGAGCGCGCGGCGCGCCCGACGCAGCGCCTCGCTTTTGGTCGACACGGCGATCGCCGGGCTCGAAGCGTGGCTAATGTATTCCGCCTTCACGTCGGCCGGCAGCCGCGCTTTGACGAAGTTGCGAAAGCTTTGCGAGATTTTTTCAGGGCTTTGGCGGCCGACAAGACGGAACGAGACTTTGGCGCTGGCTTGGGCCGGCAACACCGTCTTTGATCCGGCGCCGATATAGCCGCCGACGATCCCGTTGATTTCGCAGGTCGGCCGTGACCAGATCATCTCGAGCACGCTGCGGCCTTTCTCGCCGGCGGGAACGGAGAGACCGACCTCGTCCAAGAACTTCTCTTCGTTGAAATCGAGCTCGCGCCATTGCGCGGCGATCTCTTCGGGCAATTCTTCAACGCCGTCGTAAAAGCCGGGCAGCGTCACCGCGCCGTTCTCATCGTGCAGCTCGCTAAGGACGCGCGACAAGACGCGTATCGGGTTGATCGCCGCGCCGCCATAGAGGCCCGAATGCAGATCGCGATTGGCGCCGCGGAGGATGACTTCCTCGAAGACGAGGCCGCGCAGCATCGTGGTGATCGCCGGCGTCGCGCGGTCCCACATGCCGGTGTCGCAGACCAGCATGACGTCCGCCTTGAGCTCGCGGCCGTTCTTCGCCATGAAAGCGGGCAACGAGGGCGAACCGATTTCCTCCTCGCCTTCGAACAAGACGCTGATGTCGCAAGGCAGGCCTCCCGTCTCGCGAAAGGCGCGGCAGGCTTCGAGGAAGGTCATCAATTGACCCTTGTCGTCGCAGGCCCCGCGCGCGACGATGCGCGGGCCGGTCGGCGTTTCGGCGAGCCGCGGCTCGAAGGGCGGCTTTTGCCACAGCTCCAACGGCTCCGGCGGTTGAACGTCGTAATGGCCATAGAAAAGTACATGCGGCGCGTCGCGTCGCGTCGCCTTGGCGTGGCCGATCACCATCGGCTTGCCATCGGTGTCGCGAAGGCCGGCGTCAAAGCCTAGCGCCTGCAATTCCTTGACCAGCCAATCGGCCGCGCGAAGACAATCTTTGGCGTGAGCCGGATCGGTTGAAACCGAGGGAATAGCGAGAAGCGCGAACAAGCGATCGAGCGCGCGATCTTGGTTGGCGTCGATTTTTGCTAAAACATCGTCGATTGTCGGCATGCTAAGCTCCCGCGCGGGCGGGCGATCTTAGACAATCGCCGCGCGGGAAACCAGCAGACGCCCGCGACGGTTCCCGCCTCGTTGGCGGGCGCCGCGGCGGGATCGACATGGATCCCGGCGGCGCCCTTCCAGCGAGCGGTCAGAAGATGTTGCGGAAGATCGTGAACAACACGCCCGACAAAATCATCGCGCAGGGAAGCGTCAGCACCCAAGCGAGCGCGATATTGCGCAGGGTCGAGAGCTGAATTCCCGAGCCGTTCGCCAGCATCGTCCCGGCGACGCCGGACGACAGAACGTGGGTCGTCGAAACCGGCAGGCCCAGACCGTCGGCCGCGCCGATCGTCGCCATGGCGATGAGCTCCGCCGCCGCGCCTTGGCCATAGGTTAAGTGCTCTTTGCCGATACGCTCGCCGACGGTGACGACAATTCGCTTCCAGCCGATCATCGTACCAAGGCCAAGCGCGATCGCGACGACGATCTTCACCCATGTCGGAATGAACTTGGTCGACGAGTCGAGCGACTTCTTGTACGCATTGAGCGTCGCCACTTCGTCCGGCTTGAGCTCGCTCTGCTTGTCCTTCATCAGGACCCGAATCGCCTCGGACGCAAGATACATGTCATTGCGGATGTTGCCGACCTTATCGAGCGGCGCCTTGGCGAGCGAACCATATCCCTCGACATCGCCGGCGATATTCTTGACGAAGACCGACAGCGAAGGATAGGTGCCGTCGGCAAGCGTGTGGTCGTGCACATAGGCGGTGACGACCGGACGCGGATCGCCGATCACGTTATAGCCTGCGGCCTTGGCGTCGATCACTTTCGAGGCGGCGTCGGAAGTGGACGTGAAGGCGCCCATGAAGCTGTCCGGCAACGCGCGGTTCAGCGCATAGGATGTCGGCACGACGCCGATCAGGATCAGCATGATGAGGCCCATGCCCTTCTGGCCGTCGTTGGACCCATGGAAAAAGGAGACGCCCGAGCAGGTGAAGACCAGGAGGGCGCGGATCCACCACGGCGGCGGCGAGTTGTCCGCCGGGGCCTTATAGAGCTCGGGCTTGCGGACAATGAACTTCATGATCAGCAGCAACAGCGCTGAAAGGACGAAGCCGAAGATCGGCGAAAGGAGCAGGGCGTTGCCGACATTGATCGCCTGGCCCCAATCGACGCCGGAAGTGCCGTCCTGTCCGCGCAGCAACGAATTGGCGACGCCGACGCCGATGATCGAGCCGATCATCGTATGCGAGGAGGAGGCCGGCAGGCCGAGCCACCATGTGCCGAGGTTCCAGATGATCGCGGCGATCAACAGCGCGAAGACCATCGCAAAGCCGGCGCTCGAGCCGACCTGCAGGATCAATTCAACCGGCAGAAGGGAAATGATGCCGAAGGCCACGGCGCCCGCCGAAGTGGCGACGCCGAGAAGGTTCAATAAGCCCGACCAGATGACGGCGACATGCGGCTGAAGCGAATGGGTGTAAATGACGGTCGCCACGGCGTTGGCCGTATCGTGGAAGCCGTTCACGAACTCAAAGCCGAGCGCGATGATCAGAGCGACGCCGAGCAGCAAATAGGGCGCAATCGCCTTCGTGGCGCCGCCGGTCGTCGAGACGTCGGAATAGATGCTGTAGGCCATGAAAAAGAGGCCGCCAGCCAGGACGGCCAAAAAGACCAGCAAGGTCCTCATGTCCATCGGTCTGTCGAGCGAGGGCCGGCCATGCCCCGCGGGCGCCGGCATGGATTGGACGTCAGTGATCGCGGTCATCGCCGGAAGGCCCCTTTTGCCAAGAAGAGGCCGCACTAAATCGAGGGCGGGTGACAAGTGTGTGACATGGTGAACCACGGGCGCACGGGCGCCAGGATTTCACTTGTTCGGCCCGAAATAGGCGTTCGGAAAGCGTCTTCGAAGACGGCCTTGACCTTGGGCCGATTGTGCCGAGGGATGGGGCCGATCGCAACGCTTGGAGCATCAATGAGCGGGCTCGACGTGATCGTCCTGAAGACCATTGATGGGCGGGAAGAGACCTTCGGCGCCTATGCCGGCAAGACGCGGCTCGTCGTCAACGTCGCCTCGAAATGCGGCTTCACGCCGCAATATGAGGGCCTCGAGTCGCTGTACCGGAAATACCGCGAACGCGGCCTTGTCGTCCTCGGCTTCCCTTGCGATCAGTTCGGGCGTCAGGAGCCGGGCGATGAAAGGGAGATCGGTAAATTCTGCTCAGATGAATACCACGTGACGTTTCCGCTCTTCGCCAAGACCGAGGTCAACGGCGCCAACGCGCATCCTTTGTACCAGGCGCTGAAAGCCAAGGCGCCGGGCCTCTTGGGGACGCAGGCGATCAAATGGAATTTCACCAAATTCCTGGTCGACCGCGAGGGCAGGGTGGTCAAGCGCTACGCGCCGATCGAGAAGCCGGAGGCGATCGCCGGGGACATTGAGAAGATGCTGGGATAGTCCCTTTCCCTCGTTTCATGGAGGGAAGGGATTACGCCGCTCCCCTCTGCGCATAGCCGAGCCGTTGGTTCAGCGCCTCGAGCAGGTTGGCCGCCGCCTCTGCGATCACCGTGCCGGGCGGGAAAATCGCGTCGGCGCCGCTTTTTCGAAGCGCCTCGAAATCCTGCGGCGGGATGACGCCGCCGACGACGATCATGGCGTCCGGCCGGCCAGCCCTGACGAGCGCCGCCTTGAGCGCCGGCACGAGCGTGAGGTGGCCGGCGGCGAGCGAAGAGACGCCGACGATATGGACATCGTTTTCGACCGCCTGACGCGACACTTCTTCGGGCGTTGCAAATAGAGGGCCGATGTCGACGTCGAAGCCGAGGTCGGCGAAGGCAGAGGCGATGATCTTTTGGCCGCGGTCATGGCCGTCCTGGCCGATCTTGGCGACGAGAATGCGCGGCCGCCGCCCTTCATTCTCCTCAAAGGCCGCGGTCATTTGCAACACGCGCTCGATCGTCGCCTCACCCGCGCCGGCTTCCCGACGGTAGACGCCGGCGATCGATTTGATTTCGGCGACATGTCTGCCGAACGCTTTCTCCATAGCCAGCGACATCTCGCCGACCGTCGCCTTGGCCCGCGCCGCCTCGATGCTCAGCGCGAGAAGATTGCCGGTCCCGCGCGCGCCATGGGTCAGCGCCTTGAGAGCTGTCTCAGTCGCTTTCTCGTCGCGCTCGGCGCGCAGGCGCCTGAGCTTCTCGATCTGCTGCGCACGCACCGCCGCATTGTCGACCTTCAAGACTTCGATCGGCCGCTCGGCTTCCGGCCGATGCTTGTTGACGCCGATCACCGCCTGGCGTCCAGAATCGATGCGCGCTTGGGCGCGCGCCGCCGCTTCCTCGATGCGCAGCTTGGGCACGCCCTTCTCGATCGCCTTGGCCATGCCGCCGAGCGCCTCGACCTCGTCGATATGGGCCTTGGCTCTCTTCGCAAGATCGGCGGTCAGGCGCTCGACATAGTACGAACCGCCCCAAGGGTCGATGATCCGCGTCGTCCCGCTCTCATGCTGTAGGAAAAGCTGGGTGTTGCGGGCGATGCGCGCCGAGAAGGGCGTTGGCAGCGCCAAAGCCTCGTCCAGAGCGTTGGTGTGCAGCGATTGCGTGTGGCCTTGCGTCGCCGCCATCGCCTCGATCTCGGTGCGCACGATGTTGTTGAACGGGTCCTGCGCGGTCAGCGACCAGCCGGAGGTCTGGCAATGGGTGCGCAGGGGCAACGATTTTTCCGATTTCGGATTGAAGCCTTTGACGAGATTGGCCCAGAGGAGCCGCGCGGCGCGGAGCTTGGCGACCTCCATGAAGAAGTTCATGCCGATCGCCCAAAAGAAGGAGAGCCGCGGCGCGAAATCGTCAATGGCGAGGCCCGCCGCGATCCCGGCGCGCAAATATTCGAGCCCGTCGGCGAGCGTATAGGCGAGCTCCAGGTCCTGCGTCGCGCCCGCCTCCTGCATATGATAGCCGGAGATCGAGATCGAATTGAACTTCGGCATATGCGCGGAGGTGAAGGCGAATATGTCGGAGATGATGCGCATCGAGGCGGCGGGCGGATAGATATAGGTGTTGCGCACCATGAATTCTTTGAGGATGTCGTTCTGAATCGTGCCGGACAGCGAGGCCATCGGCGCCCCCTGTTCCTCGGCCGCGACGATGAAAAGGGCGAGCACCGGCAGCACGGCGCCGTTCATCGTCATCGAGACGCTGATCTGCGACAGCGGAATGCCGGAAAACAGCGTCCGCATGTCATAGATCGAATCGATCGCGACGCCCGCCATGCCGACGTCGCCGGCGACGCGGGGATGATCTGAATCGTATCCGCGATGCGTCGCGAGGTCGAAGGCGACGGAAAGGCCTTTTTGGCCGGCCGCGAGATTGGCGCGATAGAAGGCGTTGGAATCTTCCGCCGTCGAGAAGCCGGCGTATTGGCGGATGGTCCAAGGCTGGTTGACATACATGGTCGGGTAGGGGCCGCGGACGTAAGGCGGCCCGCCGGGCCATGTATCGAGGAAATCGATCCCTTCGAGGTCTTCCGGCCCATAGAACGGCTTCACCTCGATGCCTTCCGGCGTCGCCCAACGCGCGGCGGTCGGTTCAGGTCCGCCGCCATGCGGCGCGACGAAGGGCAGGTCGGAGAAGTTAGGAATGCGGGTCATGGGGGGAGTTTACGCCGATTTGCGCGATGCGCGAAGGCCATTCCCTTCTCCCCGTTTCACCGCGAGAAGGTAGGCCCGCGCTATGACGATAGCGAAGCGCGATGATAGGGTGAGCGAGTTTCGGGCAGGGGGCGTCATGGCGGAGCCTGGCCAGCGCAAACTGACGGCGATCCTCGCCGCCGATATCGTCGGCTATTCGCGTCTGATGGGCGAGGATGAGGTCGGCACGGCGCGGGCGGTGTTGGCGCATCGCGAGGCGGCGCGGCCGCTCGTCGCCGGCCATGGCGGGCGGATCGTCAAAACGATGGGCGACGGCGTGCTCGTCGAGTTCCCGTCGGTCGTCGCCGCCGTCGAATGCGCTATCGCCATCCAGAAGCTGATGGCCGAGCGCAATAAGGGCGTCGCGGAGGACAAGTGCATCCTCTATCGCATCGGCGTCCATCTCGGCGACGTGCTGATCGACGGCGAGGACATCCTCGGCGACGGCGTCAACGTCGCGGCGCGGCTCGAGGGCATCGCCGAGCCAGGCGGCGTCTGTCTCTCCGGCTCGGCCTACGAGCACGTCCGCGGCAGGGTCGAAACGGAGTTCCGCGACCTTGGCGAGAAGGCGCTGAAGAACATCGCCCGGCCGGTGCGAGTCTACATGATCAGCGTAAGCTCGATAACGCCCAGGCCAGACGACCAGGCGGCGGCGCCCAGCCCGCATAGGTCGTTTCTCAAGCTGCCAGACAAGCCGTCGATCGCGGCGCTGCCGTTTCAAAACATGAGCGGCGATACCGAGCATGAGCATTTCGCTGATGGCGTCGTCGAAGAGATCATCACTGCTCTCTCTCAGTTCCAGTCGTTATTCGTCATCGCGCGCAATTCAAGTTTCGCGTACAAGGGGCGGCCAGTGGATGTGAGGCGCGTGGGTCGCGAATTGGGCGTGCGTTACCTTCTTGAAGGTAGTGTACGGAAAAGCGGGACCCGAATACGCATTACCAGCCAGCTTATTGACGCGGTAACGGGCGCGCACTTGTGGGCGGATCGATTCGACGGAGAGCTGCAGGATGTCTTCGAGCTCCAAGATCAAGTCACGGCGAGGGTCGTCGCTCAGATAGCGCCGAAGGTGGAGCAGGCGGAAATAGACCGTTCCAAGCGAAAGCCAACCGAGAATCTCGACGCTTACGACTATTATCTTCGTGGAATGGCGGTCTTCTACGGTTTTGCCAAGAAGGACTCCGATGAAGCGTTGCGCTGCTATTACCGGGCCATCGAACTCGACCCCGAGTTCGCCGCCGCTCCCACTTGGGCGGCTGTTACCTACGCAAAGCGGAGACAAAACAACTGGATGGTCGACCCCCAACAGGAAATCGCGGAGGGGCTGCGTCTCGCTCGAAAGGCGGTGGAGTTGGGCAGGGACGACGCGCTTCCGCTCTGCGGTGGTGGGTTCACGCTCGCTTTTCTCGGCGGCGAGCTCGATCTCGGCTTGGCTTTGACGGAGCGAGCGCTCGCACTCAATCCAAATCTGGCGGTCGGCTGGCAGGCAAGCGGCTGGATACGGGCTTATATTGGCGATCCCGAGACCGCCGTCCAACACCTTGAGCGCGGAATGCGACTCAGTCCGCTGGACTCGCAGATGTCGCAACTCCAGGTGGCGACTGCGCTGGCTCTGCGTTGTGCAGGGCGGTACGACGAAGCCGCGTCGTGGTCGGTCAGAGCTTTGCAAGAGCACTCAGATTTCTTGCCCGCGCTTATCGGCTACGCAACCGCTAGAGCTCTTGCCGGCCAGCTTTCGGATGCTCGCAACGCGATGAGCCGCGCCTTGCAGATCGACCCGACGCTTAGGATTTCCAGCTTGCCGACATTGTCCATTCTCCGCCGCCCAGAAGATCGAGCGGGGGCAGTCGAGGGCGCGCGACTGGCGGGCATGCCAGAATAAGGCTGGCTCGCGACCTCGCTCGCATCGCGGGCCAGCGCTCATCCAGCGAGATGAATGATTCTCAAATAGACCTCATCGCTGACAATGCAGACAATGACGACGCCGATTGCGCCCACCATGGTGACGACGGCCGCATAAGCGGCGCCGTTGAGGCCAATGGCGTGTTTGTCGATGAGTCGAGCTTTCAGAAGCCAGATCGCCCAAGAAGGAATCACGGACAACACGATCGGCGCGATGACATTCGGCCCTATGAACTCAGGACCTACGATTGCGTTGGCCCAACCCACAATGGTGGATTTGAATTGTGGATACCAACCGCCTGAGCCGTCGAATACGCCCCGCACGACAATGGTGACCGCCATGATCAGGGCGATCGTCGCATAGCCGGATATGACGACGCGCTGATCAAACAGTCGCCTGAGCCACATCGACAAGGCATTCAGCGAGGCCGCGATGACGCCTGCCGTCGCGGGAGCGGCCCACCAGGTTTCGCCCGATTGGAGGCCCCGCAACAAGAATGTGAGGAGCACGACCACGGCGAGGCCGAACCAAGTCGCCGTGTCCCTCTCTTGCGTCGAATAGTTGTCGAGCGGCGCCGCGTTTCGCGGCACGGTCCATATTTTCCACAATGCGGGGGCGCCGCGCATCATCCCGTCGAGGCCGGCCCCCGCCGGGTCGAGCTTCGCATCGCCTTGATCATCCGGCATGGCGGCATCCACGAAATCAGAATAAGCGGGCTCTCAGCGGAATATTTGCGTCTACGGCGTGGCGACGGAAATTTTCCATATCGTCGGCCTGTACCGGTCGGCGTCATGGATCGGGAGCTGCAATTCTTCGAGGTCTCGCAGCCCGAGATCGATTTCCTTCAGCGCGTCCGGAGCCTGACCGTCCGTATGAGTATCCACGGGGAAAGAAAAGCATCCGGAGTCTCCCGGCTTCTTCTGATAGCTGGCCATGCGCACGATAAACTGCGAAAACTTCGGCAGTTCTTTCGTCTCCTGGTCAACCGGAGGCGTGCCGTCCGCAGCCAAGGCGGACGAGATGAGCCCTCTGCCGACCTTTCGCGCGAGGGCAAGGAGACTGGGCTGAAAATGCGCGCGGTCGTTCAGTAAGAACAATTCGCGCCTGCCCCAACTGTTGGTCCAGACGGTCGTTCGCGAAGAACAAGTCTTCGCAGAATCGGCTGAATACCCGATGTGAAATCTCTCATCGAGAAAATTTTCGTCGTCGTCGAAGTAATGTCCGACGGAGCGATGATAGTGGTCATAAGAGGTGAATGTCACGCGCCTCGCCACCGCGTCGGCGGTAGTCGGGTAAGGAGACGCAAATTCGGATCTGCAGGCGAAATCGGTTCTGCCGCGCATGAGGACGACATCGGCGACGCCGTGCTTGTCTTCCCTTGGTCCATTCGCCGCGATCAATTTCATCTGAACGACGACAACGCTGTTCGAAACAGGCGTATCGATCGTACGGAACAAGAAATTATAACGCGCATTCGCCTCCAGCGGAGAGCCTTGGAACAACAAGGAGCCGCCGAGGCGCGCGTAGCCGTCAGGGCTTGTCGTTACAGGCTGCACGCAACTTGCATCGGGGCAATCCGACTTCGCAGCGTAGAGGGCGCCTTTTGTCGCCATGCCAGGGAGCATCGTCGCGCAAAGCCCATCGCCGGCTTTGGCGGGACTTGTGAGCGCGAACGCAAACGCGACGACGAGAAGAGAAGAGCGCGATCCGTCGATTCTGCGGGACATCCCAGCCTCCGGCAAAACCTGTCTACGACGCCAAATGAAAAGGCGTTCGTCTATTTCTCATCCTCTTCGAAAGTTGGCGAGTTCGCAAGAAGTATTGCCAATATATCTGGAGATATTATCAATGACATTCCAATGTATACCTTACGTAAGGGAAGTTGACGGGCAGGAAGACCTATCAAAGCGCCTTCGAGAATAATGTTCATGGTTTACGGAGCGGAATACGACAAATATTGAAGTATTGTTACAGAATACAACTACAAACTTTATTGGGCGTGCACTCATAAAATCGAACCGTTTCAATCGACGGAATTGGCCGCGCCGCAGCGAAACGACGCGATGTGCCAACAGCGGTCCTGGAGGCTTTGCTACAGCCACAATATGGCGAGCGCCTACTGGGCCCTATGGACTGTCTTCCCCACGGTGATTTCAGGCCTGCGGAAACCCATCGCGACCCAAGCGGCGATCAGCTTCAACATAAACTTGCCGGAGTGACCACTATAGTTCGGCATGTCATCGGCAAGCTCGACGTCGACCCGCCGCTCTTTTGTCATCACCCGCATTTCAAGTGGAGGCGCGCCTGTCGGAAAGCGGTTCCGGAACATCGACAACCAGTGTCCCTTGGTGAAGTCGAGGAACATTGCCGAATTACAGCACTTGGCGATGACCCGTCGGGTGGGGGAATCCGGCTTGAGCCGATGCTCTTCAAGATACGGCTGCCCCATCATGCATTGCACTCGATCCTTTCGATATAGGATCAAGCTTGTTCCACTGTCGGAATCGAGCACGGGCGGGGCAGAAGCCAGCTGCTCCAACTGACGTCCGGCTTCTTGGCAACTTGTGCAGTAGCAGGACCCGGTCAGAATGGGTGGGCCGATTGCCTCGAATTTCACCTTACCGCAGTGGCACATCGCGAACAGACGTTTGTGCTGCTTCTGGTTCACAGCGCCTTCCTGTTCTTGGGTCCCATTCATTAGAAGTTCTTCTATCGGTAGTGCAAAACGTCCGCAACGGGTCATTGACCGATCGGGCCAGTCGTACCTGCCAGTTCATGTCTGCTTTCGCCCTGAAAGCGGACTTGGGGCTGCCGCGGCAGGCAGAAAGCGCGTTGAGGTGGGCCACAAGCCTGTGATTCAAGCTCCCAAACTGGGGAACTTCGAATCATGCGCTATGAACTTACTGCCGCCAATTACCTTGCCTTCGTCCAGCTCGCATCAATACGGTTGTGGCTGCGCGTCAATGGGCCCACGCCCTAGAGGGTGTTATGCACCTTGCATGAGTTCAGCGGCTCGTTTGAGCATGATACAGACGAAGGCGACGACGTGGAACCCGGCGAGGGTGGCGGCGTAGCGCTCGTAATCCTTGACCAGTCTTCGACATCGGGTCATCCAG
>DATGHD010000404.1:0-9783 GCA_035308145.1 Roseiarcus sp.
GCCAACAAGGCGCGCGCCTTGTTCCGTTCGCCGCGCGCGATGAAATTGGTCAACAGGGGCGCCGCCGGCGTGATGGCCGGCGCGGCAATCGCCATCGCGACCCGGTAAGGCGGTCGACCCTTTCGCTCACTGAGGTTTGAAAGCGGCGCGCCTTGTCCCTGCTTGCCATCGCCGCCGGCTCGCGCAAGCTGGCGAAGGGGCGGCGGAGAGCGCGAATGCTTGATCAAGACCACCTCGGCCCTGACTCCAACGCGAGGGCGCTCAGTCGTCGAACCTTGATGAAAGCGAGCCTAACGGTCGGGTTCTGCGCGGCGGTCGCGCCGGTCTGGGCGCAGGTCGTCACGACGCCGGCCGACGGGCTCGTGGCTGGCGAAGTGAAGGTCCCCTCAGGCGGCGTCGACATACCCGCGTACCGCGCGATGCCCGATCGCGGCGGGCCCTTCGCAACGATTCTGGTCGTGCACGAGGTCTTCGGCGTGCACGAATATATCAAAGACGTGTGCCGGCGCTGGGCGCATCTCGGCTACTACGCCATCGCGCCCGAACTCTTTGCGCGCCAAGGCGACCCGGCCAAGGAGCCTGACAGCGCCAAGCTCATGGCCGATATCGTCAACAAAGTCCCGGACGCGGAAGTCGCAGCCGACCTTGACGCGTCCTTGGCCTTCGCGAAGGCAAGCGGTTCGGCGGATGTCGCCCGCGCCGCGGTTACCGGCTTTTGCTGGGGCGGGCGCCAAGTCTGGCTCTACGCCGCGCATAATCCGACGCTCAAAGCCGCAATCGCCTGGTACGGCCCGCTCCAGCCGCCGACCGACCCGACGCTGCGGCCGAAGAACCCTCCCGACATTGTCGGCGAACTGAAGGTTCCAGCGCTCGGGCTCTACGGCGGCATGGACCGCGGCATTTCAGCCGTGCAGATCGAGGCGATGCAGCAAAAGCTCGCCGCGGCCGGCGGCGCCTCGAAAATCATCGTCTACCCGGACGCCGGCCATGCGTTCCACGCCGACTACCGGCCGAGCTACAACAAGGCCGACGCCGAGGCCTCTTGGAGAGAGGCGACGGCGTGGCTCAAGGCGCATGGCGTCTGAGGCGGCGGTTAGGTCTGCTCGATCGACTTGGCGGCCGCGTCCAGCACGTCGGCGATCGCGCGGACTTGCGCTTCGGTGAGCGGCTGGTTTCGCACCCGCAGTCTGACCGCCGTGAAGAGATTCTCGAAAGCGCGGCGAACCTGCGGCGGCGCGCCGCGTCGCGGCGCGGATTCCGCGATTCGTGCTAAGATGGCGTCGACCGTGGCCCGGTTCGCCTCGAGGAAGGCTTTGCCTTCGTCCTTCAGCGTATAGAGCCTCCTGCCGCCGTGCTCCTCGCTGACCGTCGCATGGCCGACTTCTTCGAGCAGGGTCAGGGTCGGGTAGACGACGCCGGGGCTCGGGCTGTAGCCCTCGCCGACCCGCTCTTCGAGCGCCTTGATGATCTCATAGCCGTAGCGGGGCTTCTCAGCGAGCAAGGCCATGATGACCAAGCGGAGATCGCCGTGGTCGAAGACGCGGGCGCCTTCGCGGCCGGCCCAATGGCGGCGGTGGTGGCGTTCATGGCCGAATCGGCCGTGACGATAGTCTTCGCGCATGGCGTGGCATCGCTCCCGCCAGTCTGAGTGCATGAAAAACATGGGATTTCCTCAAAGTTACGACATAACACGATATGTCTTGAATTAAGATATATCTTGTTATGTCGAAATGTCAAGCGCTAGCCGCTTAAATCCACCCCTGCAGCTCGCGTCGGACCACGGATTCGATCACTCGCATTCCATCGACGCTGTCGTTGAGACAGGGCAGGGCGGCGAATTTCTCGCCGCCGCCTTCGCGGAAATAATGGGCGTTCTCGACGCCGATCTCTTCGAGCGTTTCCAGGCAATCGGCGGCGAAGCCGGGCGTGACGACCGCGAGGCGCTTGACGCCCCGCGCCGCGAGCGCCTTCACCGTCGCGTCTGTGTAGGGCTTGAGGTATTCGGTCGGGCCGAAGCGCGACTGGAACGACATCGGCATGCGCTCGACGTCGAAACCCGTCGCCTCGCGGAGCAGACGCCAGGTTTCGACGCAGTGGCGATAGTAAGGATCGCCCTTGTCGACATAGGCGCGCGGTATGCCGTGGAATGAGACGAGGATGACTTCGGGGGTAAAATCGAGCCCGTCGATCGCGCCGCGCATCGATTGGGCGAGCGCGTCGATATAGGCCGGATTGTCATAGTACGGCGGGGCGACGCGCAAGGTCGGCTGCCATCGCATCGTCTTCAGCGCGTCGAAGGCCTTGTCGCAGACCGTGGCGGTGGTCGCCGCGCAATATTGCGGATACAAGGGTACGAGCAGGATGCGATCGCAACCCTCGCCGCGGAGCGCGGCGAGCCGCTCGGCGATCGCCGGCTTGCCGTAGCGCATCGCCCAATCGACGAGGCGTCGCTCTTTGGCGTCGCTTCCCGGCGCCGCCAGCGCCGCGGCGAGTTTTTCCGCGCTCGATCGGGTGATCGTCTTTAAAGGACTTTCGTTGCGCTCTTTGTTCCAGATCGCGTCGTAGTCGTGTCCCTTCCTTTGCGGCCGTCGCGATAGGATAACGAGATTGAGCGCCAGCCACCAAAGGAGGCGCGGCGTCTCGATCACCCGCCGATCGGACAGGAACTCCTTCAGATAGCGGCGCATCGACCAATAATCGGTCGCTTCCGGCGTGCCGAGATTGACGAGAAGCACGCCGACGCGGCCGCTCTTAGCCGGCGGATGATCCGCCGGCTGCGGATAGGCCTCGTTAAGGGTTCTCGCCGCGGGCGGCGCGCTCATAGCGACAGTTTCCGTCCACGCCTTCGCATCGCGGGGCGTCAGGCCGGCGTGAAGTTCAACGCGACGCCGTTGATGCAATAGCGCAGGCCAGTGGGCGGCGGCCCGTCCTCGAAGACGTGGCCAAGATGCGAGCCGCAGCGCGAGCAATGGACTTCGGTGCGCGCCATGCCCCAGGAGCGATCGGTCGAAGTCTCGACGGCGCCGGGCTCCGGGTCATTGAAGCTCGGCCATCCCGTGCCGCTTTCGAACTTCTTCTTTGAGACGAAGAGCGGCTGATCGCATCCCGCGCAAGAGAAGGTCCCGGCGCGTTTCTCGTAGTTGAGCGCGCAGCTTCCCGCCCGCTCCGTGCCGTGCTCGCGCATGATGTGGTACTGTTCAGGCGTGAGCTTTTTGCGCCATTCCTCGTCGCTTCGAGCGACCGCATAGTCTGCAACTTTCATGGCGGTTCTCCTTGAAAAGCCATTCTAGCTTGCCGGTCGGATCAAGGGAAATATTTGGCGACGATTTGCGGCAAGCGCGGCCAGAGCCGTCCCTTCGCGCGAAGAGGCCCCTTTTGTTACGCGTCGCACGTGGCGCTTCGCCCTCGACGCGCGAAGCTTTGGATCAAGGGCAAGTTGCATCGGAAATCCGCTCCGCGCGGCGCCCGCAACGCAAGGGCGCATCCTTGCTCTCTATATCTGAGCTCGGGATTCGCTCAATCCTCCTGGAACCGACGAAGCGCTCAAAAGCGTCATCAGACCGTAAGAGCGTCGCGTCAATTTGACAGGGCGCTGGGTAATGCCGTTATTGACCTTTCGGATGCCCGTCCCGCTAAGTCTTGAGCCATGAAATCGCTTATTGCCTCGGCGATCCTTCTTATTTTTGCGGGGGCTGCGCTGGGCGAAACGCCACGCCCATCTCAGACCGCGTGCGATACGACCAAAATCGGCGCCAAGGACCTCGCCGATTGCTTGCGGGCGGCGGCTGATCGCAGCGACAAGGACCTCGCCAAGACGCTCGAAGCAGCGCTGAAGAGCATCGACGGCCACGTTGGCCTGTTGAGCGCGCAGAAGGCGCGATGGAAGCGTTCGCTCAGCGACTCGCAGGCCTTGTGGATTGGCTGGCGCGACGCCGACTGCCAGGATGTCGCGCCCTTCGAGGCCGGCATGTCGGCGAAGGGCGGCGATCCGCGCCTCGGCTGCATCATTGATCATGACGCCCAGCGAATCGACGAATTGAAGTCGCGCTATCCGTAAGGCGCGCCTCGCTCCTTTAGAGATCGCCGATCGGATTTTCCAGATAAGCCGAAATGCGGTCGAAGAGGGCGCTCGGCCGCTCGGCGAAGAGCCTCGCAAATTGTCGCTCGGCGCGCCGGGCGAGGCGCTTCTGGCGCTTTTCGATTGCGCTCGCCAAGGCTTCGCCATCTACCGGCGAGATCTCTGGCCGCGAGGCCGCGAATTCGGCGAGAACCGTCAGGTCATTGTGCTTGCCCAATTGCTCGCGCATGCGACGGAATTCGTGGCCGAAAGCCGTGAAATGCGCCGGCCAGGCCGGTTCGAAAATTACAAAATAGTGGCCGAGATCGACGATCGACGCCCGCAGCGCATGCAATTCGCTTGGCTCGCCGCTGGCGAGGGCCAGCCGCCCTCGACGTCGCGCCGCGCGATACGCGTTGCGCAAAGAGCGAACAACATCGAAGAGGTCGATCTGGACGAGATTCCAAGAATCGACGCCGCGCGCAATCGCGCGCAAGCGCGCCACCTGAGCGCCGACGTCAACCTCGCGATGAGCGGCGCGCGCATGATCGCGCTCGCTGGCGATCGCTCGTCCGAGCGCGTCGACGACACGGCTCTCGACTCTGCCGCCGAGGCTGGCGAGCGCGCCGGGCATGACGTCGAGGTCGCGGGCGCGGCCCATTCGGCGGCGCGCGATCTCCAATTCGCGCAGGGCCTCGTAAGCAGGGGGGCCAATCACGCCGGCCATCAGCTTGGCGAGCGCGCGCGCCTCTTTGAGCGCCTTGCGGGCCTCGTGGACGCGCTCGCTCTCGTCTTCGCCGGGATGCGGAAATATATCGGCGGCGCCGAGAATCGCGGCGATCAGGCGCCGCCGACAATAGTCCGGCCAAGGATCGCGGCTCTTGTCGTCGCCCCCCGCCGGCATCGCCTATCCCTGATCCATCTGACGCGCCCGTTCGCGCAGCACGAATTTTTGAACCTTGCCTGTCGAGGTTTTTGGAATTTCCGTGAATTCAATGCGACGCGGACATTTGTAGTGGGCCAGCCGGCCGCGGCACCAAGCGATCAGCTCGTCGGCGCTCGCGGTCGTGCCGGGCTTCAACTCGACAAAGGCGCACGGCGTCTCGCCCCATTTCTCATCGGGCCGCGCCACCACCGCGGCGAGTTGAACCGCTGGATGCTGGAACAGCGCGTCCTCGACTTCGATCGAGGAGATATTTTCGCCGCCCGAAATGATGATGTCCTTCGAGCGGTCCTTGAGCTGGATATAGCCGTCAGGGTGCTTCACGCCGAGATCGCCGGAATGAAACCAGCCGCCGCTGAAAGCCTTGTCAGTCGAGGATTTGCTCTTGAGGTAGCCCTTCATTACGACATTGCCACGAAACATGACCTCGCCGAGCGTCTCGCCATCCGCCGGCAGAACCTGCATCGTCTCGGGATCGATAACCTCCAGCCCCTCCAGCGCGTGATAGCGCACGCCTTGGCGCGACTTCAGCGCGGCCTGTTCGCCGCCGCCGAGCGCATCCCACGAGTCATGCCAATCATTGACGACCGCGGGACCATAGGTCTCGGTCAGGCCGTAGAGATGGGTGACGTCGAAGCCGGCCTCCTTCATTGCGGCCAACACCGCGGCTGGCGGCGGCGCGGCGGCGGTGAAGAAACGCACGACGTGCGGCAAAGGCTGTTTCTCCGCCGCCGGCGCGTTGAGAAGCGCCGACATGACGATCGGCGCGCCGCAGAGATGCGTCACCTTGTGGCGGGCGATGAGATCGTACATCAGCTTGGCGCGAACCTGACGCAGGCATACGTGCGTTCCCGCTTTCACGCTGATCGACCACGGGAAGCACCAGCCGTTGCAATGAAACATCGGCAGGGTCCAGAGATAGACCGGATGGCGGCCCATATCGGCCGTAACGACATTGCCGACCGCTAGGAGGCTGGCGCCGCGGTGATGATAGACGACGCCTTTGGGGTCGCCCGTCGTGCCCGACGTGTAGTTGAGCGTGATGGCGTCCCATTCATCGCGCGGAGGCGACCAAACGTAGCTTTCGTCGCCTTCCGCGAGGAGATCCTCATATTCGATCGCGCCGATCGGCGCCTCGACGCCGGAATATTCCGAGTCGTCATAGTCGATCACCAGCGGCCGCTGCCTCGCTTTCGACAAGGCGTCTCGCGCGAGCGTCGCAAATTCGCGATCGACGATGAAGGCTTTCGCTTCGCCGTGGTCGAGCATGAAGGCGAGCGCGGCGGCGTCGAGCCGCGTGTTCAATGTGTTCAGCACCGCGCCGCACATCGGCACGCCATAGTGGCACTCGAGCATCGCCGGCGTGTTGGCGAGCAACACGGCGATCGTGTCGCCGCGCGAAAAGCCGCGCTTGGCGAGGGCCGAAGCGAGGCGGCGCGAGCGCGCATAGAAGTCGCGGTAGTTGCGCTGCAATGGCCCGTGTATGAGGGCGATGTGATCCGGAAAGACCGCCGCGGCGCGCTCGAGAAAGGTCAGCGGCGTCAGCGGCTGGAAATTGGCCGGATTGCGATCGAGATCGACGTCGTAGGGCGACGCTGTCATGCCGAGACCCCCCTGGCGGGCCTCTCATCATAACCGAGACCGCGGGAAGAGCGAGGCGCCCGGCTTTAGCGCGCGAAGGCGAAAAACCGAAAGCCGGCGAAGGTCAGCGCCATCGCGATTCCGGAGCCGCAGGCGACGCAAAAGGCGATCAAAAGGGCAGTCGCTTCGAGGCCGAGCGCGTGGGCGACGAAAAGGCAGGCGGCATAGACCGCGTAGTTGACCGCCTGCCCGCTCGCCGCCACCAGCCCATAGCGCAGGAGCTCGCTCGGCCAATGGCCGCCGCTCGCCCGGAATGTGAAGGCGCGGTTCAGCAGGAATCCGGTAAGCGTTGCGGCGACGACGGCCGGCGGGCGGGCGATATAGGGCGAAACGCCAAGACCCGCCGCGATCAAGACGGTGAGGCCGACGTCGACGCAAAAGGCGATCGTTCCGACGATGAGGAATGTCGGGACTTGCCGCGCGAGATCGCTTCGGCCGGCGAGCGCTCCCTGCGCCATCCTCAGCGCCTCCTTCCAGCGCTCAAAGCTTCGAGGACCCATAGGCCTGCGCGCGTTAAGGAAGAGTTAGGCGATGAGTTCGGCAATCCCGTCCCAAATCAGGCGTAAGCCGATCAGAAAGGTCAAGATATACACGAGCGTATAAAATTTCTCTGCGGGCACGCGGCGCACCAGCCAGACGCCGGCCAATGTCGAAAGGACGGCGATCGGAAAAAGCGTGACGGCGGCCGCGAGATTCTCCTTGGAGAATTGCCCGAGCGCCACATAGGGCGGCACTTTCAGGAGATTGGCGGCCGCGAAAAACATTGTCGCCGTGCCGGCGAAGACGCGTGGGGCAAGCTGCTGCGGCATGACATAGACCTGGAACGGCGGCGCGCCGGAATGGCTCACGAAACTGGTGAAGCCGGCAAGCGCCCCCCAGAAGACGCCGGGCGCAACCTCCGCCTTGGTCGGCTTGGGCTCGCCGCCCCACGAACGCCAGACCATATAGGCGACGAAACCGACCGAGATGAGCCCGACGGCCAATCGCACCAATCCTTCGCTCACTTGTGCGGCGAGCAACCAGCCCGCGCCGATCCCGATCAGCGAGGCAGGGATCAAGATCAGGAGGTTGCGCTTCTCCCAATCGCGGCGGAAGGCCCAAATGCTGACCCAGTCCTGAACGATCAGGATCGGCAACATGATCGCCGCCGCTTTAACCGGCGAAATGACCAAAGACATCAGCGGCATCGAAAGGGCGCTGAGGCCGGAGAAGCCGCCTTTGGACAGGCCGAGAAGGATCACGGCCGGCGCCGCGGCGGCGTAAAACGTCCAATCCCCGATCATCTCGCTTAACCCCGCCGGCTTGGCCTAATGTCTGATGCGTCGCACATTGCGCACGCCGGGCGAGCGTCGGAAAACATCTGAGCCGGATCGGGTCGTGAGGGAGGATCGAACATGGGGAGCCGCTATGGCGAAGTCTATGCGGCGTGGCGCGCCGATCCGCAAGCCTTCTGGGCCGAGGCGGCCGAGGATATCGATTGGGTCAAACCCCCTCAACGCATCTTCGACGAGAAGGCCGGCGTCTATGGCCTTTGGTTCCCGGACGCGACTTGCAATACCTGTTTCAATGCGCTCGATCGGCACGTTGAAGGCGGGCGCGCTGATCAGGCGGCGCTCATCTACGATAGCCCGGTGACGGGCGCGCAGCGGCGCATCCTCTATCGCGAGCTTCTCGACGAGGTGGCGACGCTCGCCGCCGTTCTTGAAGATTTTGGCGCGCGTAAAGGCGACCGCATCGTCATTTACATGCCGATGGTTCCTGAGGCCGTGGCGGCTATGCTCGCCTGCGCTCGGATCGGCGCGGTTCATTCCGTCGTCTTCGGCGGTTTTGCGCCGAAGGAGCTGGCGACCCGCATCGACGATGCGCGCCCGAAGTTGATCCTGACCGCTTCATGCGGCATCGAGCCTGGCCGCGTCGTACAGTACAAGCCCTTGCTCGACGCCGCGATCGAACTCGCCAAGCACAAGCCATCCGCCTGTCTCGTGCTGCAGCGTCCGCAAGCCGAAGCGGAGATGACGCCCGGGCGCGATTATGATTGGACGCGCGCCTTCGCTGCGGCCAAGGCGGCCGGGAAACGCGCGCCTTGCGTCGAAGTCGCAGCGACCGACCCGCTCTATATTCTCTATACGTCCGGCACGACCGGCGCGCCGAAGGGCGTCGTGCGCGACAATGGCGGCCACATGGTCGCGCTGAAATGGTCGATGGGCAATCTCTACGGCGTTGAGCCGGGCGAAACCTTCTGGACCGCTTCGGACATCGGCTGGGTGGTCGGCCACTCGTACATTGTCTATGCGCCGTTGCTGCATGGCGCGACGAGCGTGCTTTACGAAGGCAAGCCGGTCGGAACGCCCAACGCCGGGGCCTTCTGGCGCGTCATCGAAGACCACAAGGTCGTCGCCTTCTTTACCGCGCCGACCGCTTTCCGAGCCGTGCGCAAGGAGGATCCGGAAGGCCGCCTTTGGAAGAACTACGACACGCGCTCGCTGCGCACGCTTTTCCTCGCCGGCGAGCGCGCCGATCCGGACACGCTCGCCTGGGCGGGAAAGCTGCTCGGCGTCCCTGTCGTCGATCATTGGTGGCAGACCGAGACCGGCTGGCCGATCGTCGCCAATCCGGTCGGGCTCGGCCTGCTCCCGATCAAACCCGGTTCGCCGACCATGCCCATGCCGGGCTACCGCGTCGACGTTGTCGATGATGCGACAAAGCCCGTCAAAGCCGGCGCGATGGGCTCGATCGTCATCAAGCTGCCGTTGCCGCCTGGCTGCCTGCCGACGCTCTACAATCAGGACAAGCGGATGATCGAGAGCTACCTCTCGGAGTTTCCCGGCTACTATAAGACGGCGGACGCAGGGTACAAGGATGAGGACGGCTATCTCTTTGTGATGGGCCGCACCGACGATATCATCAATGTCGCCGGCCATCGTCTCTCGACCGGCGGCATGGAGGAGGTGCTGGCGTCGCATCACGATGTCGCCGAATGCGCGGTGATTGGCGTCAAGGATGAGATCAAGGGCGAAACGCCGTGTGGTTTCGTTGTGCTGAAAGCCGGCGTGACGCGGCCGTCCGCTTTGATCGAGGAGGAGATCGTCCTCCTGGTGCGCGACAAGATCGGGCCGGTCGCCGCTTTCAAACGGGTCATGAC
>DATGHD010000405.1:0-16865 GCA_035308145.1 Roseiarcus sp.
GGCTCCTTGGCACTGGAGGGCCAAATCCTCGGCGTCGGGATTTGCCGCGGGCGTCCGCTTGAGTCGGTCGGCCTCAATCTCGGTGAGTTGCAGCTCCAAGACGCGCGCCAGATGGGTGACGATCTCGTCCTGCATTTGCAACAAATCGACGCGGGGGGTGTCGAATTGTTCGGCCCACAGGTGTGAGCCGCTGTCGGCGTCGATGAGCTGAGCGTTGACCCTCACCTGGCCGCCGCTGGGTTGCACCGAGCCT
The DNA here is from genome assembly GCA_035308145.1 of Roseiarcus sp. Classification (GTDB taxonomy): domain Bacteria; phylum Pseudomonadota; class Alphaproteobacteria; order Rhizobiales; family Beijerinckiaceae; genus Roseiarcus. The sequence continues at coordinate 254 of DATGHD010000405.1, forward strand.
TCCAGCACATAGCGGACGCCCAAATCCTTGCCGATCGCCTTGGCGTCGACCGGCTTGCCCTTGTAGGTGAACGCCGTATTGCGCGCGATCACGAAGCTGTCGCGGATGCGCGCGAGGGCGGTCGTCAATTCATCGGTCAGAGCGTCGGCGAGATAGTCCTGGCCGGCGTCGCCCGAGAGATTGGAGAACGGCAGCACCACAATCGACAGCTTCGGCTTGTCGTCCTCCGGCATCCCCGCCTTGCGCAGGCCCTCGATTTCCCGGTCTATAGTTTCAAGAACTCGCGGGTCGCTGTTCGCATTGAAGAGCTGAGCCAAGTACGCCCTCCATGCAACAATCGTCTTCGGTCCGCTGATCGGCAGCGCAAGGTAACGCTGGAGCGCTTCGCGCGCCTCGCCCTGACGACCGGCAAACACGAGCGCCGCAATGAGGTCTTTATGCGCAGTCGGAGTATTCGGCATGAGCGCAATCGCCCGACGGCCCCAGTCGATCGCCTGGTCGTACTGCTTCAGCGCGAAATAGTCCCATTCTTTCCCGCCATACCAACCGCCGAGATACGGATCGTGCGGACTGAGCCTGATCGCCTTGTCCCAAAATTCGAGGCTCTTTTCGAATTGCCCGAGGTTCTGATAGTCCCAACCGAGGTTCGCGTCGGCGTAGCCCACGGCCGGGTCCAACGCGAGCGCGAGCTTGCTCTCCGCAATCGCTTCATCGTAACGCCCCTGAATATTGAGGATATTGGCCTTATTCAGGTGCGCCCCGGCAAAATTCGGATCGAGGGAGAGCGCTTGCGACACCAATTCGTCCGCCCGCGCGAGGTCGGCCTTGGGGTCAGCGCTGAGGCCGAGATAGACCGGCACATAGGACTTGACGGCCAACCAACTCATGGCATGGGCATTCTTGGGATCGGCGGCGAGCGCTTGTTCGCAGAAACGAAAACCCGCATCTGCTTCCTTGCCGAAATATCCGCCTTTTATTGCGCCTGCGGCGCACTGGAGAACCAAATCCTCGGCGTCCGGGTTTGCCGCAGGCGTCCGACTGAGACGGGCGGCCTCGGCCTGGGGCAATTGAAGTTGCATCGAACGCGCCAGATGGGTGACGATCTCGTCCTGCATCTGCAATAAATTGGCGCGCGGGGTGTCGAATTGTTCCGCCCAGAGGTGGGCGCCGCTGTCGGCGTCGATGAGCTGGGCGTTGACCCTCACATCACTGCCGCTGGTTTGCATCGAGCCTTCCAGGACATAGCGCACGCCCAAATCCTTGCCGATCGCCTTGGCGTCGATCGGCTTGCCCTTGTAAGTGGCGGCCGTTTTGTTCGCGATCACGAAGCTGCCTGGGATGTCCGCGATATCTGCGGTTAAGCGCGCGAGACTGGTCGTCAATTCATCGGTTAGCGCATCGGCGAGGTATTCTTGCGCCGGATCGCCGGATAGATTGGCGAAGGGCAGCACAACGATGGAAAGACGCGCGGCCTCGCCAGGCGCTGTCGCCTTCAAGGCGACGGGCGCAGCTCTGTTGACGACGACGAGATACCCCGCGCTTGCGCCGATGACGATGAGCGCGACGATCGCCATGATGAGGGACGCCAAGAGAGAGCGCTTTTTCGGCTCCTTCGGCTGTGGCGCTGGCGCTGCGGGCTTTGCCTGGGCGGGGACGCCGACTTGCAGCGAATAGACCCGGATCGACCTTTCGATATTCTTGAGCTGGGTCGCGCCGAGATCGGTGACCTCCATGTCGAGCCTGCCGCTCACCTGCCGATAGGCGTCCTCGGACAGACAGATCGCGCCGGGCTTGGCGACGCCTTCAAGCCTCGCGGCAATATTGACGCCGTCGCCCATCAGGTCGCCGTCGCTCTCCTCGACGACGTCGCCAAGGTGAATGCCGATCCGGAACTCGATGCGGCGCTCCTGCGGCAAACCCGCATTGCGCTCGACCATGCCGTTTTGCACCTCGATGGCGCAGCGGACGGCGTCGACCACGCTACGGAACTCGACGAGAGCGCCGTCGCCGGTTCGCTTGACGATGCGGCCGTGGTGCAGGGCGATCGTGGGATCGATCAAATCGCTGCGCAGCGCCCTGAGACGCGCCAACGTGCGATCCTCGTCTGAGCCGGCAAGCCGGCTGTATCCGACAACGTCCGAGACGAGGATCGCTGCAATCTTACGGGTTTCGCTCATGGCGCACCCCCTGCCACACCCTACCTAGCACGGAAACCCGCAAGGACCGGTGTGAAATCACACAACGCATCGAAGATGAAGCGATTGGCGGCTTAGCGGGCGTCCTCGCGCCCTTATCCTTAGGAGGCGGCCAGGGCGGCGCCGCGATCTTGTCGCGGCGATGCGCGAAGCCCTTGAATTCGATCCGCTCGCCCTACATCGTGACCGCTCGGCGCTCTGCGTTACTGCGCTGGAAGAGATCGTACAAGGCGATGACCCGCCGCCCCTCTCTCGCGGTGAGAACCTGCTGCGCTTCGCGACCCAGCAGCACATCGAGAAAGTGACGCGTCGAGCGGGCGAAGCTGCCGCCCCAATCGGCGTCGAGATTGTGGAAGGCGCGCACCTCGCCGCCGCGATAGAGCGTCAGCGCCGGCTCATCCAGCATCCGGTCTGAGCAGCGCGTGACTTGGATGATCCCCTCTTCGCCCTGAATCTCGAAGCGCTCCGCGTCGGCGTAGTAGTCGGTGCGCAGCGTCATCTTCAGCGCCAGCGATACGTCCCAGACGCCATGCGCCGGCGGATCGACATGGCGCCACGTCAGCGTCGCCGGCGCGTCATAGAAGCCGGCCGGCGCCTCGGTTCGCTCGATGCAAGCGAAGCCGTCGCGGACGTCGCCGAACAGCCACAGCGCCACGGCCATCATGTGGTGGCCGTGGTCGAAGATGATCGGCCCGCCGCGCCCCTGCGCGGCGAGCGCGTGGCGCCAGCGGCTCGCCGCTTCCGGCACATGCCACGCCTGAGCGCGGTCGGCCATCACCACCTTCATGCGGAAATGGAGCGGCTTGCCGATCGCCCCCTCCCGCATCAGTTCGCGCGCGCGAACAAGCGGCGGGTAGAAGAGAAAGTTCTCGAATACTTTGAGGCGCCGTCCGCTCGCCTCGGCGGCCGCGATCATGCGGTCGCATTCATCGAGCGTCATCGCCATCGGCTTTTGCACGCTGACATGCGCGCCCGCCTTAAGAGCGGCCGTCGTCATCGCCTCATGCAGCGGATGCGGCGTGAGGATTTCGATGAGATCGAGATCGAGGCGGAGCATATCGGCAAATTCGCGGGTCGCCCTTGCGTTCGGGTGTTCGGCGGCGCGCAGAGCGAGGAGGGCAGGGTCGCTTTCGCAAAGAGCGGCGATTTCCGCGTCCGGGCGGCCGAGATAGCCGCGCAGATTGAGGTCGAAGACGCGGCCGAGGCCGGCGAAGCCGACGCGCAACTTCCGCATCATTTGAACCTTCTCGCCGCGCGTCGTGGGGCGGCCTCAGTCGCCGCTGCGTTCTGCCCAACGACGAAGCTTTTCGCCTGGCGGGCAAGCCCGACCCAAGCGTCCTGGCGCTCGACGCCGATGGTCACCCATTCCCTCATGACCCGGCCGCCGCCGCTCGCAAAAGGCGCGCCCCATTCATTCGCGACGAGTCGCGCCACGTCTTCGGCGGGCAGCTTGAGGAGCAGTCTCCCCTTCGAGATTCCCGCGAAGAGCTTGCCGCCTGTCTTCAGCCCATTGGCGCTGAGGACCCGGCCGACGGCGACGTCCTTATCCTCGGCGAAGGCGGCCTGAATCGGGATCAGCAGCGGATCGATCGCGCCAGCGGCGACGCCCTTGGCTGTGGACTTCCTTTTCATGACCTCCGCCCCGGCCTCGCCCATCGCAACGTATTGCTGCGGCTTTCAATGGCTTATGCTATCAGTCCCGCCTCAGGCGCGGCAGGCGCCTTATGGAAGCGGCCAACGCCCGGCCTCGGCGATTGGGCGGCCCAAAAAAGAGTTTCGACATGGCGCAACAGCCGACCTTCGATCTTTCCGAACTCAAACGCCGCATGCAAGCCGCGCTTCAGTCGCTCAAGCACGAGCTCGGCGGCCTACGGACCGGCCGCGCCTCCGCGAGCCTGTTGGAGCCGGTCCATGTCGAGGCCTATGGCCAGAAAATGCCGATCAATCAGGTGGCGACGATCAGCGTGCCGGAGCCGCGGGCGCTTTCGGTGCAGGTCTGGGACAAGAGCATGGTCGCCGCGGTCGACAAGGCGATCCGCGACGCCAATCTCGGCCTAAGCCCGAGCGTCGAAGGACAGATGCTCCGCATCCGAATCCCCGAGTTGAATGAGCAGCGCCGTAAGGAGATGGTCAAGGTCGCGCATAAATACGCGGAGGAGGCGCGCGTCGCGGTGCGTCACGTGCGGCGCGATGGAATCGATATTCTGAAGCGCCAACTCAAGGATCACGCGATCAGCGAGGACGATGAAAAACGTCATGAGGCGGAGGTACAAAAGGCCACGGATCAAGCGATCCACGACGTCGACCAGGCCTTGGCCGGCAAGGAGAAGGAGATCATGCAGGTTTAGCGCCGACCGACGCCCTGCGAGAGCGCCCGCATGACCAACAAGCAAATCAGTGAGTTCGCCGAGGCTTCGAATTCGTCGACGCCTCTTCACGTTGGCATCATCATGGATGGCAATGGTCGCTGGGCGAAGGCGCGTGGCCTGCCGCGTTTCGAGGGTCATCGGCGCGGCGTCGAGGCCGTGCGGCGCGCGGTCCGTTCGGCAGTTGCGCTCGGGCTTCGCTATCTCACCATCTACAGTTTCTCTTCCGAAAACTGGAGCCGGCCGCCCGAGGAAATCTCGGATCTGATGGGATTGCTGAAACGCTTCATCCGCAACGATCTCGCCGAGCTTCATCAGAACAACATCCGGGTCAAGATCATCGGGGCGAGAGACAATCTCGCCGCCGATGTCGCCGCCTTGCTTGCCGAGGCGGAAGATTTGACGCGGAACAATGACGGCCTGACGCTGGTCGTCGCCTTCAATTACGGCGCGCGCCGGGAAATCGCCGAAGCGGCGCGCCGGCTCGCCGAAGACGCGATCGCTGGCAAGATCGCGCCTGATGCGATCGACGAGGCCGAGCTCAGCGCGCGGCTCGACACCGCCGGCATTCCTGATCCTGATCTGGTGATCCGGACTTCCGGCGAGCAACGCCTTTCGAATTTTCTGCTGTGGCAGGCCGCCTACGCCGAGCTGGTGTTTCTGCCCATCCACTGGCCGGATTTCGATCACGCGGCCTTCGAATCCGCCTTGGCGCAATATGCGGCGCGCGAGCGGCGTTTTGGCGGCGTTGTGGCGAGCGCGATCGTCAAATCTGCGTCGTGAGACGAAACTTGGCGGCGTCGCCCAAGCGCGAGAGCGATAGCGCCGCGGCGGCGGCCAGGGCCAAGCCCTCGGATTTGCCCGCTCGAATCGCAGCCGGTCTGGCGATGATGGCTCTTGCGCTTGGCGCGGTTTGGGCTGGTCCCTCTTGGTTCATGCTCTTCTGGCTTATCGCCGCCGCGCTGGTGAATTTCGAGTGGCAAAGCCTGATCGGCCGGGATCGCCGCGGCTTTCGCGTCGCGATCGGGGCCGCGGCGCTCGCCGCCGCCGCACTTCTTTCGCTGAACGGGCGCGCGGCCTCGGCGATCCTCCCGCTCGCGCTTGGCGGCGGGCTCGCCGCCGCTGCGGCCGGACGTTTGAGCTTGTGGCCCTTCGGCGGCGTTCTTTATGCCGGCGCCATGTTGGTGGCGCTTTGCATTTTGCGCACGAGCGACCCGGATGGCGCGAGGGTCATTTTGTGGCTGTTCGCCCTCGTTTGGGGAACCGACATCATGGCCTATTTTGGCGGCCGGCTCATCGGCGGCCCAAAACTTTGGCCGCGGATTTCGCCGGGCAAGACCTGGTCAGGCTTCTTCGTCGGGATCGTCTGCGGCGCGGCGTTCGGTTCCCTATTGGCGCCGACCCGAGGCGACGCCCCTGCGCTTCTCGCCGTCGGAGTCGTCGGCGGGGCCATCGCGCAAGGCGGCGATCTTTTCGAGTCGGCGATCAAGCGTCGCTTCGGCGTCAAAGATTCGAGCCACTTGATTCCCGGCCACGGCGGCTTGATGGATCGGCTCGACGGCTTTATCGCCGCGGCAATATTTGCGGCCGCGCTGGGGCTTCTTCGGGGCGGCATGACCGGCGCCGCCCAAGGCGTTTTGCAGTGGTGAGCTCAACGATGCGTCCTATCCGGCAGCCCCTCGACGCGCGTGCGGCGACAACGCCGAAGCGTTTGGTCATTTTAGGCGCGACCGGCTCAATCGGCCGATCTTGCGCCGAAGTTGTCCTTGCTTCGCGTGATCGCTTCGAAGTCGTCGCATTGGCCGGCGGGAAGGACGGCGCGGCTCTCGCCGAAATGGCGATTGCGCTTGGCGCGAAATTCGTGGCGATCGCCGATCCGGCGGGATATGGCGCGCTCAAAAGCGGTCTCGCCGGCCGGAGGATCGAGACCGCGGCCGGCGATGACGCGGTTCGGGAAGCGGCATTGCGCGACGCCGACCTCGTCGTCGCGGCGATCGTTGGCGCCGTCGGGCTCGCCCCGACCTATGCGGCGGTCGCCGCGGGCAGGACGATCGCGCTCGCCAACAAGGAGACGCTCGTTTGCGCAGGCGCCGCAGTGATGGCCGCCTCGCGCGCCGCGGGCGCGCGATTGTTGCCGCTCGATTCTGAGCACAACGCGATTTTTCAGGCGATGGGCGGCTGCGACTCCGCCTTGATCGACCGCATGACGCTGACGGCTTCAGGCGGCCCTTTCCGCGATTGGAGTCTCGAGCGCATCGCGACCGCCACCAAGGCCGAGGCGCTCGCTCATCCCAATTGGGCAATGGGACCGAAGGTGACGATTGATTCAGCGAGCTTGATGAACAAGGGACTCGAACTCATCGAGGCGCATCACCTCTTCGGCGTTTCGCCGGAACGGCTCGACGTGCTCGTCCATCCCCAATCGGTCGTCCACGGCTTCGTATCCTTCGCCGACGGATCGGTGATCGCCGGCATGGCGGCGCCGGACATGAAAACGCCGATCGCCCATTGCTTGGCTTATCCCGATCGTATCGTGTCCGGCGCGAAGGGGCTCGATCTCGCCGCGATCGCGCAATTGAGCTTCTCGCGTCCCGATCTCGCGCGCTTTCCGGCGCTTGGACTGGCCATGGCCGCGCTGCGCGAAGGCGGCGGCGCTCCAACGGCGCTCAATGCCGCCAACGAAATCGCGGTCGAGGCGTTTTTGGCCGATCGGATCGGCTTTGCCGCAATTCCCCGGTTGGTTGAGCGCGTTTTGGAAGAATCGATCCGCGCTGCGGAGACGCCAGCTCCTGTTTCCGTAGAAGAGGCCTTGGCGATTCACTATAATGTAAGAGATAGGACCAGGGCTCTATTGGCCTAAGGTTACAACTGCGGCATTGTAGGTAACGATTTAGTAACCAAATTGTCGCAGGCGGCTTTGTCCGTCGGTGCGCGCCTCGCCGCGGGGAAGCCTTAAATGAGCCTTTTGGGTGGAATGGTTGGCATTGTGTCCGAAGCGGCGTGGTACATCATCCCTTTTATCGTCATCCTGAGCGTGGTCGTCTTCTTCCACGAGCTCGGGCACTATCTCGTCGGGCGTTGGTGCGGCGTAAAGATCGACGTTTTTTCTCTCGGTTTCGGTCCGGAGATCGCCGCGTGGGTCGATAGGAGGGGGACGCGCTGGCGCCTCGCCGCCCTGCCGCTCGGGGGCTATGTGCGCTTCCACGGCGACGCCAACGCGACAAGCGCGCCCGATTCCGAGGCGTTGCAGCAAATGCCAGACGCCGAACGGCGAATCACCCTCTCCGGTCAGGCGGTTTATAAGCGCGCTGCGATCGTCGCGGCCGGCCCGCTCGCCAATTTCTTGCTGGCGATCGTTATTTTCACGGCCACTTTCGCGATATTCGGACAATACACATTGGCGCCGCGGGTTGGCGGGCTGGAGCCGGGCAGCCCGGCCGAGCAGGCGGGCTTCAAACCGGGCGACATCATTCTCTCGATCAACGGCGGAAAGATCGACAATTTCGAGGACTTGCATCAGGCGGTGACGACCAACGCCGGCCTGCAAATGACATTTGAGGTCGATCGGGCGGGTTCGAAGATCGCCATTGCCGCCATGCCGACGATCGGACTTGAAGATCTCGGGCCGTTTGGCAAGCGGCGCGTCGCAAGGTTAGGCATCAAGTCCTCGATGGACCCGGCCGACCGCCGCTTCGAAAGGTGCTCGCTGCCCCAATGCGTCGTGTGGAGCGTCCACGAGACTTGGTCGGTCGTGGAAGGAACCGGCGCCTATTTGACGGGCCTCTTCGCGGGGCGTCAGTCGGCAGACCAGATTTCCGGCCCAATTGGCGTCGCCAAAGTCGCCGGCGAGGTCGCCAAGATCAGCATTTTGGCGCTGATCAGCCTCACCGCCCTCTTTTCGGTCTCGGTCGGTTTGATGAACCTCTTGCCGATCCCGATGCTCGACGGCGGCCACTTACTTTTCTACCTCATCGAGGCCCTGCGCGGCCGGCCCCTAAGCGAGCGCAGCCAGGAAATCGGCCTTCGGGTCGGCATCGCCATCGTGGCGATGATCGTCATTTTCTCCGTGTCGAACGACCTCCTCCGACACGTGTTGGGCAGCGCCGGTTAACCCTTGATCGACCACGAATCGTGTCGGTTGGGCAACGCCTCCGGTAAATGATCTATAGTCGGGTTAATGGCTCTTTGCAGGGGCCATTTAAACAGGCTAGAAACCGCTCTGTGCGGACGCCGCTCGCCAGGGCGGCGGTCGGTCTGACTGACGTTCAAAAGAACAATAATAACAATAATAAACTCAACAACGAACGAATCGGCGGCCGGTCCGCCGGCGATTGAGACGGGGAACCTGGGCCAAATGCAGTTTTTTCGAGGTTTCCTGGCCGGGCTGATGATTGCGGCGTGTGTGGCTTTGGGCGTATTCGCTGGCGCTTCTTCCGCCACCGCGCAGACTGCCTCATCGATCGTCGTTGAAGGCAATCACCGAGTCGATTCGGATACGGTCCGGTCCTATTTCACGGGAACCGATCGCGAATCTGTGGATAAAGGCGTTAAAGACCTCTCGGCGGCGGGCCTTTTCGCGAGCGTCAGCGCGCGCATTGTCGGCGGCAAAGTGATCGTCAAGGTGGTCGAGAATGACGTGATCATCAACCGCGTGGCCTTTGAGGGCAACAGCAAGATCAAGACGGACCAGCTGGCGGTAGAGGTCCAGTCGAAGGCTCGCACAGGCTACAATGAGGCGGTCGCGCAGGCGGACATCGGGCGGATTTTGGACGTCTACAAGCGGGTTGGCCGCAGCGACGCCAAGGTGACCAAGCGCCTGGTGCAATTGCCCAATGGGCGGGTGGATCTGGTCTTCACGATCGACGAAGGGTCGAAGACCGGCGTCAGGGCGATCAATTTCGTCGGCAACAATAACGTTTCCTCCTATCGGCTCCATCAGTTGATGGCGACGACGGAGATGAACTTTCTGTCCTTCCTTAAAACCAGCGACGTCTATGACGCCGATCGTTTGGCCTCCGACCAGGAAGCGATCCGCAAATACTACATGAAGAACGGCTACGCCGATTTCCGCATCACCAACACCGATGTGCGGTTTGATCAAGGCGAGGGCGGTTACATCGTCACCATTACGGTGGACGAGGGGCCGCAGTACCACGTCTCGAGCGTTCGCGTCGATTCGCACATTCCCAATGTGGATGGCGCCGCGCTGATGCAATTCGTGAAGTTGTCGGCCGGCGACGTCTACAACGCGAGCGCGGTCGAAATGTCGACCGAGGCGCTGACGCGTGACGTGGCGAGACAGGGCTATGCGTTCTCGCAGGTTCGCCCGCATGGCGAACGCGACAATGCCGCGCACACGATCGGCTTGTCATTCACCGTCGATGACGGACCGAAAGTCTATATCGAGCGCATCGACATTGTCGGCAACACCCGCACCCGCGACTACGTCATTCGCCGCGAGTTCGATATCGGCGAAGGCGACCCCTATAACCATGCCTTGATCGAGCGCGCCGAACGGCGGCTGAACAATCTCGGCTTTTTCAAGAAGGTGCATATCACCAACCGGCCCGGCTCGTCGCCTGACCGCGTGATCGTGGTGGTCGAGGTGGAGGATCAACCGACCGGGTCGTTCTCGATTTCGGGCGGCTATTCCACGGTTGACGGCGCGATCGCGGAAGTCTCGGTTACCGAAACCAACTTCCTTGGCCGCGGTCAGTACGTGAAGCTTTCGGCTTCATATGGACAGTACAGTCAAGGCTGGAGCGCCTCGTTCACCGAGCCTTACCTCTTCGACCAGCGCATCGCCGGCGGCATCGACATTTTCCATAAGGCGACGTTCGAGAACCTATATGCCTTCTACGAGACTTGGACGACCGGAGCGACGTTGCGCGTCGGCTTGCCGATCACCGATGAATTCACCCTCCAGCCTCATTATTCGATCTATGGATCGAAGATCGCGATTCCGAATAATTCGAGTCAACCGTACGACGACTGCACCGATCCCATTCCAGGCGTGACGCCGGGCACCGTTGGCGCGCCGGAAGCGCTGAGTTCTACCACCAACTGCTTGACCAACGGCGAGGCCTCGCTGGCGCTCAAACAAGCCGCCAACGAAGGGTTGGTGATGACGTCGCTGTTCGGCTACTCGTTGATCTACAATACGCTGGACAACAACAAGAACCCGACAAGCGGCTTCTTCGGGAATTTCAAGCAAGATGTCGCGGGCGCCGGCGGCCAGTCCAGGTTCGTGCGCGAAACCGTGGACGCCCGCTACTATTACCCGATCACCGACGACTTCACCGGTCTGTTGCGCGCGCAAGGCGGCCAGATTTATGGCTTCGGCGGCCCGCAAGCGTTGCAGATCGTCAACAATTTCAACGTTGGACCAACTCTCGTACGCGGCTTTGCGCCGGGCGGCATTGGGCCGCGCGATATCTCCGATCCCAATAATATTGCGGCCAATGGCCTTGGCGGCACGACTTATTGGGGCGCCACGGCCGAGGTGCAGTTCCCGATTTTCGGCTTGCCGAAGGAAATCGGACTTAAGGGCGCGATATTCGCCGACGCGGGCTCCTTGTTCGGCTTCCAGAGCCAGACCAATTTTGCGGGCGGCGGCGTTTGCACGCCGACGAACCAGCCGCCGCTGTTCACCCAGGGCAATTGCATTCAACTCGACGACGAGAGCGTAATCCGGTCATCGGTCGGCGCGAGCTTGATTTGGGCTTCGCCGCTCGGACCGATCCGTGTGGACTACGCCTATGCGGTGACGAAGGGCAAATACGACCAGATCCAGCAATTCAACTTCTCGGGCGGCACGAGCTTCTAACCGTTTCGATTGGCCGAGATCGGCGTTTGGCGCGGCGCGCCGGTCGCCGCCGTTCGCGGCGGAAAGGAGCGCGCGTCTCGATATGGCGGATACGAATTTCTTTTCTTTAGCGGAAGCGCCGTCGCTCGCCTTGATCGTGGCGTGGACCGCCGCCGAGGCCCCGCCGGGCGCCGACCTCTCCCTGCCGATCCGCGGCGTCGGTCCGCTTGATCGGGCCGGCCCAGGGTTTCTGACCTTCCTCGACAATCCGCGCTATATTGCCGATTTGACGAGGACGCGCGCGTCGGCGGTGCTGCTACAAGCGCGGCATGCCGCGCAGGCGCCGGCGACTTGCGTCGCCTTGACGACGCCTGAGCCTTATCGGGCCTTCGCGGAGACGTTGAAACGCCTCTATCCAAGCGCGGCGCGGCCCACGTCGGCCTTTGGCGAAACCGGCGTCTCGCCGAGCGCCGCCATCCATCCGGCTGCGCGACTGGAACCCGGCGTCATTGTCGACCCTGGAGCGGTGATCGGCCCTGGCGCAGAAATCGGGACGGGCGCGGTGATCGGCGCCAATTCGGTGATTGGCCCCTACGTTCGCATCGGGCGCAACAGCGCGATTGGCGCGGGGACGACAATATTTTTCGCCCTGATCGGCGATCGTGTGATCATCCACGCCGGCGCTCACATCGGTCAGGACGGATTTGGCTTCGCCATGGGGCCGCGCGGCCATATGAAAGTGCCGCAGGTTGGGCGCGTGATCATTCAGGACGACGTGGAGATCGGCGCGGGAGTGACGATTGACCGCGGCGCCAATCGCGACACGGTCATAGGCGAGGGAACCAAGATCGATAATCTGGTGCAGATCGCTCACAACGTGGTGGTTGGGCGCCATTGCGTCATCGCGGCGCAGGCGGGCGTTTCCGGCTCCTGCACGCTTGAGGACTTTGTCGCGATCGGCGGCCAGGCCGGGCTAGCCGGCCATTTGCGGATCGGCGCGGGCGCGCAGATCGCGGCTGCCGCCGGCTTGATGAGCGACGTGCCGCCGGGAGGGCGCTGGGTCGGCATGCCGGCGCGGCCGGCGCGCGAGTGGTGGAAGGACGTGGCCAATCTCAAGAGGCTGCGCGGCGGCGCAACCGACGCCGAAGACTAGGGCGCCCGGCGATGCATCGAGCCGCCTGTTTGCGCGGCGTTCCCCCTGGCGCGGAAGATCGAAAAGCACTATCCCATCGCCGCGGGTCGTCGCCCGTGTGGGATCGGTTCGCCAAATGTTTGTTCAGCTGCTTGGATCTTGAACCGGCGTCGACGATGAGAGGGGAGCGCTGGGGGGAAGGAATGGATCAGCCGACGACGCGGACTTTGGAAAGCTTCGACATTCAAAAGCTGCTGACCCTTTTGCCGCATCGTTACCCTTTCCTGCTCGTCGATCGAATCATCGAGGCCAAGGGCGACGAGTCCTGCATCGGCATCAAGAACGTCACCGCCAATGAACCGCACTTCACCGGCCATTTTCCTGGCCGGCCGATCATGCCGGGCGTCCTTTTGATCGAGGGCATGGCGCAGACAGCCGGCGCGCTTTGCGTCGCCTCGATCGGCGCTGTGACACGCCCGCCAGCCGTCTATCTGATGACGGTCGACAAGGCGAAGTTCCGCAAGCCGGTCGTGCCGGGCGATACGGTCGAGTACCATATGACTAAATTCGCAAAACGCCGGAACATGTGGTGGTTCCGCGGCGAGGCCAAGGTCAACGGAGCTCTGGTCTGCGAAGCGGAAATCTCCGCCATGTTGCTCATGGAGTAAAGATCAGTGGCTCTCGGCACGCCATCCAGCTTGCCGGCGGGAGCGCCGGTCATCCATTCGAGCGCGCTTATCGAGCGCGGCGCGGCGATCGGCGCCGGCGTCTCGATCGGACCCTTCTGTCATGTCGGCCCCAACGTCGTGCTCGAAGACGACGTGTCGCTGATCTCCCATGTCGTCGTGGCCGGCGCGACGACGGTCGGCGCCCGCACGAAGATCTATCCTTTCGCGTCGATCGGCCACCCGCCGCAGGATCTCAAATATCGCGGCGAGCCGGTTCGCCTTGTCATTGGCGCGGACTGCCTGATCCGCGAGGGCGTGACGATGAACCCAGGCACGGCGGGCGGCGGCTTCGAGACGATCGTCGGCGCACGCTGCGCGTTTCTCGCCAACTCGCATGTCGCGCATGATTGCAAGCTCGGCGACGAGGTCATCTTGTCGAACAACGTCATGCTCGGCGGTCATTGCCGGATCGGCGACTTCGTCATTTTCGGCGGCGGCGCCGCCGCCCATCAATACGTCCGGGTCGGCGCTCACGCCTTTATCGGCGGTCTCGCCGGCGTCGAGAACGACGTCATTCCCTTTGGCATCGCGCTCGGAAATCGCGCTGCGCTCGCCGGCTTGAACGTCATCGGACTCAAGCGTCGCGGCTTCGAGCGCGAAGCGATTCACGCGCTGAACCGGGTGTACCGGCTGCTGTTCGGATCCGAAGGCACGTTGAAGGAACGGGTTGAAAGCCTTTCGGCCGAATTCGCGGATCACGCGGAGGCGATGCAGATCCTCGACTTCATTCGCGAGGAAGGCGACCGGGCGATCTGCATGCCGCGCCCCGGCAAGGAAGAGAATGCGTGACGCCGGCCCCCGAGGCGGTGAAGGAGGCGACGGGAGCGGCAAAATCGACCCCGCTGGCGATCGTCTGCGGCGGCGGCGATTTTCCTCTCGTCCTTGCCAAAGCGGCCGCCAAGACGGGTCGCGATCCGTTCGTCGTCGGCCTCGTCGGCTCGGCCGACGCGCGGATCGAAGCTTTCCCGCATCTTTGGCTGCGTCTCGCCGAGATCGGCAAATTCTTCGCGGCGTTGCGCCAACGCGGGATTGTCGAGATTGCGATGGTCGGCGCGATCAAACGGCCAGAATTCGCCGATCTGCGCTTTGATCTTGGCGCGGCGAAAGCGCTGCCATCGCTCGCCGCTTTGTTTCGTGGCGGCGACAACAAGCTTCTTGCCGGCGTCGCCCAGCTCATTGAGAGGCGGGGCTTCAGAGTGGTCGCCCCCCACGAAATCGCGCCAGGCTTGTTGGCGCCCGCGGGTACGTTGACGCGCCATTCGCCCGCTTCGCAAGCACTGGCCGACGCGCGCCTAGGGGGCGCATTGATCGGCGCGCTGTCGCCCTTCGACGTTGGCCAGGCGGTCGTTGTCGCCAAGGGCCGCGTCTTGGCGGTCGAGGCCGCCGAGGGTACGGACGCGGCGCTGGCGCGGGTCGCCGAGATGCGCGCCTCCGGGCGGCTTCGCCTCAAAGGGCGCCAAGGCGTATTGGTCAAGAGCCCAAAGCGCGACCAGGACATGCGCATCGACCTTCCGGCGATCGGTCTCGCGACGATCGGCGCGGCTCGCGAAGCCCAACTCGAGGGCGTTGTTCTTGCCGCGGGTAAGACCCTGCTCGTCGATCGCGAGGCCTGCGCGCGCGCCGCCGATGACGCGGGCCTCTTCCTTTTTGGGATGGATTTGTGAGCGGTCTCGCCGAGGGACGGCGGCCGCTCCGCATCTTTCTTCTCGCCGGCGAACATTCAGGCGATCAGCTCGGCTTCAAACTGATGCGCGCGTTGCGGGAAGCGGCGGAAGGGGCCATCGTCTTCCAAGGCGTCGGCGGCGAGAGGATGGAGGCCGAGGGCCTCAAAAGCATTTTCCCTCTAAGCGACATCGCGGTGATGGGATTTGCGCCGGTCATCGCCAGGCTGCCGCTCATCTTAAGGCGCCTTAACGAGACCGTCGCCGCGATCATCGCCGAGCGGCCGGATGGGCTCATCATCATCGACAGTCCGGATTTCACCCATCGCGTCGCGCGCCGCGCGCGCCGAGCGCTCGCCGATCTGCCGATCATCGACTATGTGAGCCCGAGCGTTTGGGCCTGGCGCCCCGGCAGGGCCCGCGCCATGCGCGCTTACGTGAACGAGGTGCTTGCGCTGCTTCCTTTCGAGCCGGGCGCGTACCAAAGGCTCGGCGGGCCCCCTTGCGACTATGTCGGCCATCCGCTGGTCGAACGGCTCGCTGAGCTTCGCCCGAACGCCGAGGAGAGGGCGCGGCGCGCCGCAAGCCCGCCGTTGATCTTGGTCATGCCCGGTTCTCGGCGCGCCATCGTCAAGCGATTGATTGACGATTTTGGCGTGGTTTTGGCGTTGTTGCGGGAGAGGATCGGGCCGATCGAGCCGGTCCTGCCGACCGTTCCGCATCTCGAAGCGTTAGTGCGCAAGCGCGTCGCCGGCTGGGCGACGCCGCCGCGCCTCATCGTCGCCGAAGGCGAAAAGCTCGCCGCCTTTCGCTCGGCGCGCGTCGGCCTCGTCGCTTCAGGCACGGCGACGCTCGAACTCGCGCTCGCTGGCGTTCCGATGATCGGCGCCTACAAGGTTTCGCGCCTCGAGGAGCAGGTGAAGCATTTCCTGACCACGCCGTCGATTTTGTTGCCCAACCTGATCCTCGGGGAGCGCGCCATCCCAGAAATTCTCCAGCGCGAATGCACGCCGGCGCGGCTTGCGAGGCTGGTGGAGGAGCTTGTTCGCGACGGCTCCGAGCGAGAGGCTCAGGTCAACGCCTTGGCGCGCCTCGATAGGCTGATGCAACTCGGCGACGGCGAGACTCCTAGTCGGCGGGCGGCGCGCATCGCGCTGGAGACCATTCGATCGCGCTGAGCGCGCTTCCCGGCATCGGCCCTTCAACGCCAGCTTCGGCGACACAGCTTTAATCCAGACGCTCGGAGAAGGACGATGAAGCACTTTCTCATCAAATATTCGTTCAAGAACGGTTCGAGCGAGGCCTGGCATAGGGATGTCGCGGGCTTCATCGCCGCCTTGGAAAACGAGCCAGGCCTGCGCGGCCGGATTTCCTATCGCTGCATGTAGGCGAGGGACAGCGCCGACTATTATCACCTTGCCACGGCGGCGGACGAGGAGGCGATCAAGGCGCTGCAGGGCGACGCGTTTTTTAAGCGCTACACCGAGCGGACGCGCGAAGTCGCCGGCGGATCAGTCGAGGTCTTGCCGCTCGAAGTGATCGCGGAGACGGCGTTCCGCGGCTAGCGCCTCAGCGCTTGGTCATCGGAATGTAGTCGCGTCGCTCGGCGCCATTATAGAGCTGGCGAGGGCGGCCGATCTTCTGGCTGGGATCCTCGATCATCTCCTTCCACTGCGCGATCCATCCAACTGTCCTCGCCACTGCAAAGAGGACGGTGAACATCGA
>DATGHD010000406.1:0-10151 GCA_035308145.1 Roseiarcus sp.
GACGATGCCCAGCGCGCCATGGGCCTCGTAGGCCATCCGATCGAAGGGGCTGAGGCGCAAGGCCCGTTGGGCATGGGCGACCGCGCCCGCCGCATCGCCAGTGAATGCAAGAATTCGTGCGCCGAAATAATGCGCCGTCGCGGATGACGGGTTGAGGGACAGCGCGCGTTCGATGACTCGCAGCGCCATTTGATGGCCGCGCTCCAGTTGAGCGATGACCGCGGCGGCGATGGCCAGCGCCGTCGGATCGTCCGCGCCGGCGGCGATCACCGCATGGGCATGGCGCAGCGCGGCGGATTTCTCCTTTTCGTCAAAGCCCGCCGCCATGTAGCGCATTTCATGGCAGCGCGCGATCAACGCATGGGCCGCCGCATAATTCGAATCTTGCTTCAGCGCGTCTTCCAACAGAGCCGTCGCGACCGCGACGTCCTCCGGCTGAAGCAAACTGACATGGAACAACGCCCGTAAATAAAGATCATAGGCGCCGAGGCTCTCGGGTCGCTTGCGGCGCGAACGATCGATCTCCGATTGCCTGAGGCTCGGCTCGACGACGCCGATCACGCGATCGGTGATTTGATCCTGGAGGTCGAAAACGTCCTCGAGCGCGCCGTCGTATCTGTCGGCCCAAAGATGGGCGCCCGTCTCGGCCTCGATGAGCTGCGCGGTGATGCGGACGCGATTGCCCGCCTTGCGCACGCTGCCTTCCAGCACGTAGCGCACGCCCAATTCACGCCCCGCCTGCCGAATATCGACGGCTTTGCCTTTATAGATGAAGCTCGAATTGCGGGCGATGACGAACAGCCATTTGATCCGCGACAGGCCGGTGATGATGTCCTCCACCATGCCGTCGGCAAAATATTCCTGCTCCGGGTCGCCGCTCATATTTTGGAAGGGCAGCACCGCGATCGATGGCTTGTCCGGCAAGGCGAGAGTCGCGGCGGTTTTTTCAGACGGAGCGGCGCTTTGGGGCGCCGATCGCGCGTTCGCGCCGACCTCCCAGGAAAACGCCCGGATCGGCTCCGCGATGTTCTTCAGGCGCTGCTCGCCGAGATCGTCGACGGCGATTTCGAGCTTGCCCTTGATGAGCCGGTAGGCGTCCTCGGAAATGCAGACGCCGCCGGGCTTGGCGACGCCTTCGAGTCGCGCGGCGACGTTGACGCCGTCGCCCATCAGATCGCCGTCGCTTTCCTCGACGACGTCGCCGACATGTACGCCGATGCGAAAGTCGATGCGCCGCTCCGGCGGCAACCCGGCGTTGCGTTCGATCATGCCGTGCTCGACGATCGCCCCGTCGCCGGTCCGCTTGACGACGCGGCCGCGATGGATGGAGATGGTCGGATCGATGAGGTCGCTTCTCAAAGCCCGCAGTCTCGCCAGCGTGCGTTCCTCATCCGCGCCGGCAAGCCGCGAATAGCTCACGATATCGGCGGCGAGGATCGCCGCGATCTTGCGGATGCCGGTCATCGCTTGGGAAACCGCGTTGGGTCCGCGTTCGGCGTCTCTCTCACTCTAACCGGACGGGCAAGGATGATATTGACCTCCGCTCGACGGACGCCGTGATGGGCGGTTGCGGGCCGAGTCCCATGTCGAGACCCATGATAAGGGCGGAAAGCGCGCCCTGCAAAGGCGTGTCCGGGATCAGCACATATGAGACGGCGAGGGAGGGGGATTCCTCCATTGTTTGCATGGCGGAGCGAAGGCGCGAGAGAAATTTGAAGTCAAGGACGACCGCGCAGCGGTCGCCGCCTTAAGGCGGCGCCATAGGGCGTCGAAGACGCCCGTCGTATACGACGCGCTATGGCGTCCTTGAGTTCAAATTTCTCTCGCGCAAAATGCTCGCCAAGCAATCAATGGAGTTCTGACGCTGAACGCAGCGCCCCGTCTCAGATGTGTTTGAGCCAGGACAAGGCGCTCGGCCCGCGGCCATTGAGCCGGGCGGATATTTGAGGGAAGCCGCCGCGGTTGCGCTAAGCCGCCCAGGTTGCTTGCGATGAAAAATCAGCGCCGGCGGGCGCCTATCTTGCCGCCCAGAGCAGCCCGCGCTGGATGATCGCGCGCATCTCCGGCACTTCGAATTCCTTCGTCACATGGCCGAGCGAACAATAGAACACGCGACCCTTGCCATGGTGGCGCTTCCAGACGACCGGCATGACGACGCCTTCGACCCAAAAAGCGTGCTCGCCGGAAAAGGTCGTCGTCGCCAGCACTTCGTTCGATGGGTCGACATGCATGTAGTACTGCTCCGAACGATAGGGAAAGCTCGCGGGCAAGTCTCTCATGATCGGGTCGTCGCGTTTCACAATGTCGACGCGATAGTCGACGATGCCGCCCGGATGGGCGACCCATTGGCCGCCCACCATGAATTGATAGTCGACCGCGTCGCGGAACGCGTCCGCCATGCCGCCGTGGTAGCCGGCGAGCCCGACGCCGCCCTTGACGGCGCGGTTCAGATTGTCGAGCTCCTCCTTCTCGATCTTCGACATCGTGTAGATCGGCACGATGAGGCTCATGTCGGCGATCGCCGGATCGGCGAAAGCTTCGGTCGTGTTCTCGATATAGGTCTCGAAGCCTTCGGCCTTGAGCATGTCGGCGACGATATGGGCGCCGATCTCGGGCTCGTGGCCGCTCCATCCTCCCCAGACGATGAGGGCTTCGCGCATTTCTCTCTCCTTTTCTGCACCCCGGCGGCGCGTCAGTCGAGCTCGCCCGTCTTGAGGCCGAGCGGCAACGGCGCAGGGCGCTCCGGCCGGCTCTCGATGGCGACAAAGGCGCCGGAATCCGATGAGCGTTGAAACGCCTCCATCACTTCCAAGACGTGAAAGGCGAGAGCGCCGCTGGTTCGATGCGGACGACCGGAGCGAATGGCCTTGGCCATATCGGCCGCGCCGATGATGCGGTAGTTGCCGTCGGCATAGGCGTGCTCGGTTGCGACCGGCGCCCAATCGGCGTCGGCGGTCGCGATCTCGATCTGGCCGCCGAAATAGTTCGGGTCAGGGACGATGAGAGCGCCGCTCGCCCCGTAGATTTCGAGCGGCGTGTGCTTGTGCCGCCCGACGTCGAAGCTCATGGCGATCGAGATTACGGCGCCGCTGGCGAATTCGAGATTGCCGGCGACATGGGTCGCGGTCTTGACCGGGATTTTCTCGCCGCGGCGCGGCTCGCTCGCGATGAGGCGTTCGCTGCGCAGCCTGGTGGCGACGCCGGCGACGCGTCTGACCGGCCCCAGCATATTGACCAGGGCGGTGATATAGTACGGACCCATGTCGAGCATCGGGCCGCCGCCCTCCTCATAGTAGAAGGCAGGATTGGGATGCCAGCGCTCGTGGCCGGGGCACATGAAGAAGGCGGTTCCGCCGATCGGCCTGCCGATGCGGCCGTCGTCGATCAGCTTGCGGCAGGTCTGATGCGCGCCGCCGAGGAACGTGTCCGGCGCGCAGCCGACGCGTAAATTCCGCTTGGCGGCGGCTTCGATGAGTTTCCGCGCCTCGGCCGTCTCGACGCCGAGCGGCTTTTCCGAATGGACGTGCTTGCCGGCTTCGATCGCCTGAAGCCCGACCGCCACGTGAGCCTTGGGGATGGTCAGGTTGACCACGATCTCGATTTCCGGATCGCCGAGCAGGCTCTCGATCGACTTGGCCTTCAGACCGAACTCGCTCGCTCGCGCCTCCGCGGCCTCGCGATTGAGATCGGCGAGCGCCCGAATGTCGAGGATCGGGAACAGGCGCGCCGCGTTGAGATACGCCGGGCTGATATTGCCGCAGCCGATAATTCCAATGCCGACGCGATCCACGCTTGGCCCTCCCTCTTGTCGCTGCTTCCTCAGCGCAGGAGCGCCGGGCCTGTCGTGTTCCAGGGCGCGCCATAGAGATCGCGCAGCGTCATCGCCGCCGCGCCGCGCGCCCACATTTCATCGCTCCATTCATGCACGACGATTTCGGCGACATGCGCGAGGCTCGTCGGCGTCAAGGCCGAGGCGGTTTCGCGCAACGGCCCGAGCAGCAGCGGCCCGGCTTTGACCGCCGCGCCGCCGAGAATGACCTTCGGCGGCGCAAAGAGCGTGATCAGATTGGCGATGGCGAAACCGAGCGCGTCGCCTGCCGCGGCGAGTATGCCGATGAACCGCTGGTCGCCCGCTTGGGCGAGCTCGATCATCCGATCCAATTCCTTGCCGGAGCGGGCAAATCCATTGCGGTCGCCCTCGGTCGGACCGAGGGCCTCGCTGAGAATGGCGCTTTCCGAGGCGATCGAGGCCAGACGATTGCGTCCGTCGCCCGAAGCATTGGGCCGAACCAAGAGATCGCCGAGATCGGGGCTCAAGCCCCCGGCGCCGCGGAACAACTCGCCATTGTGCATGATGCCGAGGCCGAGATTGTTCTCGATGCTGACGACGAGAAAATCGCTCAGGCCTTTGACCTCGCCGAACCAATGTTCAGCGAGCGTCACCAGGTTGACATCCGTGTCGATCGATACCGGCAGGTCCAAGCGGCTCGCCAATTCCTTGGCGAAGGGAAGATCGCGTTCGCCGAATATCGAACTCTGACGGCAGACCCCGCTCGCCCGCTCGACGACGCCCGGCAAGCCGACGCAGAGGCCGGCGATGTCCTTGATCGCAAGCTCGGCGTCGGCGATGCAGCGCCTGACGCCGTCCTCGACGAGATCGGCGATGACCGAGGCCGGCTGACGGGTGACGCGAATCGGCATGGCGAGGCTGGCCAGGAGATCGGCGCGGAAATTGGTCGCCGCGATGGTGATCTGGTCGGGCGCCAGCTTGACGCCGACGACATAGGCCGCCTCAGGGTTGAGTTCGAGCATGACGCGCGGACGCCCGCGCGTCGCGTCGCGGACGTCGCCGATCGGACGCGGCACGATCAGCCCATCCTCGATCAACGCGGCGGTGATCGCCGAGACGGTTGTCGGGCTTAAGTCCGTGCGCCCGCAAATCTCGACGCGCGAGATCGGCCCATGGCGGCGGATCGAATCCATCACATGGAATCGATTGATCGCCCGCATCAGTTCTGGGTCGGCTGTCTTCATCTACGCGCGCGGCGATCCTGCGGGGTATTGTTTGGGCACGGAATAAATTTCACCCCGCTCCGAGGGTGTCAATGGGGACGGACCGCCATTTTCGGCAGAAAGTGAGGGGCGTTCTTGACAGAGGTCGAAAGTCGAGCGAGATTTAATACGCATATCGCATAAAAAAGTCAGCCTACTGTCCCGGGGAGGAGACCATGAGGTTTCGGACTTTCGCGCTCGCGTCTTTAGGCGTCGCTTTCGGGGCGACCGCGGCCTTCGCCGACACGACCATCCGCTGGCTGCACCTGTCGAACGACGACGCCGGCACTATGGAGCTCTACAACAAGATCATCCATGATTTTGAGGCGCAGAACAAAGGGGTCAAAGTCGAACTCCAAGACCTCGAAAACGAGGCCTTCAAGGCCAAGCTGCCGACCATGCTGCAATCCGACAAGGATCGGCCCAACATCTTCTATAGCTGGGGCGGCGGCGTGATGCGCGCGCAGGCGAAGGCCGGCTTCCTTCAGGACATAAGCGCCGAGGCTGCGCCGTGGGCGAACACGATCTCGCCGACCGCGGTGGAGGCGTTTCAGGTCGACGGCAAAACCTACGGTATTCCCCAGAACACCGGCGAGGTTGTCTTCTTCTATAACAAGAAGCTGTTCGCTCAGGCCGGCGTAAAGGCCGAAGACATCAAGACCTGGGACGATTTCCTCGCCGCGACGAAGAAGATCAAGGCCGCTGGCATTACGCCGATCATCGTCGGCGGCGGCGAGAAATGGCCGATGCATTTCTACTGGTCCTATCTCGTCATACGTGGCGGCGGCGCGAACGCGCTGGCGGATGCAAAGGCGGGCAAGGACGGCCGCTTCAAGAACGCCACCTTTGTCGAGGCGGGCAAGCGGCTGCATGAGCTTGCCGCGCTCGAGCCCTTCCAGGCCGGCTATCTATCGACCAGCCATCCGCAGGCCGAGGGCATGTTCGGCGACGGCAAAGGCGCGATGGAGTTGATGGGCCAATGGCTCTTGACCGCGCAAGGGCCGAACGCCGCCGACGGCAAGGGCCAGCCGATCGATAATATCGGCATTTTCAGCTTCCCGACCCTGCCTGGCGGCAAGGGCCAGGCGACGGATACGCTCGGCGGCATCAATGGCTGGCTTATCGGCAAGGGCGCGCCGAAGGAGGCGGCCGACTTCTTGAAGTTCTTCAGTCAGGAAAAGTACCAGCGCGAGGCGGCGGCCAAGGGGATCTACATTCCGGTCCTCAAGGGCGCCGAAAGCGCGATCGAAAATCCGGTCCTCAAACAGATCGGCGCCGATCTCGCCAAGACGACTTATCATCAGAACTTCTTCGATCAAGACCTCGGACCTTCCGTCGGCCGCGTCGTCAACGACATCTCGGTCGCGGTGGCGGCCGGCAAAATGTCGCCGGAAGACGGCGCGGCTGCCGTGCAGCAGGCCTGGGACGAGCAATAAATCGAACCGAGGGGGCCTTCTCTCCGCTTTGCGGAGAGAAGGCGGCCGTGCGAAGCACGGCCGGATGAGGGGCGGCGCCGAGTTTCGAAATTAGCGTCTTGCAGAAGCGCTAATTATCGAGCCCCGCGCAGCCCCTCATCCGGCCGCTTCGCGGCTACGTTCTCCCCGCAGGCGCGGAGGAGGGTTCCGGGCCAAGCACGAGACCGCGGATGACCGTCACCACGATGCAGGAAAGCAAAGGCGCGGCCGGCGGCGCATGGGTCGCCGCGCTGATTTTCCTGCCGCCGGCTCTGTTGCTTTTCACGGTCTTCGTCATTCTACCGATCGGCGAAGCGGCGTGGTACGGTTTCTATAATTGGGACGGCTACAACCGCCCGCAGAATTTCATCGGTCTCAAGAACTATATTTCGCTGTTCAACAATTCGAACTTTCGAACGGCGCTGCTGAACAATTTCATCATCATCGCGATTTCGCTGGCGATTCAGTTGCCGCTCGCGCTCGCCATGGCGCTGTTGCTCGCCGGGCGCGCCTTCGGGGCCGTGGCTTTTCGCCTCATCTTTTTCCTGCCCTACATTCTCGCCGACGTCGCCGCCGGCCTGATTTTTCGCTTCATCTTCGACGGCGATTACGGACCGCTTTCCGGCGCGACCCAGGCGCTCGGCTTCGGCCCCGTTTACATGCTGGCGAGCCCGACTTGGGCGATGGTCGCGCTGCTTGTCGTCATCGTCTGGAAGTATTTCGGCTTCCACATGATGCTGTTCATCGCCGGCCTGCAAAGCATCGACAGGAATCTTTACGAGGCGGCGGAGATCGACGGCGCGGGCGCGCTTCAGCGCTTTCGGTTCGTGACAATCCCGCAGCTCTCGCCGATGATCAAGCTGTCCGTGTTCTTCGCGGTGATCGGCGCGTTGCAGTTCTTTGACGTGGTCGTGCCGCTGACCGACGGCGGTCCGTTCAACGCCACCAATACAATGGTCTCGTTCCTTTATCTGTTTGGCATGACCCGTATGCGGGTCGGCTTCGGCTCGGCGGTCGGCGTCGTTCTCTTCATCATTTGCGTGACCTTCGCCTTCGGCTACAGACGGCTCCTGATGCGCGATGACTGAGCAACTGACCCTTGCCGCCCCTTCGAGCCTCCTCAGGACAAGGCGACGCTCGCGCGACCAAAAACCGTTCGATCTCTTTCCGCTCTTTCGCCTCGCCGTGCTCCTCATCGTCTCGAGTGTCGTGCTTCTGCCGCTGCTGGCGACCGCGATCGGCGGCTTCAAGGAGCTCGGCGAGCTGCGCACCAATCCGCTCGGCTTGCCGCATCAATGGCAATGGCGCAACTATCTCGACATTCTTGAAAGCGCGCGATACTGGCGCGTGCTCGGCAATTCGCTGTTCATCGCCTGCTTTACGGTGGCGATCACGGTCGCGCTCTCGGCCATGGCCGCCTTCGCTTTCGCGCACCTGAAATTCTTCGGCAGCCGCTTCCTGTTCACCTACATGACGCTCGGCCTGATGTTTCCGATCGCGACCGCGATCCTGCCGCTGTTCATCCGCGTCCGCGATCTCGGCCTGCTCGATACGCCTTGGGGCGTGATTCTGCCGCAATCAGCTTTCTACCTCGCCATGGCCGTGCTGCTCCTCCGCAATGGTTTTCGTCAACTCCCGAGCGAATTGCTCGACGCGGCGCTCGTCGATGGCTGCGGCTACGTCCGCTACTTTCTCTATGTGACCTTGCCGCTGTCGCGGCCGATCCTGTCGACCGTCGCGATCATCGCCTTCGTCAATTCCTGGAACAATTACATCGTGCCGTTAATCATGCTGAACAGCGAATCGCTCTATCCCTGGCCGCTCGGCATGATGGCGTATCAGGGCGAATACATGACCGCCTGGCAATTGGTCCTCGCCTTCATCACGCTGACCATCCTGCCGGCGATCATCATGTTCCTCCTCGCGCAAAAGCACATCGTCGCGGGCCTGACGGCGGGGGCGGTGAAAGGGTAGGCATGGCGCTCAGCCTTCCCTGCCGCGCGGCGCTACGCCGCGGCTTGCGCCGTCGTCAGCGCATAAACCGCCTGCTTCTCGTCGATGTCTTTCAGCGCATGCGCGCCGAGGCTCGCCACCTCCGCCGCCGGCAATAGCGCCGCGAGCGCCGCGGAGAGAATGATCGGCTGGTTGATCGCCGAGCATAATTTTTCGAGCCGGGCGGCGTGGTTGACCGCTGGGCCGATGACAGTGAAGTCGAGCCTGGCGCTCGCCCCGATGTTGCCGAACATGACCTCGCCGATATGAAGCGCAAGCCCAAATCTGATCGGACGTTCGTTCTTCTCCATTCGGCCCTGATTGACCGCGGCGACGCCGCGCGTCGCCGCCCTTGCCGCTTGCGCGGCTCGCGCCGCGGTCTCGCGTCGGGCTTCCGGACTATCGATCGGGAAGATCGCCAGCATCGCGTCGCCCATGAATTTCAGGATTTCGCCGCCCGCCGCGGCGACCGCCGCGCCCATTTCGCCGAAATAGTCGTTGAGCAGCGCGATCACCGCGTCGCGCGGCATCGTGTCGGAGGCGCGGGTGAAGCCGCGCAAATCGCAATACCAGATCACCGCTTCGATCGTCGGCTGGCCGAGCCGCCGCTGGATATTGCCCGAGAGGATCAGCCGGCCCGCGGCGTGGCCGACATAGGCGTCGAGCAGATATTCGGCCGTATCGCGCAAGGTATGGACTTCGACGATCCGCGTGAAGGCGAATTGCAATTGGAACATCCGGTCGAGGTCGTTCAGCGAAAAGCCGCCGGCTTTGTCTGAGGCGATGCTGAGGGCGTGGATCTGTCCGTTCGAGAAGATAAGCGGCAGCGCCACATAGTCGGTGACGCCGTCGGCTTTCAGCTCCTGCAAGACGGGGACCTGCGGCTCGACGGCGTCGAGGCGGACTCTGATCGTTCTTTTCTTCTCGAAGACCAGCGCGATCGGGCTGTCGCGATAGCGCGCCTCCGTCTTGAGCGTATGCGGCGCCGGGCTCACCAGAACCTTTTGGTCGCGCCGCCAAGCGTAGCTTTTGCCGAGAAGCTCAGGGTGTAGGAACAGTTGAAAATAGGCGAGGCGATAGACCGGAATGCCGGCCGCCACGAGATGCGTCGCCGCCGCCTCGACGAGTTCGGCGGTGTCGGCGATCTTATAGGCCTCGGTGACGAACCACCGGGCGAGGGGATCGCTGTAGACGCGGGCGGCGATGTCGTCGTCCATGGCGAGGTTATAGCAGACGGCGACGCGCGCGCGGAAAACGCCGGCGCGCAAGGCGTTCTATGCGCAAGGCTAAACCGCCTGCTTGACGCCCCGCCTCTTATGTCTAGTCTTAATAGACTTGGGCTTCAGGCGGCAGCGATCCGTTTGACGGCGTCGAACGGCCGGCGCAAGAATTCGCAAAACTTTGTAAAACCCAAAACGGGGGAGAGCCATGACCATCTTCGACCCGCGCGGCCTTTCGCGCCGCGCTATCATGAAAACCGGACTCGCCGGCGCGGCGGCGTCGGGCGCTTATCTTGCCGGCTTCGGCCGCGCTTTCGCCAACACGCTCGCCGACATCAAGCAGCGCGGCGAACTCATGGCGGCGACCGAGATGCAATTCCCGCCCTTCGATATTTCCGACAACGGAACCTATAAAGGGGTTGATCGCGAGCTC
>DATGHD010000407.1:0-5987 GCA_035308145.1 Roseiarcus sp.
CCAGCCGGTCATGGCGTAGCTCTTCGAGACGCCGTTCATGGTCAAGGTGCGATCCATCAGGTTCGGCTCGACTTGAGCGATCGTCTTGAACTCGAAATCGCCGTAGGTCAGGTGCTCGTAGATGTCGTCGGTCAAGACCCACACATGTTTGTGGCGCATCAGCACGTCGGCGATGGCCTTGAGCTCGCCATGGGTATAGGCCGCGCCAGACGGGTTCGACGGCGAGTTGATGATCAGCCACTTGGTCTTCGGCGTGATCTTCTTCTCCAGATCGGCGGCCTTCAACTTGAAGCCGTTCTCGATCTTGGTGTCGACGAAAACAGGCGTCCCGCCGGCGATCAGCGCCATGTCGGGGTACGAGACCCAGTACGGCGCCGGAATGATCACCTGGTCGCCGGGGTTCAGCGTCGCAAGCAAGGCGTTGAACAGGATATGCTTGCCGCCGGTCCCGACGATGATCTGCGACCACTTGTAGTCGAGCCCGTTCTCGCGCTTGAATTTTCTGGCGACCGCCTCACGCAAAGGCTGAATGCCAGCGACAGGCGTGTATTTCGTCTCGCCACGCTCGATGGCCGCTATCGCCGCCTTCTTGATGTTGTCCGGTGTATCAAAATCCGGCTCGCCGACCGACAAAGAGATGATCTCGCGGCCTAAAGCTTTCAGATCGCGCGCTTTCTGCGTCGCCGCGATGGTCGCGGAAGGCTTTACGCGGGAAAGGGCGTCGGAAATGAAGGCCATGATGCGAAGGTTCCTTTGCCGGCCGGTTTTAGGGCGGCGCACCATAAGGACCAAGCGGCGCTGGAGCAACCCAACATTGGCGAATGATCGAGAAAGGCCGGCGTCGCGCGCGACAAGCCTTGATCGCGGGCTTTCACGCAGGTTTCCTGGATATCGGCGCCCTGAGCTTTAAGTCAATCTTTATCGCCCGCCCCTAAGTTCGGCCGGTTGCCGCGGGCTTGCTTATGCGCAAATTCTTCACCCGGCTGCCGAGGGACATGATCCTTTTCGGCGCCGTTCCGATCGCCCTTCTTGCCGGAACCTGGCTTGTCGCCAAGGCCACCGTCGATCACCTCCTCTATCATGACGCGGTGGCCACGGGGCGCAATTGGACGGCCTACATCGCCGACAACGTCAAGGACCTCGCCGAAATCGCCAAAGGCGCCAAGCCGAACGCCGACAGTCAGAGCTTTTTCGAGCGCGCGCGGGAGGCCGGCCAGGTCTTCCGGTTTGTCATTTACGACCCTGGGGGTCATGCGCGGTTCGTGTCCGACAGCTTCGACAAGGACAAGGATGAAGACTCGGTCGAGGCCAAGGACGAGGACGACGATCTCGCCGAGCACAATCCGGCCGCCGCCCGCGCGAGCGCCGAAGGCAGACCGCTCGTCAATGCCGAGGACGGCGAGCCGCCGGCGAGGCCCGCGTTCTTCTCCGAGGCCTATCTGCCGGCGGTCCAGAATGGCAAGACGATCGCCATTGTCGAGACCTATGTCGACCAAGCGGAGAAGCGCGACGAATATCGCCGGACCCTGATCCTGATGAGCGCAGCGCTGTTGGTCCTGATCGCTTTGGCGTTCGGCGCCCCGGCGCTCGCGTGGCTCAAGCGCAGCAACGAGAAGCGCCTCGCCGAAGCGCATATCCAATTTCTCGCCCATCATGATGCTCTAACCGGCTTGATCAACCGCAATCGCTTGGTCGAGGAGGCGGCCGCCGCCCTGGCCGGCCTCGCCAAGTCGAAAAATCGCATCGGCCTGCACCACATCGCCGTCGATCATTTCAAGGACGTCAACGACACGCTTGGCCATGACGCCGGCGACGCGCTAATCATGGCGGTCGCCGGCCGCCTCAAGGCGCTCGCCGGAGATAACGATCGCGTGGCGCGAATCGGCGGCGACGAATTCGTAGTCTTGCAGGTCGGCGCGCCGGACGAAAAGGCGATCTGCGCCTTCGCCGCCGAGGCGCGCCGCCAGCTTTCGCTTCCCTACGACCTTAATGGCCAGGCGGGCAATGTCACGGTCAGCATCGGCGTCGCCGTCGCGCCGGACCATGGCGATACGGTCGCCCGCCTGATGAAGAGCGCCGACCTCGCCCTCTATCGCAGCAAGACCGGCAGCCGGGGCGCAATTTCGATCTTCGCCGCCGATATGGATGACGAGCTCGCCGAACGCTTGCGCCTCGAGCGCGCGATCCGCGACGCGCTGACGAGAGAAGCCTTCGAACTCTACTATCAGCCGAGCGTCGAAATGCCGGCCGGCCGGCTGGTCGGCTTTGAGGCGCTCTTACGCATGCGCGACGAAACCGGCGCGATGGTTTCGCCCGCGGTCTTCATTCCGGTCGCCGAGCAGATGGGCCTGATCGACCGAATCGGCGAATGGGCGTTGCGCGAAGCCTGCCGCGCCGCCAAGGATTGGCCGGCAGGCCTTAAGATCGCAGTGAACCTCTCGCCCGCCCAATTCGTGCGCGAGGGACTCGCCGAGCGAGTGGCCGCCATTCTTGCCGAGACCGGGCTTGCAGCGCGCCGCCTCGAACTCGAAATCACCGAAGGCCTGCTGCTCGCCAAGAGCGACGAAGTGATGGACGAGCTGCGCAAGCTGAAGGCGCTCGGCGTCTCCATCGTGATGGACGACTTCGGCACCGGCTATTCCAGCCTCAGCTACCTTTGGCAATTCCCCTTCGACAAGATCAAGATCGACCGCGCCTTCATGCGCGCGCTCGACGCCGAGGACCATGGCAACGCCGAGACGATCGTCAAGACCATCATCGACCTTGGCCGGTCGCTCAACGTGACGGTCACGGTCGAGGGCGTCGAGAATGATCGCCAGGTCGCCTTCGCCCGAGAAGCGCGCTGCGACCAGATCCAGGGCTTCTATTTCGGCCGCCCGATGCCGGCGACCGACGTCGCCGCCCATATCGCCAAGGCGGGACTGGCGGCGATGGTCGGCGCAGGCCGCGAGACCAAGGCCAGCGAGACCAGCGCAGCGTGACGCGGGGCTTTGGAGAGGCCCGCCTTTCGTGCGCCGCCGGACGCCGGTCGTACTTCCGCCTCGCGCCAACGCCATTCATTGGCTATACTTTGAATGCGCTTGGCGCCGGCCGTCAGCCTGAGCCGGGGCCGGGAGCTTAGAGGCGTCCGATGAGCAAGGCGAAGGCGAGCCATCCTCTGCGCGTGAAGCGCGTCTACGAGCCGGCGGAAGAAGCCGACGGCTTTCGCGTTCTCGTCGATCGCCTGTGGCCGCGCGGGATCGCCAAGGAGAAGGCGCGCATCGACCTTTGGCTGAAGGATATCGCGCCGAGCGACGACCTGCGCCGCCGCTTCCACGGTCAGCCTTCGAAATGGCGCGAATTTGTCGCGGCTTATGATCGCGAATTGCAAGAGGCGCCGGCGCGCGCCGCCATAGAGACTTT
Source organism: Roseiarcus sp. (assembly GCA_035308145.1). Classification (GTDB taxonomy): domain Bacteria; phylum Pseudomonadota; class Alphaproteobacteria; order Rhizobiales; family Beijerinckiaceae; genus Roseiarcus. The sequence goes on from DATGHD010000407.1 coordinate 3,403, forward strand.
GCGCGAGCAAGCCGCGGAAGGGCCAGTGACGCTGCTCTATGCGGCGCGCGACGAAGAGCATAACAACGCCGTTGCGCTGAAGGCATGGCTGGAGAAGGGGTAGCGAGGCTGTTCGCTTGATCGAGAGAAGCGATGCGTCCGCCGAGGACTCCATCAGCGATACCCACTTTCGCCGGACTGAGCGGCGACTGGGGCGCTGACAGGGCTTCAGGTCCTGGACCCAACATCTCTTGGGTGCGCGGAAGCCAACGCTGCTTTCAGCGTCAGACCCCGGTCGGAGTCTCAAGGCAAACCTCCGCGCTCTTGTTCGTCGAATAGCACAGCGCCAAAGGATTCGCTCGATGCCCATCTTCGCCGCGCTACTGCGCTTCTGATCTGTGCTGCGCTGGCGCCAAGCACAGCCCTCGCGCAATCGCCGCGCCCTTGGCCCGACACGTTTGTCGCCCGGCTCGAGGCGCTGGCGCTCGTCCAATCCCTCAACGCCACGCTTCTCGCCTCGCGCAGCGCGACTTTCACGCTTGACGCCTGGTGCGCCGATCACAAGCTGGCCGGCGAGCCGAAAATCCGGGCCCGCCTCATTCGCGACGTCGACAAGCCGGCGACCGCGGAGCAGCGGGCGCGGCTCGAAGCCGGCCCCGACGAGCCGATCAAATTCCGCCATGTCGAGCTCGCCTGCGGCGATCATGTCCTCTCCGTCGCCGATAATTGGTACGTGCCCTCACGCCTGACGCCGGCGATGAACCAGGCGCTCGAGACAACGGATGCGCCCTTCGGCCGGGCGGTGGCGGATCTAAAACCCTTCCGTCGCACCTTCGCAGCCGAGACCCTTTGGAAGCCGCTCGACGACGGTTGGGAACTAAAAGCGCCGCCGCCTGATCATCCGGGCGAAGCGTTGGCGATCCCCGAAAAGCTCTTCGAGCATCATGCGCTTCTTTTCACGCCGGACCTGAAGCCTTTCTCGGAGGTGGACGAGACTTATACGCGCGAGGTCTTGAGTTTTGGCCCGCCGCCGTGAACTAAGTCTAGAATCGCAGCGTCGGACGCGCTATATATAGGGTCGAAGGAGCTGTCAAGACACCTGTAGTGTATGAGCCGCTCAAAGCGTCAAAGACGACGAAGCGCTCGGGCTCGGTCGCCACGAAGCGCGTCAAGAGCGCTGAAGGGAAAACGGTGACCCTGCACACGATTGATGCTGACAGTCAGACTTTCGGCGACGATTTTAGCTATGTCTTTCGTCAGAACGTGAAGCGGGCTCGGCAGGAAAATAAACGCCTTACCGGCATCGCCGATAGTGCCGCTCGAAAGGGTTGAGGCGCCCCGCTTTTGGATCGTCGCCGGCCCGAATGGCTCAGGGAAGAGCACGCTTTACGATAGGACCGATATCGAAGGATTTGGCCGTTCGGTCTGGATCATCAATCCCGATCTCCTGTCTTCACGGCTTCATGAACAGGAAGGCCTTGACGCAGTCGCGGCCAACCGCGAGGCGTTGAACCGTATCTGGGCGTGGCTTGAGGCGTCAATTCGGGCTCACCAGACGGTCGGTGTCGAGACCGTGCTCTCCACGGCCAAATATCGACGTCTCGTCGATGAGGCGAAATGACTCGGCTTCGAAGTCCGGCTGCTTTACGTGACGTTGCGGACGGCCGATCAAAACGTCGAACGAGTCAAGACGCGTGTCGCGAAGGGCGGTCACGACGTCCCGGAAGACAAAATCAGAGAGCGGCGCGAGCGCTCGTTCCAGCAACTGCCGTGGTTTCTTGATCAGGCCGATCTCGCGCTCATCTACGACAATTCCGCCGCCAGTCCGATTCTAATAGGGCGAAAGCGGCACGGGGTTATCCGGCTCGACCCCAAGGCGCCGGACGAGATTAAGGCGGCGGTTCGAACGCTGGAGTCGTGACGCCTATGCCGCCACCGCGAACGAATCCGCCTTCGCCATGTTCCAGGCCTCGCGCAAGGTGTGATCGCGGGCGCCGGTCAGGAGCTCGCCATCCGTAAGGCTCGGGTAGAGCTCGGCGAAAGTCATCACCTCATGCGTCGAGACCCTGCGGCAGAAATGGGAGGGGCGAAAATCGTTCGGATGGTCAAGGCCGGCGGCCGCGGTGAGTTCGGCGAGCGCATGCAGCGTCGAGCGATGAAAATTATGGACGCGCTGCGCCTTGTCCGGAACATAGAGCGCGCGCGAGCGCGACGGGTCCTGCGAGGTGACGCCAGTTGGACAACGGTCGGTATGGCAGCTCAAGGATTGGATGCAGCCGAGCGCGAACATGAAGCCGCGCGCCGAATTGCACCAATCGGCGCCGAGCGCCATGGCTCTGGCGATGTCGAAAGCGTTGGTGATCTTGCCGGAACAGCCGATCTTGATCCGATTTCTGGCGCCGATGCCAGTGATGGCGTTATGGACGAAGACGAGGCCGTCGCGCATCGGCATGCCGAGGCGGTCCATGAATTCGATCGGCGCCGCGCCCGTGCCGCCCTCTTTGCCGTCGACCACGATAAAGTCCGGGTAGGTCGCGTCCTCGATCATCGCCTTGCAGATCGCCAGGAACTCCCAGGGGTGGCCGAGGCAAAGCTTAAAGCCGACT
>DATGHD010000408.1:0-10911 GCA_035308145.1 Roseiarcus sp.
ATCAAGCAGGCGCACGAATTCGGCATCGTCGCCGGCGGTCAGAAGCTCGCGGGGTCGCTTCTGTTCATCACCGACGTCAATGGGCTGGGTCTCGAAGTCGCGCAGGGCCTTCAACTCACCTCGGCCTTCTATTGGGACATGAACGACGGCACGCGCGAATTCTCGAAGCGCTTTTCCGCGCGCATGAAGAACCACGCCATGCCGACCATGTCGCAGGCGGGGACCTATTCGGCGGTGGCGCACTACCTGAAGACCCTGGACGCCCTCGGCGGCAATCCGCACGACGGCGCCAAAGTCGTCGCCAAAGATGAAGGAGATTCCGACCGACGACGTTATTTTTGGCAAAGGATCTGTCCGGGTCGACGGGCGGGTGATTCACCCGGTCTATCTCTTCGAGGTGAAGACTCCGGCCGAATCGAAATATCCATGGGACTATTACAAACTGATTGCGACCATTCCGGCTGACGAGGCGTTTCGACCGCTTTCGCAGAGCGCATGCCCGCTAGTGAAGAAATAGCAAATGCGCCCGCCGCTGGCTGCTTGAACGAGGCCGGCGGCAATGTTTTGGGAGGATGTGGGATGAAATCGAGATTAGCTTTCGCTTTGACCGCCAGCCTCATGCTGACGAGCGCCGCTCTCGCCGACGACAAAGTCGTCAAGATCGGGAGCTTGGACGACCAGTCCAGCCTTTATGCCGATATTGGCGGTCCGGGCTCGACGTTGGCCGCGCAAATGGCGGTCGAGGACAGCGGCCTGACCAAGAAGGGATGGACGATCTCCGTCATCGACGCCGACCACCAGAACAAGCCGGATGTCGGCGCCGGCGTTGCTCGCAAGTGGTTAGATGAGGACAAGGTTGACGTCATCGTCAGTCTCGACAATTCCGCCGTCGCGCTCGCGGTGTCGCAGGTCGGGAAGGAAAAGAATGGCGTCGTGCTGCCTTCGGGCGCTGCGTCCTCCGCGCTGACCAACAAGGCCTGCAACGCCAACACGATCCACTGGGCCTACGACACCTACGCGCTCGCCAACGGCACCGGCAAATCCATGGTCAAGGCCGGCGGCGACACATGGTTCTTCATCACCGCCGACTACGCCTTCGGCCATCAGTTGCAGCACGATACGACCGCCGTGGTCGAGGCCAGCGGCGGCAAGGTCCTCGGTAGCGTCAACGCCCCGCTCAACACGCCGGATTTCTCGTCCTTTCTGCTGCAGGCGCAGAGTTCCAAAGCCAAGATCGTCGCCCTCGCCAACGCCGGCGGCGACACGACCAATTCGATCAAGCAGGCGCATGAATTCGGGCTTACCGCCAGCGGCCAGAAGCTGGCGGGGCTCTTGCTGTTCATCACCGATGTCCACGCGCTCGGTCTTGACGTCGCGCAGGGCTTAAGCCTCACCTCGACCTTTTATTGGGACCTCAACGACGGCACGCGCGAATTCTCCAAACGGTTCGCCGCGCGAATGAAGAACCACGCGATGCCGACTATGACGCAGGCCGGCGTCTATTCCTCGCTCATTCACTATTTCAAGGCGCTGGAGGCGCTCGGCGGCAATCCGCATGACGGCGCCAAGGTCGTCGCCAAGATGAAGGAGATGCCGACGGACGATCCTTTGTTCGGCAAAGGGGCCATCCGCGCCGACGGGCGAAAAATCCATCCGGCTTATCTCTTCGAAGTGAAGACGCCCGCCGATTCGAAATATCCCTGGGACTACTACAAGCTCGTCGCGACGATCCCCGGGGACGAGGCGTTTCGTCCGCTTTCGGAGAGCGAATGTCCTTTGGTCAAAAAGTAAGCCAGCATCGAAAGCGGCCGTCCTTCTTTCGAGGGCGGCGGTGATGCTCTAGAGGGCAGGGGGATGCTCGCCGCGCTCGCCATTTCGCCGCAGGCTCTGTTCGGGCAATTGCTGCTCGGCCTGATCAATGGCGCGTTTTACGCGCTGTTGAGCCTGGGCCTTGCGGTGATTTTCGGCATGCTCAACATCGTCAATTTCGCCCACGGCGCGCTGTTCATGATGGGCGCTTTCTGCGCCTACTTTCTCCTCAATGGTCTCGGCCTCAACTACTGGTTTGCGCTCATCCTGGCGCCGCTGATGATGGGCGTGTTCGGCGCCGCGCTCGAACGTCTGTTCTTGAAGCGGATCGCCGGTCTCGACCCTGTCTACGGGCTGTTGCTGACTTTCGGCCTCGCATTGATCATTCAGGGCGTGTTTCAAAATTACTTTGGCTCGTCCGGCCTGCCTTACGCGATCCCTGCCGCGCTCTCCGGCGGCCGCAATCTCGGTTTCATGTTCCTGCCGAACTACCGAGCGTGGGCGATCGCCTTTTCGCTCGTCGTCTGCGTCGGCTGCTGGTTCCTGATCGAGAGGACCAAGCTCGGCGCTTATTTGCGCGCGGCGACCGAAAACCCGGCCTTGGTCCGCGCCTTCGGCATCAATGTGCCGCGGATGATCACTCTGACCTATGCAGCCGGCGTGGCGCTGGCGGGCCTCGCCGGCGTGCTCGCCGCGCCGATCAACCAGGTGCGCCCGCAGATGGGCGAAAACTTCATCATCGTGGTTTTCGCGGTCGTGGTAATCGGCGGCATGGGCTCCATCATGGGGTCGATCGTCACCGGCTTCCTTCTCGGCGTCGTCGAGGGATTGACCAAGGTCTTCTATCCCGAGGCCTCGAACACGGTCGTCTTCGTCATCATGGCGATTGTCTTGTTGATCAAGCCGGCCGGCCTCTTTGGGAGAGCCTCGTGACGACAAGCGCGCCTTCGCCGGCGGCCGAGACGGCGGCGAGCGCGCGCCATGAGCGCGATGAAGCGATCGCTTTCGTCGTCATGACGGCGCTTTTCGCGGCGGCGCCCTTGGCGATTTATCCGTTCTTCATGATGCAGGCCTTGTGCTTTGCGCTCTTCGCCTGCGCCTTCAACTTGCTGATCGGCTACGTCGGCCTGTTGTCCTTCGGCCATGCGATGTTCTTAGGGACGGCGGGCTATCTCAGCGCCCACGCCGCCAAAGTCTGGGGTCTGACGCCCGACCTTTGCATCCTCTTTGGCGTCTTTGGCGCAGCTCTGCTCGGCGTCGTAACCGGCGCGCTGGCGATCCGCCGTCAAGGCATCTATTTTGCAATGATAACGCTGGCGCTCGCGCAGATGATCTATTTCTTCTGCGTCGAGGCGCCGTTCACCCATGGCGAGGACGGCATCCAAGGCGTGCCCCAGGGCGTGTTTCTTGGCGTGATCCCTTTGTCGAACCCCTGGGCGCTTTATTATGTCGTGCTCGCGATTTTCCTCGTCGGCTTCTTCATCATCTATCGCGCGGTCAACTCGCCGTTCGGCGAAATCCTCAAGGCGATCCGCGAAAACGAGCCGCGCGCGGTTTCGCTCGGCTATCGCGTCGATCAATATAAGCTCGCCGCCTTCGTCCTGTCGGCGGCGCTCTGCGGCCTCGCGGGCGCGACCAAGGCGATCGTCGCGCAAAACGCGTCGCTGACGGATGTGGAATATTCGATGTCCGGACAGGTTATTCTGATGACCTTGCTCGGCGGCATGGGAACGATCTATGGCCCGGTCGTCGGCGCGCTGATCGTCGTCGCCATGCAGAACTATCTCGCTCAATCGGGACAATGGGTGACGGTGATTCAAGGCGTCATCTTCGTTTTGTGCGTTCTCGTTTTTCGGCGCGGCGTCGTCGGCGAGATCGCACGCCGGTTCAAACTGTCGCTGTGAAGAGAGGGCGCGCTCTCGCGCCCGGGCATGCCCCGCGAAAAATAACGAGAGGACGCCATGAGATTTGAAGGCGGATGCTATTGCGGCGCAGTGCGTTATGCGGCCGACGGCGAGCCGATGTTGCGGGCCCAGTGCCACTGCCGCGAATGCCAATACATCAGCGGCGGCGCCCCGAACATGTTCCTTCTGATGCCGCCCAACGGCTTCCGTTACACTATGGGGACGCCGAAGCGATTTACCCGAAGCGACATCGAGCGACCGGTGACGCGGGAATTCTGCGTTGAATGCGGCACGCATCTCACCACCCGGCGGCCCGGCTTGGACGCGATCATCCTGAAGATCGGCACGCTCGATGATCCGAGCCTCTATGGCGCCCCCCAAATGGCGATCTTCACGATCGACAAACAGGCGTTCCATCTTATTCCTGAGGGCCTGCCGGCCTTTTGAGCGCTTGCCGAGACGATGAGCGCCCGGCTGCTCTTAACTCTCACTAAAGACGCGGTCGCTCCGTTCTTGGTATAGTTCTGCCGATGCTCATCCGCGACGCAACGACAGAGGACGTCCCGCAGATCCTCGCCATCTATAACGACGTGATCGCGACCTCGACGGCGATCTACGCCGTCGCGCCGGCGACCCTCGGCGATCGCGCCGAATGGCTCGATGCGCGCAAGGCGCGCGGCTATCCCGTTCTGGTCGGGGTCGAGAATGATCTCGTTCTCGGTTTCTCGTCTTTCGGCGACTGGCGCGGCGCCTGGTCCGCCTACCGTTACACGGTCGAGCATTCCGTGCATGTCCGCGCGGATAGGCGCGGCCAGGGCGTCGGCGGCCGCCTCGTCGAGGCGCTATTCCCCCGCGCGCTGGCGATGAACATGCATGTGATAATCGGCGCGATCGACGCCGCCAATGAAGGCTCGCTCCGGTTTCATCAGCGGCTGGGCTTTCAACGCGCCGCGCATTTCAGCGAGGTCGGCCACAAATTCGGGCGTTGGCTCGACCTCGTCTTCATGCAGAAATATCTCGACGCGCCGGGCGCGCCGCGCTGAGCCGCCACTTATCGCGTGGTCGGGAGCGGCGCGATCGCCGCGCCTTCCTGGCCCGCCCAACGCGTCGGCGAGGCCGCCTGCGGCCTTATGCCGATTAGGTGACAAATCGCGAAGACGAGGTCGGCGCGGTTCATTGTATAAAAATGCAAGTCGCGGACGCCCCGATCGATCAGATCGAGAACCTGTTCGGCGCAAACCGCCGCCGCGACCAGCCGGCGCGTGACAGGATCATCGTCCAGCCCCTCGAATCGATCGGCCAGCCATTTGGGCACGCTCGCGCCGGCGCGTTTGGCGAAGCCCGCTGTCTGTTTGAAATTTTGCACCGGCACGATGCCGGGCACGATTGGAATCGTCAGTCCGGCGGCCGCTGCGACATCGAGGAAGCGCAAATAGACGCTGTTGTCGAAGAAGAATTGGGTGATCGCCCGGTCGGCGCCGGCGTCGACCTTGCGTTTGAGAATCTCAATGTCGTGCAGAAGATTCGGGCTTTGCGGATGCTTCTCGGGATAGGCGGCGACCGAGACTTGAAAATCGCCGAGAGCCTTGACTCCGGCGACCAAGGTTGCCGTTGACTGATAACCGGTCGGATGCGGCTGGTACGATGCGTCGACGCCGCCGGGCGGATCGCCCCTAAGGGCGACAATATGGCGCACGCCCGCCGCGTGATAGTCGCGGATGACCTCGTCGATTTCGGCGCGCGCTGCGCCGACGCACGTCAGATGGGCGGCGGGATTGAGCGCCGTCTCGTCGACGATGCCCGACACGGTCGCGTGCGTGCGCGCTCTGGTCGAGCCGCCGGCGCCATAGGTGACGGACACGAAGTGGGGCTCGAGCGGCGCGAGCCGCGTGATCGCCTCCCACAGCGTCCTCTCCATTTCGTCGGTCTTCGGCGGGAAGAATTCAAAGGACACTCGGACCGGCGGACCCGAGCGGCTGAGGCGCGGCGCGGCGTGCATCATCTAGGCAACCTCCTGCACAGCCCTGGCCGGCGCATCCGCGATCAGCCGCGGGTCCTTGGCCAGCCAGATGGCGACCGTAAGCTTGCCGGCCTCGCCATCGATCGGGGAAACATCGCGTTTCTGAGCGATGTCGAGGCCCGCGTCGGTAAGGAAAGACTCGACCTCTTCGGCCGTGAAACCAAGGCGACGATGCGCAAAAGCCTCGCGTAAGAATTCCTCTTCATGCGCGGCGAAATCGACGACGAGGAGCCGACCGCCGGCCTTAAGCGCGCGGGCGGCCTCCGCCAAGGCGCGAGCCGGGTCGTCGAGGAAGTGGAGCACCTGGTGAATGATCGCCACGTCATAGGCGTTGCGTTCGACCGGCGGCGCGTAGATGTCTCCTTGGCGCAATTGGACGTTGCGCAGGTCTGTCTGATCGATCCGCGAGCGAGCCAGCGCCAGCATGGCGGGGCTTTGATCGACGCCGACAGCGCGCTGGGCGATCGGCGCAAAGAGCTCCAACATCCGGCCGGTTCCCGTTCCGAGGTCGAGCAGCGCGCCGACCGGCTTGTCGCCGATCAAGGTCTTCATCGCGGCCTCCACGCGCTCTTCCGAGGCGTGCATCGCGCGAATGCGGTCCCAATCCTTGGCCATCTGGGCGAAATAGGCGGCGGCCTGGCGGCGCCGCGCTTCGCGGGTCATCGCCAGCCGGGCGCGGTCCGCAGCGATAAGGGGATCCGCCGGATCAATCCGCGCGACAATGTCGCGGGCCAAGGCGACGCCGGCGCCGCCCTCGCTCAAGCGAAAGAAGGCCCATGCGCCCTCGCGGCGGCGCTCGGCAAGCCCGGCCTCGGTCAGGAGTTTGAGATGACGCGACACGCGCGGCTGCGACTGGCCGAGAATGGCCACCAATTCGCTCACCGTCAGCTCGGCCTCGGCCAAAAGGCAGAGCAGACGCAGACGGGTGACTTCGCCCGCCGCCGCCAACCCGGCGAGCAGGTCTTGCAGATGGGCGGTCGCCGGCGGAAGGAAAGCCGTAGCCTCTTTAGACATAAAGATATCTTTATGTCCGTTCGGCAAGCTTGGCAAGCCTTCAGCGGATCAAAATTCGACGATCGGCGCCGCTCGGTCGGCGACGGCGAAGGAGCAGCGCCCTCGGCATTCAGCCGCGATGGCGCGGACGAGCGCCCCCGCGGCGGCCGCGACGTCGCCAAAGCCGTTCGACTGGATTGTCAGCACTGCGTTTTTTGTGGCCGTGGTCACGACGCTCCGCGCGTCCTGCCGCCAGTTCCAACGGCGGCAAAGAACATGGTCCTCGTCGGCATAGACGACTTCGCCGTCCTTCGGCGGATCATTTGGGTCCTCGCCGGCCTCGGCGCTCATGTCGAGGAACGAGTCGCCTGGCCGCGAGAAGCGAAAGGCGAGATCGCCCGACGTCAGATCGATATCGTCGGCGCCGAGGCACAAGCAGTACGAAAGAGAAACGCCATTGTAGATGTCGACCAGGCCATTGATGCGCGGCAGCTCGCCGTCGGCGAGCACTCTCTTGAGGAGGCGCTCGACGGACGAACGGTAGCTTGTTTTCTTTATGCCGAAGCCACGGTACGCCATCCGCCATGCGGCGACGCCCGGAATGGCGGAAAGCTCGACGCCGCGCCAACGCGCGCCGCAGGACGTCTCAGCTTCGTCAATCATGCGTTGAAGCTCGGGCGAGCGTCCTTCATCGATCACCAGATTCGACGCGCGAACGACGGCGACGCGAAAATTCGGGAAACGTTCGATGAGCGATACGATCGAAAGGCGGGCCATGTCATTCTTTATTGCGTTGCGGCGGAGGCGCCTGTCCTGGCTCTAACACGTACGAGCAAGAGTTGGGCGCTGCGTTAAGCATCAGCGCTCCATTGATTTCTCTCGCGCCCTCGCTCCGCCGTGCAAAACAATGGAGGAATCCGCCTCCGTCGCCGTCTCATATGCGCCAAATGCGGCTCTTATGCTGAGCCGGCGCCCCGCCTTGTCTCATCCCCTTCGATCGCTTTATAAGACCGCCTGGGCTGCGCCAAAGCGTTGTTGCGGTTGCGCGCCCTTTTCGCAATTCGAACGAGAAAGCAATTAAGCCATGAAACTTTCCCTTCTCGCGCCCGGCGTCGCCCTGGCGATGGCGCTTGCCGCCGGCGCCGCGCTCGCCCAGAACACGACGCCCGCCCCCGCGACGCCTGCTCCGGCAGCAACCGCTCCGGCCACCACCGCTCCGGCCACCACCGCTCCTGCTGGAACGATGACCACCACGACGCCGGCTGATAAGGCGGCGAAATCGGCGGAATGTTCCAAAGAGGCCGACGCTAAGGGTCTTCATGGCGCGGCGCGCAAGAAGTTCCGCGCGGAGTGCAAGAAGGGCAAGATGTGAATGAGCCTTTCGCCTCGCGCGCATTGAGGCGATAAGATCGACGATGGCCGGGCTTGTCCCGGCCATTTTTCTGCGAATCTCTTAAAAGGTCGAGGGCGTTGTCGGCGGCGCGCGACGAGGAAGTCGAGACATTCGCGACGTTGCGCGATCTCTTGCGCCATGCGGTCAGCCGCTTCAACGCCGCGAAACTCGCCTATGGCCATGGAACGAGCAGCGCGCTCGACGAGGCCGCCTTCCTCTTGCTCGAAGCGCTTCATCTGCCGATCGACAAGTTCGATCCGTTTCTCGACGCGCGCCTGACGCGCAGCGAGCGGTCGCGGCTTCTCGACCTCATCGAGGCGCGTGTCACAACGCGAAAGCCCGCCGCCTATTTGCTGAAGCGGGCGTATATTCAAGGCCGGCCCTTCTATGTCGACGAACGCGCGATCGTCCCACGGAGCTTAATCGGCGAATTGTTGTTTCATGGGCTCGCCGGCGATGATGGATTAATCGAGGACGCCGAAGGCGTCGCTCGATTGCTCGATCTTTGTACCGGCGGCGGCTCTCTGGCGATCCTGGCGGCCGAAGTCTTCCCCAATGCGCGGATCGACGCGGTAGACGTCTCGCCGGACGCTCTAGCGGTCGCCAAACGCAACGTCGACGACTATGGGCTCGCCGATCGCGTCACGCTCTTTGAGGGCGATCTCTTCGCGCCGCTCGGCGACGCCCGTTATGACGTCATTCTGTCGAACCCGCCCTATGTCGACGCTGAGGCGTTGAGCGCCTTTCCGCCGGAATATGCCGCCGAGCCGCGGCTTGCGCACGACGGCGGCAGGGACGGGCTTGACGCAATCCGCCGCATTCTCTCCGGCGCGCCGGCGCATCTGACCGCGGATGGGGTTCTCATTTGCGAGATCGGCCGCGGGCGACGAGCTTTCGAACGAGCCTTCCCGACTCTTTTGCCGCTTTGGCTCGATACTGGAGAAACCGAAGGCGAAGTCTTCTTGCTGCGCTCGAGCGACTTCAGCGCATCGCCGCCACGAAAGAAAAGGAGCAAATAGTCGAGCGGCGGTCTATTCCGCCGCCTCGCGCATCATCGCGCGAAGGCTGGACCGCATGTCGTCGATTGGCGTCAAGGCGCCGGCGCGCTCGATGTGCCAGAATGTCCAGCCGTTGCAGGCCGGAAGGCCTTGCGCCAGCGCGCCGATCTTGTGGATCGATCCGACCGCGGGCCCGAGATTCAAGGCGCCGTCGGCGCGCACCAAAGCCCGGTGACGCCGATTCAAGTCGATGAGCGCCTCTCCCGGCTGAACCAGTCCCGCCTCGACGACGCTCAAGAAAGCGACGCGCGGCTCGCTCCGCCTGGTCGGCGCGGCGGCGACCGCTTCCTCCGACAAAGGTTCGACGCCCGCGATTCGCGCCTCGGCGGCGCGGGCGTAAGCCCGATCGCGCTCGATCCCGACATAGGAGCGACGCAGCCGTTTGGCGACCGCCCCGGTCGTGCCCGAGCCGAAGAAAGGATCGAGCACCAAATCGCCGGAATTCGAGGCGGCGAGGAGAATCCTGGCGAGCAGCGCCTCGGGCTTCTGAGTCGGGTGGGTCTTGCGGCCAGACGAGTCTCTCAAGCGTTCGGCGCCGGCGCAGATCGGCAGCAACCAGTCGGACCTCGCCTGCAAATCTTCGTTGCCCGCTTTCAGCGCCTCGTAGTTGAACGTATAGCGCTTGGCCTCGGCGCTGCGCGTCGCCCAGATCATCGTTTCATGCGCATTGGTGAAGCGGCGGCCGCGGAAATTCGGCATGGGATTGGCTTTGCGCCAGATGATGTCGTTCAAAATCCAGAAGCCGATATCCTGCATGATCGCGCCGACGCGAAAGATATTGTGGTACGAGCCGATCACGAAGATCGTCGCCTCGCGTTTCATGACGCGGCGCGCGGCTGAGAGCCAGGCGCGGGTGAAAGAATCATATTCGGCGAAGCTTGAGAACTTGTCCCAATCGTCGTCGACGGCGTCGACGAGGCTCTGGTCCGGGCGTGACAACGTCCCTTCGAGTTGAAGATTGTACGGCGGATCGGCGAAGATAAGATCGACGCATTCCGCCGGAAGCTTCTCCAGCGTCGCAATGCAGTCGCCGACGAAAATCGCGTCGCGCGGCGGCGACGCGCCGGGGCTTCGAGCCGAGCTCGTCCCAGTACGCAATACCCGAAGCTGGGACGCTTGGCCGGACGCCCCGGCGCGGAAAGAACGCATGTACGCAAAACCAGGGAACGCCACTGACGCAGCGACCATGCGGCATTTGAGTAAAATTCGAGTTAGTTCGAGACGTTGCCCGCTGTCTCGTTTTCGCACGCGCGCCTAAGAAAAAGCCGCGCGATTTCAATCATTTCGTAAGGAATTTAGGCGCGGCGAGGCGAATCCTCAATCCTCGGTCGCAAAAGCCGAGGGCTTGAACGAACGCCGGTGAAAGGGCGACGGCCCGAGCGCGGCGAGGGCTTCAATATGAACGCGCGTCGAATAGCCAACATGGCTTGAAAAACCATAGCCGGGGCAATGCGCGTCAAGCCGCGCCATCAGCCTGTCGCGCGCCACCTTGGCGACGATTGAAGCAGCGGCGATCGATACGCTTAAAGCGTCGCCGCCAATGATCGCCCGCGCCGGGCATTTCAGTCCTGGCGGGACGTCGCGTCCGTCGATCAATGCGATTTTTGGCCGCATCGAAAGCGCGCCAAGCGCACGCGCCATAGCGCGCAAAGTGGCGCCGCGAATATTGAACGTATCGATCTCCTCGGCGCTGGCGAAGACGAGCGAGACGGAGAGCGCCCGCGCAAGAATCAG
>DATGHD010000409.1:0-3642 GCA_035308145.1 Roseiarcus sp.
AAGCTCGCCTTCGAGGTTCTCGGCGCGTCGAAAAGCGCCGTCGAGGCGATCGAAAAGGCTGGCGGCAAGGTCACGGTGCTCAGGGGCGCGGCCGAACCGGTGTGAGCCCCGGCGCCTAAGGTCGACAAATCCCGACCCGGCGACCATATAGGGGCGATTGACCGGCTGCTGTTTTGACGTTTCTCGGCGGCCGGCGGGTCAGAACTTAAAGTCCGGCGCCTAGCGCCGTTTGGAGCGCTTTAAATGGCGTCGGCAGCCGAGCAACTCGCAGCCAATATCAATTGGGCGGCCTTCGGCAAGGCCGAGGAATTAAAGAAGCGCATCTGGTTTACGCTCGGGGCCTTGGTCATTTTTCGCCTGGGCACTTACATCCCGCTCCCGGGCATCGATCCGGGCGCGTTCGAGGCTTCGTTCCTCGGCCAGAAGCAGGGCGTCCTCGATCTCTTCAATATGTTCTCCGGCGGCGCCGTTCAGCGCATGGCGATCTTCGCGCTGAACATCATGCCGTATATCTCCGCCTCGATCATCATCCAGATCATGACCGCGGTCGTCCCCTCTCTGGAAGCCTTAAAGAAGGAGGGCGAGGCCGGGCGCAAGGTGATCAATCAATATACGCGGTGGCTTTGCGTCGTCCTGGCGATGTTCCAGGCCTATGTGATCGCCGTTGGCCTTGAGGGGCGCGAAGGAATCGTATCGGACCCGGGCCTGTTGTTCCGTCTCTCGACTGTGGTGACTTTGACAGGCGGAACAATGTTCCTCGTCTGGCTCGGCGAACAGATCACGTCGCGCGGCGTTGGCAACGGCTCGTCGCTGATCATCTTCTCCGGGATCGTCGCACGATTGCCGCAGGCGATCGTCCAGACGTTTGAACTTGGCCGCCAAGGTTCGATATCGACGCCTTTGGTCATCGGCGTCGTCTTGATGGCGATTGCGGTGGTTGGCTTCATCGTCTTCATGGAGCGCGCGCAAAGACGCGTCCCGATCACCTATCCGAAGCGTCAGGTCGGCAACAAAATGTACGAGGGGCAGACGTCGTTCCTGCCGCTGAAGCTCAACACCGCCGGCGTCATCCCGCCGATCTTCGCATCCTCGCTGTTGTTGATGCCCGCGACCGCGGCCAATTTTGCGCAGACCAGCGGCAGCGGCTTTCTGGCGACGATCTCGACCCTGCTCGGCCGCGGCAGTCCGCTCTACATCCTCGCCTATATCGGATTGATTGTCTTTTTCGCGTTCTTCTATACCGCGACGGTCTTTAATCCGAACGACACGGCCGACAATTTGAAGAAACACGGCGGCTTTGTGCTGGGCGTCAGGCCGGGCGAGCGAACGGCGCAATATATCGACCAGATCCTGACCCGAATCACCGTTATTGGGGCCCTCTATCTCTCGCTGATCTGCCTTCTCCCCGAGCTCCTCATCTCCTATACCGGCCTGCCGTTCTATTTTGGCGGCACGTCGCTGTTGATCGTCGTCAATGTGACGATGGACACGGTGGCGCAGATTCATGGACATTTACAGGCCCACCAATACGAAGGCCTGATTCGCAAGGCGAGGTTGAGGGGGAGGAAGAAATGAGGTTGATCCTGCTCGGGCCGCCGGGCGCAGGCAAAGGCACCCAGGCGAGGCGGCTAGTCGAGAAGCACGGGATCCCTCAACTCTCAACCGGCGACATGCTCCGGGCCGCGGGCAGCGCCGGGACGCCCATCGGCCTCAAAGCCAAGGCGATCATGGATTCGGGCTCGCTGGTCCCCGATGACATCGTGGTCGGGATCGTCGCTCAGCGCATCGAAGAGCCGGACGCGCGCCGAGGCTTTATTCTCGATGGTTTTCCGCGCACGGTGGCTCAGGCCGAAGCGCTCGACAGGATGCTTGACCGAAAGGGATTGGGGCTCGACGCGGCGATCGAGCTCGAAGCGGACGCCGAGAAGCTGGTTGCGCGCATTCTGCGACGGGCCGAGGAGACCAAGGCCGCCGGCCAGCCGGCGCGCAAGGACGACGACCCCGACGTGTTTCGGACGCGGCTCGACGCCTATCGCCGCGACACGGCGGCGGTGACGCCGTACTATGAGAGGCGGGGGCTGCTCCATCGCGTCAACGGCATGGCGCCGATCGCCGAGGTGGCGACGGCGATCGATATGGTGCTGGCGGCGGTCGCCGAGGCCTAGCCGGCCATGACGCGTCGACGCGCGCCGCGACGTCTCTCGAGCGCCGGGCGCCGATCTCGATGAGCGATCCTGAAATCATTGCCGAGCGTCGCGGCTGCGCCGGCTTCATAACGCTCAATCGCCCCAAGGCGCTGAACGCGCTCACTCTTGGCATGGTCCGTGAGATTTCGGCCGCGCTCGACGAGTTCGAGAAGGACGATCGCGTCGCGCGGGTGATCGTGGCGGGCGCCGGCGAGCGCGCTTTCTGCGCAGGCGGCGACATCAAGTTGCTCTACGAGCAGGGCAGGGCCGGCGACCACGCCGCGCAGCTCGCCTTCTGGCGCGAGGAATATATTCTCAACCGGCGCATCAAACGCTACGCCAAGCCCTACATCGTCTTGCTCGACGGCATTGTCATGGGCGGCGGGGTTGGCCTTTCCGCGCATGGCGCCCATGTCGTGATCGGCGGGCGCTATGTCTTCGCGATGCCGGAAGTCGGCATCGGCTTCTTCCCGGACGTCGGCGCGACATACGCTTTGCCACGCCTGCCACATCGCGTCGGACGTTATTTCGCGCTGACCGGCGAAAGGGCGGGCCCAGGCGACGCGCTCGCCTTTGGCCTCGCCGACGTCTTCGTCGACAGCGCCCGGATGGGCGAGCTTGGCGAGGCGTTGGAGGGCAAGGAGACGATCGAAGCGATCCTGGCTTCTTTCAGGGCGCCGCCGCCTCCTACAGGCCTCCTGGGCGAGGCGGCGTTGATCGCCCGCTGCTTTGCGGGAGAGACGATTGGCGATTGCCTCGCGGCGCTCGCCAAAGCTGCGGAAGAGGGATCGGCTTTGGCGAAGGCGGCGCGGGCGGCTATGCTGGCCAAATCGCCGACAAGCGAAGCGATCGCCCTGCGCCAGCTTCAAGTCGGCGCATCGCTTTCCTTCGAAGAAGCGATGAAGATCGAATTTCGGATCGTCTCGCGGATATGTCGCGGGGTCGACTTTTACGAGGGCGTGCGCGCGGTGATCGTCGATAAGGACAACAAGCCTCGCTGGCGCCCCGCCGCCCATGACCAGGTGACCGCAGAGAGCGTCAACGCTTATTTCGCGCCGCTGGGCGTCGACGAGTTGCTGTTCGACGAGGAGCGGCGATGACGACCGAGGCGGCGCCGCAGCACGACGTTGAGACCCGTTTTATCGAGCATGCGCCGCTGCCGCCGATCCCGAGCGTCGGATCATTGACCGCTGCGGACGCCGCCGCCGCGCGTTGGACGCTGATCCTCGTGTGGTTCATGCGCACTATCGCGGTCGTCTGGATATTCAAAGGCCTTTTCAATTGGGCGATTATGCTTGGCGTCGATCCTTCGATCGCCAACATTCTGACCCTTCCCGGTCCGGTGGCGGCGACGATTTGCTTTTTCGCTGTGGCGGACCTTGTCGCGGCAGTCGGTCTATGGCTGGCGGCGCCTTGGGGCGGCGTCTTGTGGCTTCTTTGTGCGGCGACGGAGGCG
>DATGHD010000410.1:0-16154 GCA_035308145.1 Roseiarcus sp.
CGATCACCCGGTCGCGCAAGTCCTGAGAGTAAGGTCCAGCCATTCCTGCTGGCCTCCGTCCAGCCAGCAGGTTGAATCAGAACGCCCCCGATTCGGGAATCCCCCCGCGATTCGGCCTAACCTCCGAACGCTCTAGCTTCGACGGTCGAGGCCAACCGACCGGCCCCTCGCCCTACCTCTCCCCGTTCCGCTTTGCTGCACGGGGGAGAGGAGGCCTAAGCGCCGCGGGTCGCGCCCACCGCGCGGCGGGGCGGGAAAGGCTCACGAGCCTTAGCGTCGACTACCGAAGCCGCTGCTCAAAAAGCCTTGAAAGTGATGATCGTGCGCGTGTCGACGATGCCCGGAATGACCTGCACCTTCTGGCCGACGAAATGGCCGATGTCGATGTCGCGCTCGACATAGAACTTCGCGAGAATGTCGAAATCGCCGGCGATCGAATAGATTTCCGACGCGATCTCCGCCTCGGCCAAGGCGTTCGCTACGTCATAGGTGCGCCCGAGCGCGCATTTGATCTGCACGAAGAAAGTCTGCATCGCGAAGCAAGCCTCGAAAGCGCCGCCGCCCGCCGCCTCAAGCCTATTGTGCAATGACTTCTACGTCGCGGTCGAGCGCCGACTGCACCTGGAATGTCGATTGATAGGTCTTTTGATCGTGGCGGGCGATGACCACATAGTCGCCTTCGGCGAGGACCAGCGAGGGAAAAGCGCCGATCAACTCGCGGATGAGGTCGCCGCCTGGGGTCAGCACGGTGAAGTTCGTGTTGGCGAGCGCCTCCGCGCCCGGCGCATTGACCAGCTTCAGCGTCAAGGTCGCCACGCGATGGCGGAGCGTCAGATCAATGATCTTGCCGGACAGCACTTTGATGTCGGCTGAGACGACGGAATTGGTCGGCACCGGCGCCGCGGCGCCGGTACCCGATTTCGCCACGCCAAGCGAGCCGACGCCGACCGTGTCGAGATAGGTCGACACGATGTGGTAGGCGCCCTCGGGGAGGCCGATCACCTGACCGGCGACCGCCTTGGCGTCGACCAGTTTGGCCTCGGGATTGTGGCGTTCGGGCACGAAAATCTGGATCGCCAATTTGGGGGCGGGGACGGGCGCGTCGGCCAAGGTCGCTTCGATCTTCAAAGCGCCAGCGTTCAGCGTCACGCGATCCGATCGCTCCTCCGCGGCCAAAGTGACGCGCTTGGTCTCGCCGGCAAGGCCGAAGGCCAAATGCACGACGTAGTCGCCCGGCGCGAGGACGAAGGTCGGTTGGGCCGCCGTCGATTCGCCGGCGAGGCCGTGCGAGCCATCAAGGTCGGGGCGCACGCTGTAGATGCGCCAATGCAAGCCGCCGCGTACGGGCTCGCTTTGGCCGCTGAGCACGGCGGAAAGATGCAGGACGCCTTTTCCGGGCGTTGGCGTTGGAATGGCTTGAGACTGCGCCGTCGCCGCGCCCGTCAGAAGATAGGCGAGAAATACGGCCGCCAGCGCCCGAATGAAGCGAACCAGAACCATCCCCTTCAATTGCCGTGGCCTTGCGCCGTGGTCAATCGGGCCAAACCTTAAGAGCCAAGCCGCCATGACAAGCCGGCCTTTTCATGACGGTTTACACGGCCTTCCAAACCGGCCAATGAGGGCCAAGCGCTCTCAGAAGCCATTCAAGGGAACGATGAATCCGACAATCGACTTGCTATTGACCCGGCGCTCGGCGCCGCCGCAGACCCTCGTGGGGCCTGGTCCGAGCCCGCCGGAGCTGGAAACCCTTCTCAAGATTGCTTCCCGAGTGCCTGATCATGGCAAGCTCGCGCCTTGGCGTTTCATTGTCTTCGAGGGGGAGGCGCGCGACCGCGCCGGCGCGATTGCGGCGCGGCTTCTCGCCATCGATGACCCGAAAGCCGATGACGCAAGACTCGCCGTCGAACGCGGCCGCTTCTCGAGAGCTCCTCTCGTCATCGCCGTCGTCTCGCGCGCCGCACCGCATGTCAAAATCCCCGAGTGGGAGCAGGCGCTTTCGGCGGGCGCGGCCTGCCTCAATCTCGTGATCGCAGCCAATGCGCTCGGCTATCGCTCGTCCTGGATCACCGAATGGTGCGCCTATGACCGCCGCTTTTGCGAGGCGCTCGGCCTTGCGCCGCACGAGAAAATCGCCGGCTTCGTGCATATCGGCCGGCCGAGCGCGCTCATCGAAGATCGCGTCCGACCGGCCCTCGCCGACATCGTCACGCGATTTTGAGCGATTCGGGACTTACGGCCCAAGGAGACTTGCTCCCAAGTGTTCTACGAGACCCGAAAGCGCGACAAGGCCCTGTTGCCGCATGATCCATTCAAGGCGATCGTCGCGCCGCGGCCGATCGGTTGGATTTCAACGCGCGCCAAAGACGGCCGCATCAATCTTGCGCCCTACAGTTTCTTTAACGGCTTTTCCTCCGCGCCGCCGATCGTCGGCTTTTCCAGCGAGGGCGCCAAGGATTCGGCCGCTTTTGCTTCCGAGAGCGGCGAGTTCGTCGCCAATCTCGCGACAATGGACCTCATCCACCCGATGAACCAGACCTCGGCGCCGCTGCCGCGCGGAGAAAGCGAATTCGTCTTCGCCGGCTTGACCATGGCGCCCTGCCGGCTCGTCGCCGCGCCGCGGGTCGCCGAGGCTCATGCGTCGCTCGAATGCAAAGTGCTGAACACGATTCCGCTCAAGAATCTCGAGGGCGAGGCGATCGACCGCTACCTCGTCCTGGGGGAAGTCGTCGCCGTCCATATCGATGACCGCTTCATTCGCGACGGAAGGTTCGACATTGCCGCCGCGCAGTCGATCGCCCGTTGCGGCTATCAGGACTACGCTGTCGTCGAAAAATTATTCGCGCTCGCCCGTCCGCCCGGCGCGGCCGGGTGAACGGCGAAAAATTTCGCACCCATCATTCCTCTGAGCAAGACGCCGTTCTATGCTGCGGGCACGCGTCGTCATGGGGCTCGGCGCGGCCCACGCTTAGATAAAGGGGGGGTGTCAGATGAGGAGGGCAGTACTACTGACGGGCGGGCTCGTCGTCGCGTTCGGCTGCGCGCTGGCGGCTTCGGCCGCGCTGGCCGCCGAACATTGGAAATTCAACGTCGTCAACAAATCGAACGTTGCGGCGATCGAATTTCGCACGCAGGAAAACGGCGAATGGAGCTCGAACTGGATCAAGGATCGCGTGGAGCCGGGCGATAAATTCGACATGGACTTCGGCACGGATAAGGGCGATTGCACGGTCCGCACCCAGATCCGCTTTACCGACGGCAGCTACTTCGACGCCGACGTCGATTATTGCAAAGTCTCGACGCTCTACATCTACGACAACAAGCTGACCTGGGACTGAGGGCGGCTCGGCTTTTCGCCGCAAGCGGCGTCGCCTAGCCCGCGCGCGTCTTGGCGCGCGCGGCGAGCCGTTGCGCCCTTATGAGATGCGGGCGGTCGAACATCTCGCCATCGATCGCCACCACGCCGGCGTCCGGCTTGGCGGCAAAAGCCGCTATGATCGCTTGCGCCTTCGCGAGCGCCGCGGCCGTCGGCGTGAACACCTCGTTTATGACGGCGATCTGCGCGGGATGAATCGCCATTTTGCCGGTAAATCCGTCCCGCCGGGCGGCGAGAGCCTCGGTGCGCAATCCTTCGAGATCGCGAAAATTCGTATAGACCGTGTCGATCGGCGCGACGTCGGCGGCGACCGCGGCGATGAGAGTGAGATTGCGCGCCAGTAGATAAGGGCTTGTCCAAGAGCCGTCGGGATGGCGATTGGCCTCGGCGCCAAGATCGGCTGAAAGATCTTCTC
Organism: Roseiarcus sp.; assembly: GCA_035308145.1. GTDB lineage: Bacteria > Pseudomonadota > Alphaproteobacteria > Rhizobiales > Beijerinckiaceae > Roseiarcus. Next base: position 3,789 of record DATGHD010000410.1, read on the forward strand.
CGCCCCAGGCGAGACCCGCCAGCCGGCGGCTGCATCGGCGATAGGTTCCCATGGCGAACAGGGCCACAGCGCTTTCGGTGGCGAGCGCTATGATCTTGGTGGCGCCTTCGACAAGACCGCATTGCGCCTCGCGCACGGCGAGCTTGACGCCAAGTTGCTGAACGCTGGCCCCGTCGAGGCTCTTCGGGAGCATCACGCATTCCGGCGCCGCCGGCGCGATTGCGTCGAGGTCCGCCTCGACAAGACCGCTCGCCAGCGGATTGACGCGAACCACTAGGCGCGGGCGGCCCGGTTTTGCGGTTGCTTGGCGGAGGAATTCCGTCGTGATTGTCCGCGCGCGGGCCTTTGCCGACGCCGCCACGGAGTCTTCGAGATCGACGATCAGCGCGTCGGCGCCTGAGGCCAATCCCTTGGCGAGTTTCTTCTCGTCATCGCCGGGGACGAACAGCGCCGAGCGCATTTGGGCTTAGGCCTGAATGGTCCGCGGCGCCGGCCGGCGGCGCATGAAGGCGGTGCGGCGGCATTCGGCGACGAGCGTTCCGTCTTGCTTGAAGGCGCGATGCAGGAATTCGACGAGGCCGGCGTCGGCGCGGGATTTCGATTCTCGCGTCGCCAGCACCTCGGTCGTGGCGCGCAGGGTGTCGCCCTCGAACAAAGGCGCCGGGAAACGCACGTCAGTCATGCCAAGGTTGGCGATCGTCGTGCCAACCGTGGTGTCGTTGACCGACATGCCGATCATCAAGCCGAGCGTGAAGAGGGAATTCATCAGCGGCTTGCCCCATTCGGTCTCGGTCGCGCAGAAATGCGCGTCGATATGCAGCGGTTGCGGGTTGAGCGTCATGTTGGAGAACAACATGTTGTCCATCTGCGTGACCGTCCGGGTCAAGCGATGCGCGAAAGTCTGGCCGACCGTAAAATCTTCGAAATAAAGACCGCCGCGCGGATGTGGCGAGGTTTCGCCAGCCATTTCAGCCTCCGAACCCGGCCGCAAACGGGCCGATTAAGCGGCCATTTACCATAAGATCGCAAGGTAGGCGCCGCGGGAGCTAGTTTGCTCCCCGGAGCCTGAATGTGAAGCTGATCGTTGCTGAAAAGACGCGGCGGACGCCGCCGTCGCCGTCTGAGCCGACGATTGTGCGCCGGCTTCTTGCCTGGGCTCAGCGCGCCGACGCCGGCGAACGCGCCGACGCGGCAAGCGCCTTGGCGCGCGCCTACCGCTACAGCAACCTGCCCGAGCCTCTGCGGCGAGAGGCGGTTGTCGGCCTCACCGCCATGCTGGAGGACAGCTCCATCCTGGTGCGCCGCGCGTTGGCGGAAGCGCTCGCCAGCGCGCATGACGCGCCCCACCACATCATCAGCGCGCTCGCCAATGACCTGCCTGAGATTGCCGCCATCGTGCTGGCCCTCTCGCCCGTCTTGAGCGACGCCGAGCTTGTCGATAGCGCGGCGATCGGCGACGCCAGCGTGCAGACGGCGCTGGCGCGCCGTCCCTACCTCAGCGCTGGGGTCGCCGCCGCTGTAGCGGAGATCGGGCGGCGCGAAGCGGTGATCGCCCTTATCGAGAATCCCGAGGCGCGCCTGACGCCGGGCGCGCTTTGCCGCATTGTCGAGCGCTTCGGCGAGGACGGCGAGGCCCGCGAAGCTCTGATGGCTCGCGAGCGTCTGCCGGCGACGCTGCGCTGTGAGCTCGTGGCGGCGACGGCCGAGGCGCTCTCGCCTTTGGCCGCGGCCTTCGGACTGGGCGCGGAGCGAATCGAAAGGATCATGCGCGAAACGCGTGAAGAAGCGGCCATTTCCGTCGCCGCCAACAGCGGGCGCGGCGAACTCGGCGATCTTGTCCATCATCTGCGCTTGAACGGCGCTTTGACCGTCGCGCTTTTGATGCGTGCGCTCATTTCCGGCAATGGCGCTTTCTATTGTGTCGCCGCCGCCGAGCTTTCCGGCCTCGCGCCGGGACGGGTGGCCGGATTCGTGCGCGATCCGTTCGGGCCAGGTTTCGCGGCGCTCCATCGCCGGATGGGCCTATCCGCCCCGCTGCTGACGCCGTTCCGCGTCGCGCTCGCGGCATTGCCGGAAATCGAGAGCAGGGCAGGCGAGCGCGCCTCGCGGCCGGTCGTCGCGCGCGTGATCGCGGCCTGCGAAGCCTCGCGCTCGCCCGATCTCGCCAAGTTGCTGTCACTGCTCCGCCGCGTCGAAGCGGAGGCGGCGTTGGAGGAGGCGCGCGCCTTCGCGGAGGATCTCGCGGCGGCGAGGACGCCCTTCGCCGCCGAGCCCGCCTATGACTGGCCAAGGCCGATCGTCTTGATCGACGCGCTTGACGCGGCTGAAGCGACCCCGCCGGCCCTGGCGGCGTCTAACGAGGCGTCCGCGGGACGCGCCTTCGATGCGGTCGCCTATATCGAATCGGAGGATTGGCTCCCGACCTCTGGGCCCATTCTCGAGGCGACGTGTGAAACCGGCTCTGCGGAGATCGAACGTTCGAGCCGCTCAGCCGAGCCGGTCGCCGTAGCGGCCTAAAGCGCCCAAAGAAACACCAGGCAGGCCGCGACGCCGATCGCCGTCTGCCCAATTTCCAACCAGCCCCAGGTACGAACCAGATCGCGCAGCTCGGGCGCCTCCTGCGTCGTGAGCGTGAGAATGCGGTTGGTGATCGGAACGATCGCGAAATAAGTATAGGGCCAACTCGCCATGACGATCAGAGCGCCGATGAGCCAACGCACGTCATGCGCTTCGAAATAGGCGGCGAGCGCCAGGATCGCCGCGATCAGCGCCAAAGTGGCGAGCAGCGCAAAGCCGCGCCTGTCGCTGATCCGCCACTCGGAAAGAAGCGCGCGGTCGTCGAGGCCGAAGCGCGCCGGCTGCTCCACCACGTTGAGATAGAGCGCCGCGCCGCCAAAGGCGGCTGCGAAAACGAGGGCGAGAAGGCCGGCCTGCATCGTCATCCTATCTTGCTGAGCGAGCGCTAAATGGAATTGTCGTCCGCCGCGCCGCGTAAATCAACCGATCGAGGCGCCGCGACCAGCCCTTGAGCCTTGGCGTAGTAGAGGAGGGCGATCGTCTTGGCGTCGCAAATATCGCCGCGCTCGATCATCGCGATCGCCTCGTCGAGCGTCGGCTCGATGAGATCGATATGCTCGTCGGCGTCGACGCCGCCGCCGGCGCCTGCCCGGTCTTCTTCGCCATAGGCGGCGACGAAACAACCGATTTTCTCGGTCGTGCCGCCGGGGCTGGTGTAAGCGTCGAAAACGTGGCGCGCCGCAGCGATGCGAATGCCGGTCTCTTCGAAGGCCTCGCGTATGGCGCAAGCCTCGGGCGCGTCGCCGTCGAGCATGCCGGCGCAGACCTCGACCATCGGCTGCGCCGCCCGCCAAGGTAGCCGCCGACGCGAAATTGGCGGACCAGCTGCACGACGCCGCGGCCGGGATCATAAAGCAGCAGCGCGGCCGCGTGCTTGTAGTGATAGACTTCATGGCGAAGCACGCGCCTCTCGCCGCCAGCCTCGGTGACTTCGAGCGCCGTGCGCGCCAACTTGAAACGGCCCTGGGCCAGCAAGTCTTCGCCAAGCACCTTGACCTTGACCTCGGCCACGCTGCGCTCCGCTCTAGTATTTGAACTGTTCGCGCAAGATGCGCTCGTCGAGCGAATGGCCCGGATCATGCAGCAAAACCAGATCCGTCCCGAGGTCCATCGACACATCGACGCGCGCGACGTTCCTAATTTCGATGCGATCGGCGACCGCGGCGACGGGGCGTTTTTCCGCCTCCATGACTTCGATGACGACGTGATCGCGGTCGGAGAGCAGCGCGCCGCGCCAGCGGCGCGGCCGAAAAGCCGAGATCGGCGTCAGCGCCATAAGAGGCGCCCTAAGCGGCAGGATCGGTCCATTGACTGACAGATTATAGGCGGTGGACCCCGCCGGCGTCGCCACCAACAGGCCGTCGGCGATCAGCTCGCCGAGCTGCTCCTCGCCATTGACGAGAATGCGCAGCTTTGCCGCCTGATAGGACTGACGCATCATCGAGACTTCGTTGATCGCCCGCGCCGTCGTGGTCTGGCCGACCACGTCGATCGTGCGCATCACCAGCGGATGTACGATCGAACGACGCGCGGCTTCGAGCCTCTTGCGAAGGCCCGCCTCTTTGAACTCGTTCATTAGGAATCCGACCGAGCCGCGGTTCATGCCGTAGATCGGCTTCGGCGATTTCATCGTCTGGTGCAGGGTCTGAAGCATGAGGCCGTCGCCGCCCAAGGCCACGATCACGTCGGCTTTGTCAGGTTTGACATTGCCATAACGCGAGGCAAGGCGGGCCAAAGCCTCATCGGCCTCCGGCGCGCCCGACGACAAGAAGGCGATGGCCGGCGAAGCTTCTTGAGCGCTCTTGCGCGCGGTCATTTATCGCCCCCTGTGTCCGGCGACAAATAAAGGATCGGCGGGCGTGGGTAAAGTTCGGGAGGATAAGCTCACGCGCGCGCAGCTCTGTACCGCCGTCCTTCGACGATCAGCATCGCAAGGCCGCTCGCAAGGATGACCGCGCCGCCGGCAAGTACATGCGCATTGGGCAGATCGCCGAAAATCGTCCAGCCCCAGAGCGTCGCCCAGGCAAGAGAGGTGTATTCGAAAGGCGCGATTGCGGAGGCCGGCGCGATCCGCATTCCCTGAAACAGGAAGAATTGGCCGGCACCGCCGAATATGCTGAGCAGGACCAGCAACACGAGCTCGAATGCGTTTGGCCGGACGAAGACGAAGGGGGCCGTGGCGAGGCAGACGACAACGAACAGGAGATTGGCGCCGAACATCAAAGCGCGGGTGCTGACCGCTTGGCTCAGCCGGCGCGTCAGAAGCGCGGTTGCGGCCCAGAACAAAGCAGCGACAAGCGTGAGCAGAGCCGGCAATGCGCTCGGCGCTTCGCTAAGATCGGCGGCCACGAGCACGCCGCAAAATCCAACGATTGTCGCGAACCAGCGGGCCGGGCCAACGGTTTCGCCGAGGGTAACGCGCGACAGCGCGACGACAAAGAGCGGCGAGGCGAAATAGAGCGTCACCAAGGCGGGCAAGGTAAGCCAGCGCGCCGCGGTATAGTAGCTGATCCAGGCCACGAGAATGAGCAGTGAGCGCAAGCCGATGGCGATGAGATTGCGAGGCCCCATCAGCACGCTAACGTCCGCTCGTCGTAGCGTTAGGCTCGCCAGGGCGACGATCGCGATACTGCGCGAAAAGAGGATTTCCGGGACGGGCAGGGTGACCACCAGGTATTTGACGATCGCGTCCTGCATGCTGAACGCCGCCCAGGCGGCCGCGGCCAGGGCGACGCCGAAAAGCGGGTTGTCGGTTGAGGGTTTGGCGGCGGACATGATAGGGCCGGCGGCGAACGGATCGACCGACTCAAGGGCGCCGGCGCGCCACTCCTAGCATGCGAGCGGGGCGCGTCGAAATTCGATTCGCCTGGCGATTCCTTAGTTCCGCGAGGCTGTTGGCGGCGGGGCTTGGCGGCAAGCGGTCGGAACTCCAAGTGATATGTTGGGTTTTAACTGGCGTCGCGTCGTCGGCCTCGCCTTAGGAGCGCGGCGTAGGCCCTAAAGGGAGAAGAATCCTGCCCAATCAGTCGAGCGACGGCGCCGGCCCGGCCGAATCGGCGAAGCCAAGCAACATCGCGTTCGGCGTCGAGCGCCTCGGCCTTATTCCGATGCGCGCGCCCCTTCTCTCAGTAGCGATCGTCCTTCTTCTGGCCATCGCCGCGTCCTTTGGCGTGGCGCGGCTGAAGGTCGACGATTCGCTCAGTCAGTTGTTTCGATCCGACACGCCGCAATTCAAGCAGTACGAAGAGGTTTCGCGGCGCTTTCCGTCGAGCGAATATGACGTATTGGCGGTCGTCGAAGGCAAATCGCTGCTCTCCCGAGATTCGATCGCAAAGCTCCGCGATCTCGTGACCGACTTGCAGCTCATCGATGGGACGCGCGGCGTCATCTCGCTTTTTTCGGCCAGGCAGCCGTCTCCGGATGGCGGCCTGCCGACGCCGCTCTTTCCCGAAGCGCTGCCGCAGGGCGCGGCCTTTGACAAGCTGATCGAGCAGGTGAAGTCGAACGAGATTATTCGCGGCAAGCTCTTGTCCGAGGACGGAACGCTCGCGCTGATCGTGCTGGCGCTCGATCCGGCCTTTATCGAAGGCGGCAAATTGAACGGCGTCGTCGGCGAAATCCGCAAGACGATGAAGGACGATCTTGCCGGGGCTGATTTGACCACCGGACTTTCCGGCGTGCCGGTTATGCAGCTCGAAATCCGCAACGCGGTCGAGCGCGACCGTCTCATCTACAATGTTATCGGCTTTGCCGCAGGCTGTGTGATCGCGATCCTCTTTTTCCGGCGGGTGTCGTTCATGATCGTGGCGGCGGCGCCGCCGCTCATCGCCATTCTCCTGTCGCTTGGCGCGCTCGGCTGGCTCGACTTTCGTCTGAATATGTTCCTGAACGTGATGACGCCGCTGATCATGGTCATCAGCTTCTCGGACAGCATGCAACTGACCTTCGCCGCGCGAGACCGCCTGATCGCCGGCGAAAGCCGAACCAGGGCCTTTCACAATGCGGTTCTTGTCGTCGGCCCGGCCTGTGTTTTGACCCACGCGACGGCCGGTCTTTCCTTCATTGCGCTGCAATTTTCGGACTCCGATCTCATCCGTACCTTTGGCCAGGCGGGGCTGATCGCGACAGCGATCGCGCTTGTCGCGGTCCTGACGCTCGCGCCCGTCTTGGGCGTTCTCCTCGTGCGGCGGGAGGCGGCCTTCGCCGCTCGGATCAAGGGGGCCGACACCGGCGTCGATATTCTGCGCCGGTTCTGCGGATGGGTGGCCGGGCGGATGGTGCGCCATCCCGGACTCTATAGTCTCATCGCTTTTGCCGTCGTCGCCGGTCTTGGCTTCGTTTACGCCGATCTTCAGCCGCGGTACCGCCTGGCCGATCAACTCCCCGACAAGCAGCAAGCGGTCACGACGAGCGGGCGCCTCGACGCCGAATTGACCGGCGCCAATCCGATCGACGTCTTGATCGCTTTTCCCAAGGGGGCGTCGCTTTACGCGCCGGAGACGCTCGATACGATCGCGGAGGTCCATTCGGCGCTCGAGAGCCAGCCTGGGATCGGCAATGTATGGTCGCTTGAGACGCTACGGCGCTGGCTCGCCGAGAAGCTCGGCAAGACGGACGTCGCGACCCTAAAGGAATATGTCGATGCGTTGCCAAGCTATCTAGTGCGGCGGTTTATCTCGGCCGACCAGAGCGCGGTCGTGGTGTCAGGCCGCGTTCCCGACAAGGACGCGAGCCAGCTCCTGCCGATCGTCGACGCGCTCGACAGGAAGCTCGACGCGACGCGGGCCAAACATCCCGGCTACGACATCGCGGTCACCGGCCTCTCGGCAATTGCCGCGCGGAGCAGCGCCGACATGATCGATAAGCTCAATCGCGGGCTTACGATCGAATTCCTTTTTGTTGCGGCTTTCATCGGGCTCGCCTTTCGGTCGCCCGCCGTCTCGCTGGCGGCGATTCTTCCGGGCGTCTTCCCGATCGTCGCCGCCGGCGCCTTGCTTTGGATTCTTGGCGAAGGACTTCAGTTCGCCAGCGTCGTCGCGCTGACTGTTTCATTCGGGCTCGGGTTGAGCGCGACGATTCACTTTCTCAACCGGATGCGGCGCGAGACGCGTCCCGGCGATGATCCGGCCGCGCCTGTTGAGCGAGCGACGCGTCTCGTCGGTCCCGCTCTAATCCTAACTTCGGTGGTGCTCGCCCTCGGCCTTGCCGTCACCGCCTTTTCTGACTTGGCGTCGTTGCGTTTGTTCGGCTGGCTCAGCGCCTTCGCGATGCTGGCGGCCCTGACGGCCGATCTTTTGATCCTTCGGCCGACCATTACTTATTTCAGCCGACTCGCACAGCGCTTTAAGGCGGGGTAATGCGTTGGAAAGATCGAAGCCTTAAGGGAAGCATGTGAGACTCGCCGCAGACACTCGCAGCTACTCTTGATGCAGATTGATCGTCACCGACGCAATGTCGCTGCCGCCGCCATTGGGCGTGATCGCAACGCTCTGGTGGTCTCCGCGGGTCGTCACGGTCATATCGGCGGTAAAACTTGGTCCTGCGATTTTGGCGACGATGGAATCGCCCCTTTCCTGCGCCCTGACGCTGCCGGTCGCGTTGCGGGTCATCTCGGTCCAGGTCCCGGCGATCGTCCCATTCTCCTCGCGCACAAGTCCGCTGTTGACGTCAAAACGATAAGAATCGCTGGCGCAACGCAATTGTTGATCGAGATTCAAGCCGCTGGGCGAAACATAGTATTTGGCTCGGCAACGAAGGCGCTCGCTCACCCCGTTCGTGGACGTGATGGTCCCGCTCCCGGTCCATAAGCCCGAGAAGCCTGAAAACGGCCCCTCGTCGGCAAAGGCGAATGACGACGGCAGCGCAACGATTGTGGCAAGAAGAGCGCTCCTAAGCGGCGGGCAAGCCTTCCAAGATTGTAATTGCATGGAAATTTATTCTCCAAAGCGCTTTGTTCCACGCCCCGGCTTCTGACGGCTCGTTAAAGGACATCAAGATAGATATTCGCTGCGCCGCGCTAAAAAAAGGCGACGTCTCGAAACGTCGTCGCTTTCCTGTTGTTCCTTGCGAATGTGGCGGCGCCTCTCCGCGAGAACCGATTGTCCTTTCACAGGATTCTTGGCGCTCTCGTCGAACGCTACTCCAATCGCACGACCACCGAATCCGTCGCGCCCTTGGCGTCGACCACCGAGACGCGGGCGAAGCCCGCGCCATCCGGCCGCCACGCGGTCTGACGGCGCGTGTCGGCGGCGGCGATCGGCGCGCCGTTGACAAACCAAGTCAAGGGCGGCGCGCCGCCGAGCGCCTTTAGGGACAGACGCGTCTCGCGCGCGCCTTGCGTCAGACCGAGATCGACTTTCGCGCCGTCGGGCGGATAGGCGATCTTGAGCTGAGGAATGGCGGTCGCAGCGACCGTCTTGGGCGCGTCCTTGCGCAAATGCCTCAGCGGCGGCGGCAGATCGGCGGTCGTGGCGGCGCGCAGAACGCCTTTCGGCGCGCTGATCAACTCGATGTCCCGGCCAAGCCGGGCGAAGGCGTCGAAAAGGATGGGCGCTGCGGCCTCGCGCCCGACCAAGCCGGGCACGGGCGCATTATCCGGCCGCCCAACCCAGACCGCGATCGTGGTACGACGATCGAAGCCGATCGCCAAAGCGTCGCGAAAGCCGTACGAGGTGCCGGTCTTGTAAGCGATGCGGCCCGACAGCGCGTTCACCGGCGGCGGCGCGCCGCGTAGAATGTCCGCGACATAGTACGCGGCGACCGCATCAGTGACGCGGCGCGGTTCGCCGGTAAGCGGCCCGTCCAACCGCTCGACGAGCGGCGGCGCTTCGCCGCCGCGAGCAAGGCCGACATAAAGCCTCGCGATGTCAGTCAGCGTCACGCCGAGGCCGCCGAGCCCGACCGCAAGGCCGGGCGGCGCGTCCTTCGGCAAGGTCACATCTGCGCCGGCGCTCTTGAGGCGCGCGAGGAATGTCGCGGGCCCGACGTCGGCAAGCAATTCGATCGCCGGCAAGTTGAGCGACATTTGCAGCGCACGGCGCGCCGTCACCGTGCCTCGATAGCCGAGGTCGAAATTTTCCGGCGCGTAGGCGCCGTAGCGGGCCGGGCGGTCGAAGAGGATAGTCTCCGGATGCGCCAGTCCTTCCTCGAAGGCGAGCGCATAGATGAAAGGCTTCAGCGCCGAGCCGGGCGAGCGGGGCGCGCGCGTCATGTCGATCGCGCCGCCGCGGTCCGTCGAGAGGTAGTCGGCAGCGCCGATGCGCGCGCGAATTTCGCCGCTCTGATTGTCGACAGCGACGATCGCGACGGAAATCTTCGGCCCCAAACGCTCGGCGCTTTCGCGCGCCAGCGCCTCGAGCTTCTCCTGCAACCGCGCGTCGATCGAGAGACGAATGATATGCGCGTTGGGGTCCGCGGCGACCGCCTCTTCGGCGGCGTGCGCCGCAATCATCGGGAAGAGCCGCTTGTCGCGGGGAACGGGCTCGCTCTTCGCGTTGGCCGCCTCTTCGGAATTGATCACGCCGCGCTCCAAAGCGCGGTCGATGACGCGATCGCGCGCCACGCGCGCCGCGACGGGCGAGCGGTCCGGACGGCGCGCCTCCGGCGATTGCGGCAGGGCGACCAGCAAGGCCGCCTCGGCGATGGTCAGGCGACGCGGCTCCTTGCCGAAATAGGCGAGGGAGGCGGCGCGGACGCCTTCGATATTGCCGCCGAAGGGCGCGAGCGCGAGATAGCGGTCGAGCACGCCGTTTTTGGAGATCGCCTGCTCGATTTGCAACGCGCGCACGATCTGGCGCAGCTTGGCCGAAAGCGAGCGCTCCTCGCGCGGCTCGATGAGGCGCGCGACCTGCATGGTCAGCGTCGAGCCGCCCGAGACGATGCGCCCGCGTATCGCCAGTTGCAGAGCGGCGCGGGCCATCGCCCGCCAATCGACGCCGTCATGCGCGTAAAAACGCCTGTCCTCATAGGCGAGCAGCATCCTGATATAGCGCGGGTCGACGTCGCCGGCCGAAACCGGCAGGCGCCAACGTCCGTCGGCGAGCGTGAAAGCGCGCAAAAGCCGCCCGTCGCGATCGACCACGATGGCGGAGCCGTCGCGTTGCGAGGTCAGATCAATCGCGCCGAGACTCTGTCGGTAGCTGATCCAGGCGCCGGGACCCGTGAGGCCGGCGACGAAAACCGCCGCGCCGACAATCGCGAACCAACGCCGCCCGCCGGTCATTTGGCGACGACCTCGAGCGTTCCGAAGGCGGTGCGGCCGAAGCGCTCGGGCCGGTACATGTCCTCCGCCGTCGCCGGCGGGTAGACATATTTGCCCGGCGTCACCGCGCGCACCACATAGGCGAGATTGAAGAACGCCGATTGATCGCTGTTGCGGTCGAGCGCCGCGACGAAGCGATCGTCGCGATATTCGATATGGCTTGGATCGATGTCCTTCTTGAGCCACGAGAAGGCGTCGACGTCGCCGCCGTCGACGAGCGCCGGATTGTCGATCTCCAGCCCCGCCGGCAGGCGATCGACAAGGAGCAGCCGCGCATATTTGGCTTCGGCTTCCGTCACTTTGAGCACGATGACGAAGCGATCGTTCTGCGTCACGCGCACGGCGTCGAATTTCGTCCCATCGAGCTTGTAGAACGTCCGCTCGACCTCATAGCCCGAAGAAGCGGCCGGCTCGGGCGCGATCGGCACGCCGGCCGTGGTGATGACCGCTTCGGCAGGGCTGTCGCCGGCATTGACGATGACGGAAGGCTTCGCATCAAGAGCAAAGCCGCTCCACCGCCGATACACCGATCCCGTCACGGACTGGCCATCGACCGTGAACTGATGCGCCGGGCCACGGTCGGCCAGAGCCTCGGCGGCGAGCACCATCCAGTTATTCTCTTGCGTGCTCGTATAAGTCCGTTCGGCGCGCGCCTGCCCGACGACATAGGACGTCTTGATGATGGCGTCGTCCGGCACTTCGCCGCTCTTGAGATTGGCTTCGGCGAGCAAAGCCAGCGCGCCGGCGCTGTCGCGCAGGCGCGAGCCATAGTCGGGCCGCGAGTAACCGTCGTCGCGTTCGTCGCGCAATTGGCCCAACGAGGCGTTGAACACTTTGCCGGCCCGCGCGCGATCGCCAAGCATCGCCAAGGAGGCGGCGATTTGTGCGCTGGCGAGCGGCGTCTTGAAAATGTCGAGCTTGGTGTCAGCGAGATAGCGAAGGTCGCTGAGCACCGGCCGACCGTTGCGGGCCAGAACATAGAGCGCATAGGCGAGCGATTCGCCGGCGTCGGCGCCAGGATCGGTCGCGTTGACCACTTCATTGCGAAGCCGATCGAGGGCCTGGTCGAACCCTTGTTGCGGCACCGCGTAGCCGCGTTCGCGCGCCCTGGTCAGGAAGTCGGTGACAAAAGCGTCGAGCCAGGTGTCCTCGTGGTCGGCGTCGGCGCTCCAAAGGCCAAAGGCGCCGTTCGAATCCTGGCGGGACATCAACTTCACGATCGAGTCGTTGATGCGGTCGTCGACGCCGGCATCAAGCGCCAGATGCTCGATCGAGGCCAGCCGATTGTAATAGAGCAGCGGCATGGCGCGGCTGACGATTTGCTCGGAGCAGCCATAAGGGTAGCGCTCCAACGCTTGCAGCAGGGCAGGCGCGTCGAGCCCGCCGAAAGGCGAGACGGCGACGGAAACCGAGGCCGTGCCAGGCACGAAATCAACGAGCAAGTCGCTGGAGATCGTCTGGCTCGCGCCGGCGGGCACGGTGCGAATGGTCCGGCGGTAGAGTTCGGATGCGCCGGTCTCGACGCCGAG
>DATGHD010000411.1:0-2019 GCA_035308145.1 Roseiarcus sp.
AGGTAGACCCCTTCGCGGACGACCTTGCCACTCTGGGGCTCGATCTTATGGTCGCCGACGCAGGCTGGGCGCGCCACGCGCCGAACCCGTTGCTGCTCATCGGGGAGAGCGGTAGGCATCCCCCGGCGCCACGCGTGCGGCCGCGCGGCGCGCGCTGCTGAGAATGACGCCACCGTACCAACTATCACGCCAGCCGGTGGGGTACGTGGAAATGTCGGCGTTCGCCAAGCTCCGGTAGCTCCATCCGCGAATAGGAATGGAGAGCCGGTCGAGCTTGCGTCGCATCCCCTCTTGATCGTCGCCCGTGAAGTATCCCAAAAACCGTGAGGGATGAATCGCTTGCGGGCGATTTGGGGTAGTTGATTTTGCAGGGTTTTGCGGGTGTTCGTCGTTTTTCTTGCAAATTGATTGAAACTTGTCGTCGTGATTCTCTGCCTTTGGAGCGCGGCAGGGAGATTCGCGATGCGGCCGAAGGAGCGCCGGGACAGCGGGCAGAACGATCTGTTCAAGGCGCGGTTGGATCAGATCGTGGATCTGGGTCACCCGCTGGCCAAGCTCGCCGCTTCGATCGATTGGGGCTTTCTCGAACGTACGCTCGGGGCGGTCTACACGGACGCGCCGGGTCAGCCGCCTTTGCCGACGCGGCTGATGGCGGGCTTGGCGATCCTGAAGCACATGCACGACCTCTCCGACGAAGCGCTTTGCGCGCGCTGGCTGGAGAACCCGTATTATCAGCTGTTCTGCGGCGAAGAGTTCTTCCGCCACCAGACGCCGTTCGACCGCTCATCGATGACGCGCTGGCGCCAGCGGATGGGCGAGGAGCGGCTGGTTTCGCTTCTGCAAGAGAGTCTTGCGACGGCGACGCGAACGGGCGCGGCCAGGCCGGCGGACTTCACGCGGGCGATCCTTGATACGACGGTGCAACCCAAGGCGGTGGCGCATCCGACCGACGCCAAGCTGATGAACCGGGCGCGGGAGAAGCTGGTGCGCCTCGCCAAGCAGCATGGCGTGGCCTTGCGCCAGTCCTATGAGCGGGTCGGCAAACGCGCCTTGATCGCCCATCAGCGCTACGCCCACGCCAAGCAGTTCAACCGGGCCAAGAAGGCGCTGAGGAGCTTGCGGACCTATCTCGGCCGGGTGATGCGCGACATCCGGCGTAAGATCGCCGGCGACGAAGCCAAAGAGACGACCTTCCGCCGTCCGTTATGGCTGGCCGAGCGGGTCAGCGAACAGCGCCGAAACGAGCGCGGCCGGAAGGTTTATTCGCTGCACGCGCCGGAGGTCGAATGCATCGGCAAGGGCAAGGCGCATCGCCCCTACGAGTTCGGCGTGAAGGTCTCGCTGGCCACGACCATCCATCGCGCCAAGGGCGGTCAGTTCATCACCCATGTCAAAGCGCTGCCCGGCAATCCATACGACGGCCATACTTTGGCGACGGTGATCCCCGAACTCGAGGCGCAGACCGGCGCCAGCCTTCAGCGCCTCGTCGTCGATCGCGGCTACCGCGGCCACAACGCGCCGCCGGACCTTCGCTTCAAGGTCTATCTCTCGGGCCAGAAGCGCAACGTGACGAAACAGATCAAGCGCGACCTGCGCCGCCGGTCCGCCGTCGAACCGGTTATCGGCCACGCCAAAAGCGAGCATCGCATGGGCCGCAACTATCTCGCCCATGCCGCAGGCGACGCGATCAACGCCATCCTCGCCGCCGTCGGCCACAACTTCCGCCGCCTGCTCAAATGGCTGGCTCTTTTATTGCTCGCTATCCTCGCCGCCGATCTCTGCGCCAAATCAGCAAAGAAAACTCAATCCTTCGCCTAGCCGGCTACTTCACGGGCGACTTGATCGTTAAGGCGAAAGGCGACGTGGTCGATCGTCTCGCCGCCACCGGGCCACCTTGGCCTGTGATGCGGCTCAATTGCACGCGCCTCCGACACGGTGCTTGACGCGAGCAAGGCCATCGAGGGTGAACGTCATCTCATGCGGTCTCCCGCGATAGTCGCTGACGCGGACGAATAGCGA
>DATGHD010000412.1:0-9647 GCA_035308145.1 Roseiarcus sp.
CTTTCGTCGGCTTCGCCTCGTCCTTTCCGGTCGTCCTCAAGGGCCTGACCGCCATCGGCGCGAGCGATGCGCAGGCGGCGTCCGGCCTGATGACGCTTTCGATCGCCATGGGCGTCGCCGGCATCGTCCTCAGCCTCTATACGCGCATGCCGGTCTCGGTCGCCTGGTCGACGCCGGGCGCGGCCTTGCTCGCCTCGACCGGCGCCATTCCCGGCGGCTTCGCCGCCGCGGTCGGCGCCTTTCTTATCGTCGCCGTTCTGTTGATCGCCGCCGGCCTCATCCGGCCCTTGGGGCGGGCGGTGGCGGCGATCCCGGCCCCGCTCGCCAATGCGATGCTCGCCGGCGTGCTCTTTTCGCTTTGTCTGGCGCCGGTCAAAGCGATGGCCGAGGCGCCGTTCTCGGCGGCGGCGATCATCCTCGTCTGGCTTTTCGTCGCGCGCTGGAAGCGCCTCTATGCGACGCCGGCCGCGGCGATCGTCGCCGCGCTCATCATTGTCGCGACGAACCACGGCGCCTCGGCCGGCCTCGCCGATCTTACGCCCCGCGCGGCGCTGGTAGCCCCAAGCTTTCCTCTAAGCGCGATGATCAGCGTCGCGCTGCCGCTCTTCATCGTCACCATGGCCTCGCAGAACATTCCCGGCCTTGCGGTGATCGCGGCCTCCGGCTACCGGCCGAACGCCAGCCTGCTCATCGGCGTCACCGGCTTCTTCTCGCTTCTCTCCGCCCCGTTCGGCGGCCATGCGGTCAATCTCGCGGCGATCACCGCGGCGCTCTGCGCCTCGCCCGACGCCCATCCCGATCCCTCGAAGCGCTGGATCGCCGCCGCCTCGAACGGCGCCGCCTATATCGTCTTCGGCCTTTTGGCCGGCGCGGTGACCGCCGCGGTCGCCGGCTCGCCGATCCTGATCGAGGCGGTGGCGGGCCTCGCCCTGCTCGGCGCCTTCGGCGGCTCGATTCTCGCGGCGCTGGCTGATCCGAATTCCCGCGAGGCGGCGCTGGCGACCTTCGTGACCACCGCCTCGGGCGTCAGCTTCTTCGGAATCGGCGGCGCCTTCTGGGGCCTCGTCGCGGGCGGCGCGATCCTGGCGCTCAGCCGCGTCGGCGCAAAGCCTCAACCATCAGCGCCAGCATCGTGAACAGCATCTGCGCCGCGCATTGCGCGGTGTTGGTCGTTGAATCGTATTGCGGCGCGACTTCGACGACGTCGCCGCCGACGAAATCGAGGCCGTTGCAGCCGTGAAGGATCGCCAAAGCCTCGCGGGGGCTAAGGCCGCCGACTTCCGGCGTGCCGGTGCCGGGCGCAAAGCCCGGATCGATGCTGTCGATGTCGAAGGAAAGGTACGTCGGCCCATCGCCGATCGCCTCGCGCGCCTTGGCGACGACGGCGTCGACGCCGACGCCCGCGAATTCTTCGGCATGGATCACCGTCATGCCGGAGGCGTAGGAAAATTCCCAGAGATATTCCGCGCCGCCGCGAATGCCGATTTGAACGACCCGTTCCGGATCGAGCACGCCGTCGAGCACGGCCTGGCGGAACGGGCCGCCGTGATGGAATTTCGAACCTTCGAAAGGCCCGCCGGTGTCGCAATGCGCGTCGATGTGGAGCATGCCGACCGGCCGCTTGGCGCCGACCGCCCTCAAGATCGGATAGGTCATCGAATGATCGCCGCCGACGCTTAAAGGAACGACGCCGGCCGCGACGACGCAATGGTAGAAGGCTTCGATATCCTGATGACAGCTTTCGAGCGAGTAGCGCGAGCGCATCGGCGCGTCGCCGACGTCGGCGATCCGCGCCTCCGCGAGCGGCGCCATATTGAGCACATGCTCATAAGGGCCGATGCGCTCGACGGCGCGCACCGCCCTTGGCCCGAGCCGCGCGCCGGCGCGATTGGTGACGCCGAGGTCCATCGGAACGCCGATCAGCGCAATGGCGAGGCCGTCGAAATCGGCGCGCTGCGGCGCCTCCGGCCGGTAGGGCGCATCGAGCAGCGTCGCGACATCCGCGAAGGGCCATTTGCGCCGGTCGCCGTCGCGAAAGATCTTTTCGGCGACCTCGCGAAAACGCGGATCGTGCATCTCGCCGCCCTTGGCGTCTTGGTACAATTCGCGAAGGCGGGCGAGCTTGGCGTCGTCGATCATCGGCGTCTCCGAAGGCGCGGCGAGGCCACCATAAGGGCGAAAGCGCGGGCCGGCCATTCGAAATGGGGAGTAGTCCCAGCCGCGAAACTGCGGTTTCGCGCCTCTTCGCTGCGGGCCGCATCGGCCCAGTGTTGTCAAAAGGCTAAAGCCGCTCCTCCGCTTCGAGATCGGCCGCCTGCTTGCCTTGAATGGAAAAGGTCATTCTAAGGGCTGTAGAGGCGGGAGCGCGGACCTTGCGACGATCCTTCGACAATCCTCACAGCCAACGGGCCGCATGCGAGCGCCGGTCATGACCAGCCGGCCGGAGCCTCGGGCTTCGTCCGTGCGGGCGGTTTCGCTCGGTCGGGCGGCCGCCTTCGGACCCGGCCTCTTGGCGATGCTTGCCGATACCGACGCCGGCAACGTGGTGACGGCGGCCCAAGCCGGCGCCCAGTGGGGATATCGGCTGCTGCCGCTGGTGCTGCTCTTAATTCCAATGCTCTACTTGGTGCAGGAGCTGACGGTACGACTGGGAATTTATACCGGTCGCGGCCATGGCGAACTGATACGCGAACAATTCGGCGTTGGCTGGGCCTGTCTTTCGTCTCTGGGCTTGGCGGCGGCCACCATCGGGTCCCTGATCACCGAATTCACAGCGGTCGCCGGCGTCGGGGAACTCTATGGTCTGCCGCGCAGCGCAACCTTGCCCCTGGCCGCTATATCTCTGCTGATCGTCGTGGGCGCCGGCGCCTATCGGCGAGTTGAACGGACGGCGCTTGCGATCGGGCTGTTCGAGCTTGCATTTTTTGCCGGTGTCTGGGTCGCGCATCCGAGCCTGCGGACCATGGCGAGAGACGCCATCGATCTGCCTTTCCGCGACCCAACATTCATGTATCTCGTTGCGGCGGTGATCGGCGCTACCTTCAATCCATGGATGATTTTTTATCAACAATCCGCTACCGTTGATAAGCGGCTCCAACTCAAGGACCTCGGCCACGCCCGTTTGGATACGGGCCTCGGCGCCATTCTCACGCAGTGCCTGACAGGAGCGGTGTTGATCGCGGCGGCGGCAAGGCTGCGTTCAGGCGACGTTCCAACGAGCCTCTCGAGCGTCGGGGAGATCAGCAATGCGTTGACGCCGCTTCTTGGGGCGGGGGCGGGGCGTCTGGTCTTTGGCATGGGCGTGCTGGGCGCTTCGCTGGTGGCGGCGATCGTCTCCTCGCTCGCGCTGGCCTGGGGGGTCGGCGAGGTTGCGGGCTATCGGCGCTCCCTCGAAAACCGACCTTTTGAGGCGGCTTGGTTCTACGGCGTTTATGCGGCCTGCGTGATCGGCGCCGCCATGCTGGTCTGGTTCGCGCCGAACCTTGTGTGGCTCACCATCGCCGCGCAGGTGCTCAACGCCTTTCTGATGCCCTTGGTGATTGGTCTGTTGGTCGCGCTTGCGGTCAAGGCCTTGCCGGAGCCGGTCCGCCTGCGCGGCTCGCGTCTTTGGCTGGTTGTCGGCCTTTCGACTATGGCTTCCGCGCTGGGAGTTTTTGGCGGAGTCTCAACTCTGTTTTGAGCCTTGGGCGGCCGATGACGCTTCGATGACATTATCTTCGAGCTGGGGTTTCCTCGCCGCCGCCCTCGAGCTTGCCGCCGTCGACCTCTTGCTCGGCGGCGACAATGCGATCCTGATCGCGCTCGCCGCGCGGGTGCTGCCGCCGCATGAACGCGCGCGGGCGATGGCTTATGCCGTATGCGGAGCGATCGCGCTGCGCTTCTGCTTCGCCGCCGCAACCGGCGTCCTGTTGCGCCTGCCCTTCGTCAAGCTCGTCGGCGGCGTCGCGCTTTTGGCGATCGCGATCGAGCTTCTCGCGCGGGCGTCGGGCAAGGAGGAGGACGAGCCCGGCCTAGAAGCGCTTGCCGGCGCGGCCAAGCCCTACGGCTTCTGGCGCGCCGTTGGGCTGATCATCGCCGCCGACACGATCATGAGCCTCGACAATGTCGTGGCGCTCGCCTCGATCGCCGAAGGCGACCTGCCGTTGCTGGCGCTGGGGATTTTGCTTGGCATTCCGGCGCTGGTCTTCGGCGCTTACTTCATCTCGTACATATTGGAGCGCTTGCCTGTGCTCATCTACGCCGGCGGCGCGCTGCTCGGCTGGATCGCGGGCGAGATGGGCGCGAGCGATCCGCTATGGGGCGGGTGGATCGATGAGCGCGCGCCGATCATGGCTTTCGTCGCGCCGGGGCTTTGCGCCGGCTATGCGGTGATTGCGGGCTGGGTCAGAGGCATTTACGGCGTGCGCCCAGAACTCGGCGGCGCGCTCGGCAAACGCCTCGCGCGGCGAACCGGCGTTTTCGCGCAGCGCGCCCGGGCGCTTTATGCGCAGCGCGCCGCGGCATACGCGCTACGGCGGCGATTGATTCTCGCCGGCGTCGCCGCGCTCTTCATCGGGATCGGCGTCGGCGCGCTACTCCATGCGATCAACGCCTAAAATAGCGCGCCGAATCTTTGGTCAAAACAACGGCGGGTTCAGCGCGGGCTCGGAGGCCTCTGACGCCTCATGCTCATGCTCGCCGAGCGGCGTCGCCGGCAATTGCAGCACCGTCGCCTTCTGTCCCGGATAAAGATCGGTCACCTTGACGATCTGACCATCCGGAAATTCGAGCGCGTCGTGATGCGTATGAGGATCGTCCAAATTGACCTGCCGGAAGCGCGCCAGCTTGCCGGCGATTTTCTGACGCGGCAAAAGGCCGAGCACGCGGTAGATCGACACATCATTGTCGAAGGCCAATTCCGTGCCCGGCCTGAGGCATACCGCTACGCTGGGCCGGCCTATCGCGGAAAAGCCCCGCGTGCCCGACAAAGCAAATTCCGTCGTCGTCAACCTGTCTCCGACCTTGGCCGGAGTCGAAGCGACATTATGCAGACTGTAGTCGCACATTGTCGAAGCTCCTGACTTTGCGATGAACGAACGGAGCAGCTTCCGCTCTCCGAAGGCATAGATATCAGGCAACATGGGCGATCATATGGTCTGGCGGCGCCGCGCCGCGTTTAGTCCATCACCGCGGCGTGTCCGTCGCGGGGGGCTGGCCGCGCCGCCTGCGCCTTGGCCGAGCGCAACAGGAAGAGCAGCGGAAAAGCGGCGAGGCTGACGAAGGTCATCAGCAGAAAATCGTTGGAATAGGCCATGATCGCCGCCTGCTGGGTGATCAATGCGTCGAGCATCGCGCGCCCAGCGTCGGTCGTGGTCGAAAGGATATTGGCGACAGTCGGCGCGTGAAGGGCGTCATTGAACGGCGTGATCTGTTCGGCGAGCTGGCTATGGAACGACGTCACCATGGTCGTCAGCCGCGCGATGACGATGGAAATGCCGATCGACGAGCCGAGGTTGCGGATCAGCGTCCACATGGCCGTGGCGTTGGTGCGAAACTGGATCGACAATGTCGCAAAGGCCACCGTGTTCAACGGCACGAAGACGAGGCCGAGGCCGACCCCTTGCGCGACGCTGACGACGGCGATGGCCCGCGCCGAGCTTTCCGGCGACCAATAGACCATGAACCACAGCGAGAGAGTCGAAAGCAGCAGCCCGAAGAAGATCAGCACGCGCGCGTCGATCTTGGCGAGCAGGCGGCCGACGAACATCATCGAGAAAAACGTGCCGACGCCGCGCGAGCCCAAAAGGAAGCCGCTGGCCAGCACCGGATAGCCCATCAGGTTCTGCAAATAGGGCGTGACCAGCGCCATCGTCGCGAGCAGGATGACGCCGATCAGGAACATGAAGATCAGCGCGATCGAAAAGTTCCAGTCGCGGAAAACGCCGAGCGGGATGAACGGCCGCTTGGCGGTGAAGGAATCGGCGAGAAAGAAGTAGAAGCCGACGCAGGCCAGGATCCCCTCGGCGACAATTTCGGCCGAGCCGAACCAACCTTGGTCTTCGCCGCGATCGAGCATCATCTGCAAAGCGCCGATGCCGAGCGACAGCGTCAGGAAGCCGAACCAGGCGAAGGGCACGTCGCGGCGGACCTTGCTCTCCGACATGAAGGCCGAGAGGCCGAGCACGGTCAACACGCCGAAGGGCAGATTGACGAAGAAGACCCAGCGCCAGGAGTAATTGTCGGTGAGCCAGCCGCCGAGCGTCGGCCCCATGATCGGGCCGAGCATCACGCCCATGCCCCAAACGGCCATCGCCGAGCCGCGCTGGGCGGGCGGATAGATGTTGAGCATCACGGTCTGGGACAGCGGCACCAGCGCGGCGCCGAAGACGCCTTGCAGCAGGCGGAACAGCACCATCTGGTCGATCGATTGCGCCGCGCCGCAGAGCATCGAGGCGACGGTGAAACCGGCCGCGCAGACGATGAACAGTTTTTTCAAGCCGAAGCGCGCCGACATCCAGCCGATCGGCGAGGTCATGATCGCCGCCGCGACGATGTAGGAGGTCAGCACCCAGTTGACCTGATCCTGCGTCGTCGACAGCGCGCCCTGCATATAGGGCAGGGCGACGTTGGCGATGGTGGTGTCCAGCGCCTGCATGATGGTCGCCATCATCACGCAGACGGTCAGCATCAGACGGGTCGCCGGCGCGACCTCGCTGTCGGCGCGATCATTCACTTCTCGGCGGCCTTGGGGCTGGAGATCAGCGCGCCGAGCCAGGCGTCCTTCGTCTCGACGAGCGAGGCCCAGAGGCCGCTAAGCGTATGTTGGCGCCCCGTATCGATGTCGACGATCGTGCTCAAGCCGGCGCGAAGGCCTTTCGTGTCCTGATCGGGGCAGAACTCGACGCGCAGCGGCACGCGTTGCACGACTTTCACCCAATTGCCGCTGGCGTTCTGCGGCGGTAGGATGGCGAATTGCGCGCCGGTGCCGGGCGCGATCGCGCCGACCTTGCCGCACCAGGTGCGATCCGGAAACGTGTCGACGGAGATCGACACCGGCAGACCGGGATGGACGTAGGTCAAATCCGATTCTTTCGGATTGGCGTCGATCCAAAGGTCGCGATCGTTGACGATCGCAAAGACGGGCGTTCCCGCCGGCGTGACCCGGCCGAGCTGGATTTGCGGCACCTGCGTCGCAACGCCGGCAATCGGCGCGACCACCTCGGCGTTGCGCAAATTGCGCTCGGCGTCCTCGAGCTGCGTCGTCGCCTCCATATAGGCGGGAAACCTCTCCAGCGGCGCGTTGGGATCGCCGCCGAGCTGCACCGCCGCCGATTGCTGCTGCTGCTCGACGAAGGCGAGGATCTGCCTCGCCTGGATCAGCGACGCATTCGACGAATCGAGATCGTTCTGCGTCCCGGCGCCTTGCTTCGCGAGCGTCGACTTCCGGTCATAATCGCTCTGGCGCACGCGGACCGCGTCCTGGCTCATCCGGACCTGATCGGCGTTGGCCTTGTACGACAGCTCCAGATTGGCGTATTGATTCTTTGCCGCCTCGATGCGCGCCTTGGCGAGCGCCACTGCGGTCCGATAGGGGGCCGGGTCGATCTCGAAAAGCTTGTCGCCGACATTAACGTGCTGGCCTTCGACGACGTCGATGTTGACGATGGCGCCTGTGACTTGCGGCGTGATCAGCACCTTCTCGGCGCCGATATAGGCGTTGTCGGTCGAGACATAGCGGCCACTCGACAGCCACCACCAGAAGCCGGCCGCTGCGGCGAGCGCCGGCAGAAGCACGAGCAGGACAAATCGCGACGAGCTGCGGCGGCGGCGCTTCGGCGCGACTTCCTGGGTCGGCGCCGGCGGGGGCGCCGCTTGCGGGGCCGCCGGCGGCGCGACGACCGGCGCGGGCGCTGGAGCGGGCGTCGGGCTCGGCGCGGGCGACGGTTGCGGGGATGGCGAGGTTTCGTCTTTGCGGTCGCGGGCGGGAAACTTTTTGACTTCCGACACTTATCTCAGCCTTTGCCTTCAATCGCGGTTCAATCTGTTCTGGCTCATCTCAGCTTCTGGCCAGCTCGCGCTTCAAATTCGCCTTGATGCGCGCCATGCTTTTGCCGAGCGCGGCGATCTCCTCGGCGTCGAAATCCTCGAGCGCCTTGCCGATCAGCGTTTCGCCGAGCGCATTGAGCCGCACCAAAATCGGCGCGGCTTTGTCGGTGAGATAGAGCCGGTTGGCGCGCCGATCATTGGGGTCGTCGCGCCTTTCAACGAGGCCGAGGCCGGAAAGTTTGTCGATCAGGCGCGCCAATGTGATCGGCTGCAGATCGAGAAGCTCGGCGAGCTCGGCCTGCTTGACGCCCTCGCTTAGTTCAAGGCGCTTCAGCACCGCCCATTGCGCCCGCGTCATGGAGAGGGCGCGGGCGCGCTGGTCGGCCAGCGTGCGCAAGAGGCGCGCCACGTCATGAAGGGCGAAAACGAATTCGCGGCCAGGGCTCATCGGCTTAGGCGATGGCGAGGCCACAGCGGCGGCTGGCGCCACGGCGAGAGAGGAGCTGGACAATCGATCCTACAGAACGTTGGAGGGGAATTAGGTTGCCTTAATATAAGTCAGCTTATAATAAGCGCAACGCGAAATTTTGGATTCCCTCCCTTCCTCACGGCTTCGTGAAAACTGACGAGGACCATGGCGCGAGCGTCGCAAAGCCAGCGCTGCGCGATAAGATCAGGCGCCGAGCTAATTTTTTCTTGCGCCGATTTCGCACTGTCGTTGCGTAAGGGAGAAAAAAACACATGGCGGAGCGCATCGACGGCGTCGCGGCCTGCGTCTTCGACGCCTATGGCACGTTGTTCGATTTCTCCTCCGCCGCACGTGATTGCCGCGAGGCGCTCGGCGAACGCGCCGAAGCGCTGATTGCGCTCTGGCGGGAGAAGCAACTGCAGACGACCTGGCTGCTCGCCGCCCAAGGGCGTCACAGGGATTTTTGGACCGTGACCGGCGATGCGCTGGACTTCGCGCTGGAGAAGCTTGGCGTCGCAGCGCCGGCCTTACGCGGGCGCCTGATGGAGCGTTATCTCGCGCTCGACGTCTTTCCCGAAGTTCCGGAAACGCTGCGGCGGCTCAAAGGCCGCGGCCTTCGGCTGGCGATCCTCTCCAACGGAACGCCGGCGATGCTCGGCGCGGTCGTGCGCCATGCGGGGCTCGAAGGCGTCTTCGACGCCGTGTTATCGGTCGAGGAGGTCGGCGTCTTCAAGCCGCATCCCAAAGTCTATCAGCTCGCGCTCGACCGGCTCGGCTTGGCGGCCAGCGCGATCTCGTTCCAATCCTCGAACGGCTGGGACGCCTATGCCGCCTCGGCCTTCGGCATGAGGGTCCTCTGGTGCAACCGCTCCGGCCAGCCGCCGGAGCCATTTCCGGGCAAGCCGGATGTCGTCGCCTCCTCGCTCGCCGCCCTGCCGGAATTGCTCGGGGCGTAGGAGGGCGCTGTCATTCCCGCGTAAGCGGGAATCCAGAGAGCCGCTGCGCCCCATGACTACTAACTCAGTCTGGATTCCCGCTTACGCGGGAATGACAGCGGAGGCTACGCGATCACGTTGACGGGCGGCCTCCCGTCATTGCGAGCGAAGCGAAGCAATCAAGGAACCTCGGCGTCTCCTGATGGGGTGGACGGCCC
>DATGHD010000413.1:0-6345 GCA_035308145.1 Roseiarcus sp.
GAAGCCTCCAGGTACGGTCGTCGTTGTCGTCGTCGTTGTGCCGCCGGGGCTCACTGGCGTAGTCGGCGTGGTAGAGGTCGACGTGACGGAGACCGTGTGATGGCTCCAGGTCGCCCGGCCGGGTCCGGCAAAAAATACGAATAGGGTCGCCGCCGAGGCGGCGAGAAGAAAGTGGCGCAAAGGGAAGAGCCGCATCATTTCGCCGTCTCGAAGATCAAGAAGAGCGTCCGAAGGTCGAGCCCTCCAGAGGACCCATATCAGCTTTGGATTTGAACCCCCGGTCGACTTCCAGGCGCAAGTTATCGTTAGAGCGGCGGCGCGGCAATTGTCTTCGTCGCTGTCGCACCCGGTCGGTCGTTCCCCAAGGCCGGAAACCGGGATGATATGAGATGATCTGTATCGTTACGGATCGCCTCCCCGCCGTCTATTGTGTCCCCGGCGCCACCGTTCGCCATTATCGACAGTCTCTGGCGTCCGAGAGACGGTCTTGCGTTTGTGCGCCGGCGTTTCCCGGTATAACTTTTTCGTCGGGGCGATTTGCATCAATGAGCGGGAGGAACGGTTCGCGGACAGGAGCCATGGACGATCCTAAGGATTGGACCGCCGACATGGTGAAAACGCGCCTTGGCCGATCGGCCGGCGCGAGCGATGTCGTTCGTCGCGGCGGGCGGCGATTGATTGCCGCGATCTTCGGAATAGCGCTCGGCGTCGGCGCGGCCTCGGAGGCGATTTCCGCTGACTTGCCAATACGTAAGGCTGCGCCGGTTGAGGGCGTTGCGGTTTGCAACGTTGCCGGCATGGCCGGATTTATACTCCCAGGCAGCGACACTTGCTTCAAGATTTCCGGCTATGTGAGCGGCCAGGTGCAAGCGGGCAACCTCACCAAGCAATACGTCCTCGGCTTTATCGGCCCGGCGCCGGGACCGGTTGTTTCGGCTGAGGGGGCCACTGTCGCTTCCCGCGATTCGCTCGGCTTCACGACGCGTGCGCAGCTCAATCTCGACGCACGCCAATACACCGCCTATGGCGTCCTGCGCGGTTACGTCGAAATTCAGGCCAATACCAGCAACGGCTTTGAAAACGTTGGCAGCCCGGTCCTGATCAACGTGGCCTATCTCCAATGGGCCGGACTCACCGTTGGCCGGGCCGGATCGTTCTTTTCCTATCTCGCCGCCGGAGCGGGTTGGTACGACTTCTACTCGCCCGATCGTGTGACCGGCAACCAGCCGGTTCTGTTTGCTTATACGGCGACTTTCGGCAACGGCTTCGCGGCGACGATCTCGATCGAGGACCCGACGGGCGCTAACGTCAACGGTCCGTTCAATGGCGGATACAACAATGTCTATGACGGCCAGCTAGCGCCCGACGTCGTGGGCGTCCTGCGGCTCGACCAGCAATGGGGATCAGCCCAGGTATCCGCGGTCGCGCACAAGACGAGCGCCCTTGGCGTATCCAGCGACACGATCAACGTTTGGGGCTATGCGTTTCTCGGCGGCGTCACGGTCAATCTGCCGCAGATTGCGCCAGGCGACAGGGTCGCCGCGCAAGTCGTCTACAGCCACGCCGCGCTCGGCTATTCAGGCATCCCGAACACGGCGCTGAGCGCGGGCGATCAGGGGCTGAACATCAACGGCAATGGGACGATCTTTCAGCTGACCGACGCGTTGAACTACGATGTCGGGGTCTGGTCCTTCCCGACGACCTGGACAGGCGCGGCGTTCTTCGAGCATCACTTCACGCCGCAATTCTCCCTCACGCCGGAAGCCTCGGTGGCCTTTGTCCGCTACAGCGACGCGCCGACCATGATCTCGACCGCCGCGGCGAGTTTCCTTGGCGGCGCGGTCGCCCATTGGGACCCCGTCCCGCACCTCGATTTCGAACTTGGCGCGATGTATCAGTACACTCGGCAGGCCACGCCCGCCGCTTACGTCGGGCCGCCGGCGTTTCGCCCGATAAGCAGCGGCGTCGCCGGCAATTTGTCGGTTACCCGCGATTTCTGATCGCCGGTCGGGCCGCGAGACCCTTCCAGCTCTTCACCTCATCATGGCCGCGCGGGGCGCCGCAAGCGGATCGCCGGCGTCGGCGAAAGCCCCAATATCGACGGCGTCCCGTGCTTCGCCAATACGGGCAACAACGCATTCAAGTTCCTCGGCTCGACCCATATCCAGATGCCACACGACCATTGGCGGACCTCGATGGCGGCGCGTAAGCTTCAACTGGGCTGGCCCCCTGTTGTGGGCCGCCCGGTGGAGGCTTCAATGCAAGGCGCGATTTTCGAATGGAAGGACATCGAACCCAAGACCGTCCTCCCAGGCCTTCACGCCCGCTTCGCTCATTCCGGCGCCATGAGTTTCGTGTCGTGGGAAATGGAGGCGGGCTCGCCCTTTCCACGACACTCTCATCCCCACGAGCAGGTCGTCCATATGTTCGAGGGCGAGTTGGAAGTGACAGTCGAGGGCGTAACAACCGTATTGAAGCCGGGCATGGTCGCGGTCATCCCGCCCAACGCCGTTCATCTCGGCCGAGCCCTGACCGACTGCCGCCTCCTCGATGTGTTCTATCCGCTTCGCGACGATTACATGCGAAGCGACGCGCCAAATATTTTGCAATCGGCGGCGGGCGCAGGAGGCTGACGGCGACGGACGCGACACGGCGCTTTCGTGACGACTTGCGATCAACGCCCGCGATCTGCGCGGCGCAGCGCTTTCGGCTGCGTTTTGCGCCGGCCGTCGACGCTTTTGGACTCTTTATCTTTAGCCTAGCGCTAGGCTACGCCGCTACGCCGGCTTAGCCCGCGCCTCGCGAGAAAGTCTTCAATCGTTCGGGCCCGGGCCCGGGGCTGCCGGCGGCGCATAGTACGGCGCCGCCCAATGCGGCGCCAATCGCGGCGGCGCGTGGTGCGGCGGCCTCGGCGCTCGGCGCACGACAGGCGTCACGGGCTTCCGTGGCGCTTCGCCGACGAATATCGTAATGGGTTGAGAGAATACTGGCGGGTCATGCGGAATGTGATGGGCGTCGCCCAGCAGCAATTGCAACGTATGCCGGCCTGGCGCGAGCGTGAGCATTGTCTCGGTCTGGCCCGCGCCAAAATGAAGATGATTTTCGTCGCTCGGAATCGGCTCGTCGAGCGGCGGCAAGGCCGTGTCGATAAGGAGATGGTGGTGGCCCGTATTGACCTTTTCGACGCTTGCGGGCGCGACGCCCATGTTTTCGAGCCCGAATCGCACCTGGAACGTCAGCGGGACGCTCGCTCCCTCGGCCGGAGAGATAAAATAGACTTTGGCGCCTGGCGGCGACTTGTGCCGGCCCGAAGTCTCCGCCGGGGCCTGCGCGCTCGCCGCCGGCGGCGTCTCGGTCACAGTCACGTGGATGCGATCGGACACGACCGGCGGCGTATGGGGAATATGGTTGGCGTCGCCAAGCAGAAGCTGGAGCGTGTGCGGACCAGGCGATAGAGTGAGTTCGGTCTCGGTCTGACCGCCGCCGAAATGAAGATGGTTATCATCGCTCGGAATCGGTTCATTGAGCGGCGGCAGATCAGTATCAATCAACAGGTGATGGTGGCCCGTATTGGCCTTGTCGGAACCGGCGGGAGCGACTCCCATGCCATGGAGGCCGAAATGGATCGTCGTCGTCGGGCCGATGACCGCGCCGTCTTTCAGATCGACGAAATAGGCCTTCGCGCCAGGCGGTGAGGGCGACGGGCCGCCTGCGGCAGGGGTTTGCGCGACCGCTCCGGTCGCAGATCCGACAAGCAAGGCGAGGATCGCCCAGGCGACCATCCTCATAGCCAGCCTCCCAGGCTTTCGCGCCTTGTTGCCTCAATGGAGAAAGGATAGCTTTTCGGACAGGATTGTAAAGACGGCCAAAGTTCGCTCTCGTTGCGACTTCTTGAACGAATCGACAGCCAAATTGCACGCCGTACTCGAAGCGCGATCGGCTTTTGATCGGAAACTCGGCCTCGGCGGCCATCTCGAACCGCGTCGATCGCAGCGGCGGAATCAAACCCAGTCGCGAGCGCAAACGTGAAGCGTCGGCTGACAATCGCCCTAGTCCTTTTAGGTCTCAGCGTCGCGCTCCCGAGCTCCTTGGCCCAGGCGCCTGCGTCGCATGAGCCCGGGGACGTTTTCCGCGATTGCCCTGATTGCGAGGAGATGGTCGTCGTCCCGCCGGGCGCATTCGATATGGGCTCCACTGACGCCGCCTCCGAGGGGCCCGTGCATCGCGTGACGATCGGCAAGCCCTTCGCGATCGGCCGCCGCGAGGCGACATTTGCGGAATGGGATCAATGCGTGGCGGCTGGCGTCTGCAAATACAATCCAAGCGATCATGGCTGGGGCCGCGGCGACAGGCCGGTGATCGACGTCAGTTGGGACGACGTCAAAGACTTCCTCAAATGGCTATCGCAAAAGACCGGCCAACCCTATCGGCTTCTAACCGAGGCCGAGTGGGAATATGCAGCGCGCGCCGGGACGCAATCGCCGTACTGGTGGGGAAAGGACGTCGGGACCGACCACGCGCGCTGCGAGGATTGCGGGGGCGATCCGGCGCGCCACACTTTGCCCACGGGGTCATTCCGGCCCAACGCCTTCGGTCTCTACGACACGGCGGGGAACGCTGCCGAATGGGTCCAGGATTGCTGGAATCCCAATTACAAGGGCGCGCCAACCGACGGCTCGGCGTGGACCGCCGGCGATTGCACCTTGCACGTTTTGCGCGGCGGGTCGTTTGCGAACAAGGCTACCTATATACGCTCCGCCGCGAGGTTCAGATACGATACGAGCGTGCGCTACTACGCCAATGGCTTCCGATTGGCGCGTGACCTCAAATAGGCGTCCTTGCCCCTATTAGGTTTGATCGACATCGGAAGTTGCCCCGATAGACCGTAATGGATTACCCTATGGAGATGTTAATCCGAACTTAGCGCGTGTTTTAGGGTGGGACGGATGAATGCGCTTTTTTGGCGCGCGCTGCGCCTCATCTGCGCGCTTGTCCTTAGCGGGATTTGGGCGGGCGACGCCTTCGCCGGTCGCCGCGTGGCGCTCGTCGTCGGCAACGCCAAATATGAGCACGCCGACACGCTCGCCAATCCGACCAATGACGCCAAGGCAATGGCGGATTTGTTCAAACGCGCCGGGTTCGACGTCGTCGACGAGCGACGCGACGTCGGCGTGGTCGAATTCAAGCGCGCAGTCCGCGAATTCCTAAGCGCTGCCGCCAACGCCGACATCGCCGTGGTTTACTATTCGGGCCATGGCATCGAGGTCGGCGGGGTCAATTACCTGATTCCGGTCGATGCGAAGCTGGCCAGCGCCTTTGATGTCGACGATGAGACGGTCTCTCTGGACCGCGTCATCCTGGCGAGCGAGCAGGCAAAGAAGCTGAGCTTGATCATTCTCGACGCTTGCCGCGAGAACCCGTTCCTCAGGGCCGAGGGTCAGCTGCCCGCGACGCGCGCTCTGACCACCCGGTTGATCGGCGTGCAGCCGACCAATTCCGATACGCTGATCGCTTATGCCGCCAAGGCCGGTTCGCTTTCCTATGACGGCGTCGGGCCGAATAGCCCGTTCACCACGGCCCTGGTGAAATATATCGCCGAGCCCGGACTCGACATCAGGATCGCTCTCGGCAAAGTCCGCGACGACGTTCTTGCGGCGACCGGCAACCGGCAGGAACCCTTCGTCTACGGCTCTCTCGGCGGCGGCGACGTTTCCTTGGTCCCAGCGGCGCCTGTCGCGTCTCCGGCCATCGTCATGGATTCGAGCACTACGGCCGCCCTCGACTATCAAGCGGCCGAACGGCTCGGCTCGATCGCTGCTTGGCGGGCCTATCTCGCCGATCATGGATCAGGCTATTACGCCGATCTCGCCCGAGCGCAGCTCGCGAAACTATCGTCCGGAGACGCCGCCAAACCGTCCGAGATCATGATCAGCGCCTCCAAAGACGCGCCCGGCCATGTCGCGTCGAGCGCGGACGCTGCGCACCCGCCGAACAAGTCGGACGCGCCGAAGCTTCAGCAGCAGGCGGCCCTCGAACCCGGCGCCGCGGCGCCGAGCGGCGATCAAATCTGCGAACGCGACGAGGCGCGCCTCGCCAAGCTGCGCGTCAACCCCACCGCCAGCGAGGTTGCCGAGTTCGCGCAAGCGCTGGGCTGCGAGAGCCTTCGGCCGCAGGTCAAGCGCCTGATGGAGAGCGTCGGCGTCGCGCCGGTTGCGCCGGTTGCGCC
The DNA here is from genome assembly GCA_035308145.1 of Roseiarcus sp. GTDB lineage: Bacteria > Pseudomonadota > Alphaproteobacteria > Rhizobiales > Beijerinckiaceae > Roseiarcus. Next base: position 6,227 of record DATGHD010000413.1, read on the forward strand.
GGCGGGCGTCGCGCCGGCTACGCCGGCGCCATTGTCCGGAGAGGACCGGAAACAGGCCTGCCTTCGCGCCGAAGGCGAGCTCCAGCGCCTGCGCGCTAGTCGCTCGGTCGAAGAGACCA
>DATGHD010000414.1:0-2169 GCA_035308145.1 Roseiarcus sp.
CCCGCGCCTCCGATGGGAAAACGAGCTCAATGCCGAAACCAGAATCCTTCGTTCGCCGCGCCGAGGACGTCAAAGCCGAAACATGGACTGACGCGCGCGGAACGCTGTCCTTTCATACCCTGGTCAGCGGCGATGTGACGCCGAGCAACGGCTTGGTCGCCGGCGTCTCGACGCTCGAACCGGGCTGCGCTCTGGCGCTCCATTCGCATGAGCAGGCGGAAGTCTATTTTGCGCTGGAAGGCGCTGCCGTCGTGACGGTCGACGGCGTCGATCGCACGGTCTCGGCGGGCGCCGCGGTGTTTATTCCTGGCGGCGCGCTGCATACGGTCAGGAATCCGTTCAAAGAAGTCTTCAAGATTTTCTATGTCTTTCCGGCCGACCGCTTCGACGACATCAAGTACAAGTTCGTCGACTAGAGCATGCTGCTTTGAGATAGAACCACTTAAGTCATTGCGAGCGAAGCGAAGCAATCCACTCATCGGGCTGAGCGCTATGAGTGGATTGCTTCGTCGCTGCGCTCCTCGTAATGACAGCGACGGATTCCGTTTAAACGCCGCGCGCTCTAGTCACGGCGCTGCAAGTAGTATCGCCGCGACTCTGCGATCCTCGCCGAGAAGCACATTATAGACCCGCGCGGCCGGTCCCGTCGCCATGGCTTCGATCCGGAGCCCGGCTTTCTTCAGGAGATCGCGAAGAGGCGCGGGCGTCAATGCAAACGCCGCGCCTGTCCCGATGACGACGATCTCGATCGAGCCAGGCGCATTGGCGAGCTCGGCAAAAAAGGGCGCCAAGGAGACGGCGTCGATCTCGCCGACGCTTGTCGGCGCAAAGGCCCTCACGCCTGACGGCGTCGCCAGGATCGAGCCGCGATGCGACATGCCGGCGAAGCGAAAACCGCCCGCGCCATAGGCTTCGATCGCATGCCGGCCGGGAACGAAGCCGTCGCCGGGCGCGCCGGTGTCGCTCACTCTCAAGCTTTCGCGGGCGCCCTCGTCGTCTCCGCCGCTTCGGGCTTGTCGAAAACGTCATGCCTGACGCCGAGATAGATGAGCATCGGCGAACAGATGAAAATCGACGAATAAGTGGCGACGAAAATGCCCCAGATCATCGCCGCCGAGAAGGAGCGGATGACCTCGCCGCCGAGGAAGAACAGGGCGAGCAGCGCGAGGAACACGGTTGTCGCGGTCATGATGGTTCGCGGCAGCACGGCGTTGACCGACATGTCGACGATGTCGGCGGTTGAGAGGCGCTTGTATTTCCGCATGACTTCGCGAATGCGGTCGAGGACGACGACCGTCTCGTTCAAAGAATAGCCGACGATGGTCAAGATCGCCGCGATCGAAGCCGAATTGAACTCGAGCTGCGTGACGCAAAAGAAGCCGACCGTCAGCAGGAGATCATGCATCGTGCCGATGATCGCGCCGACCGCGAATTGCCATTCGAAGCGGAACCAGAGATAGGTCAGGACGGCGATGATCGACACGACGATGCCGAGCGTGCCCTTCTGCACCAATTCGCCCGAGACGCGCGGGCCGACTTCATCGACGCTACGGAAGTCGTAGTCGTTGCCGAAAGCGCGGCGCATCAGGCCGACGGCGCTCTGCTGGCCGGCTTCGCCGCCGGGCTGCACGCCGACCCTAACCACCGCGTCGGTTTCAGCGCCGATGCGCTGCACTTCGACGGCGCCGAGGCCCAAGGATTCGGCGGCTTTGCGCAATTGGGCGATGTCTGCGGCGCCGGCCTTGGCGCGGAGGAGCACCTGCGTGCCGCCGGAAAAATCAATGCCGAAATTCATGCCGACGAAGAAGAACACCAGGACCGAAACGATCGACAGCGTCGCCGACAAGGGATAGCTCACGCGCCTGAAGCGCATGAAGCCGAATTTGGTGTTTTCGGGAGCAAGGCGAAGAAGTTTCATGACGCGAATCCCTTAAAGACACAGGGCCTACCCTCACCCCAGCCCTCTCCCGCAGGCGGGAGAGGGCGCGCGCCGCGCGCTTCATCGGCGCTGAAGACCGTCCCGCGGCGCCTGCCGAAACCCTTCTCCCGCTTGCGGGAGAAGGCGGCTGCGCAGCGGCCGGATGAGGGTCTTCCGCAAATTTCTGAAATCAACATGTCGCCCGCGGCGCTCATATCGGCAGCCTCGTTGGGCGCTGGTAGCGGTACCAA
>DATGHD010000415.1:0-4567 GCA_035308145.1 Roseiarcus sp.
CGCGGAGGCTCATGACGCGCTCCAGCGTTACCTTGCCCTACCCGTTACGGGGCCGCAGACGATCGCGGCGTGGACGGCATACAAGGGCGTCTTCACCAATGAGCATAGCGATCCGCGCTATCTCGAAATGTGGGACCGGACAATCGACGGCCTGCGCAAGGCGGGGATGCCCGAAGCGTGAGTGGCGAAACCTGGGGGCGCATCGCCGGTTCGCCATGATCAACAATCCTCGCGGTCAATTGCGGTAAGCGACTTATCTCACATGCGGCGAAGACTCGGAGGATGTGTCGTTCGCCACATACCCGCCCATTAGACTTGCTTATGGTGTCACGGGGTGGCGCGGGTCTCGCGCCTTAGGGGTGGTTCAATGTCCGCCGATCGAGGCAAATATTTCGAGAGTTTGATCTCTGTCTATACGGACAATATCAGAGCGTCTGATTTCAAATCGAATATCCTCATCTTCTTCTTGTCGCTTTCAATCTCGACGGTCACGGCCTTTCGAGGAGAGTTCCCGCATTATGTTCCGATACTGCTCTTGTTATTGCTTCCGATGTGCTCCATCATTTTGTTGATCCTATCGATCGCTCCGCGCTTCATCATCATCCCCGGCTATCCGTTTTATTTGAGACGGTCGATGAGCGCCGACGCTTTCGTAACGCCGCCCGAGGACGAAGAAAGCCTCCTCGCGCTCTTTCGCAAGCGTTGCGCCGCTCTCGGCAATATTCTTTATTGGAAGATATTCCTCTTCCGGCTCGCCATCGGCATTTGCCTGTTCTATCTCGTCGCGCTCATGTTTCTGGCACTCGGGGGAGGACTGGGCGCGTTCTCGCTCTAAGGATGGTCCGGCGTCAGCGCGCGGCAGATATCATGGGATACAACCGGCTCGCCAGCGCGGACCAGGATCCGTACGTCCACGCGCATCACGGCATGACGTAGGTCGCCTTCCCCTGCCCCAACAGCGCGGCGGGAATGGCGCCGGGCTCATTTACCGAAAAGACGACGATCGGAATGCGGTTCTCGCGCGCCAGGGCGAAAGCCGCGGTGTCCATCACCGCGAGATTCCTTTCAATCGCCTCGTCGTGCGTCAGGCGCTCATAGCGCCGCGCGTTGGCGTTCTTCTTGGGGTCTTCCGTATAGACGCCGTCGACCTGCGTCGCCTTCATCACCGCATTGGCCGAGAGTTCGGCGGCGCGCAAGGCCGCGCCGGTATCGGTGGTGAAGAACGGGTTGCCGGTGCCGCCCGCGAGCAGGATGACGCGGCGCTTGACGAGGTGAGCCAGCGCCGCCTGGCGCGAATAGGGCTGACAGACCGAGGGCATGGCGACGGCGGAGAGGACGCGCGCCGGCTGCCCGATCTCCTCGAGCGCGCCTTCCATAGCGAGCGCGTTCATCACCGTCGCCAGCATGCCGATAGAATCGGCCCGCGCGCGCTCGATGCCCTTGTCGGCGCCGGCGATGCCGCGAAAGAAATTGCCGCCGCCGACCACCACCGCGACTTGCACGCCGAGATCGCGGGCCTCCTTGAGATCGCGGGCGATGCGCGCCAGCGTCGGCATGTCGAGCCCATGCGGGTTGCGGCCCATCAGAGCTTCGCCGGAAAGCTTGACCACCACGCGCTTGAAGAGCGGCTCGGCTTGGGCGGGGTCCGGTGCGGACATTCGGGGCCTCGGAGTTGGACGCTTTACATTCAAGAGGGCGAATCGAGCCGCCGCGAGACTAGTCCTTCGCCGCGCCTTTGGCATCTTACGCGCCAAATTCGCCGCCGCTTGCGCGGGGGAGGACGCCCCCTCGCGCCGGCGACAAAAAGGGCGGCTCGAAAGCCGCCCTGAAAATCTTCCCGCTTCACGCCGCCTCAGCTGGTTTCTCAATTCCCTCGCCGAGCGCATAGCGCACGAAGCCTTTGAGCGCGATCGGCGCGCCAACCGTTTTCTCTGCTTCCTTCACGGCTTGCGCCACCGTCTTGGCGGCGTCGTGCACGAAGGGCTGATCGACAAGGCAGACTTCCTTGTAGTACGTCTTCAATCCGGACTCGACGATCTTCTCGAGCACATGCGCCGGCTTGCCGGCGTTCTTGTCCCGCAAGACCGATTTCTCGCGCTCGACGAGCGCCGAATCGAGACCCGATGAATCAAGCGCAAGCGGGCTCGCCGCCGCGACATGCATGGCGATCTGGCGTCCGAGGGCGACGAGCCCATCGGCGGCGCCTTTCGATTCCAGAGCGACGATGACGCCGATACGGCCGAGACCGTCGACGATCGCGCCATGCACGTAATGGCCGATCGCGCCATGAGCGACGTGCAGGCCGTGGGCGCGGCGCAGCGTGATATTCTCGCCGATCGTCGCGACCGCGTTGGCGATCGCCTCTTCAATCGTGCCGCCGCCGGGAAAATGCGTATGTTTGAGCGCCTCGGCGTCGACGCCGGGACCCTTGTCGATCGCCGCCGCGGTAACGCCGCGCACCAATGCCTGGAAGTCGTCGTTGCGGGCGACGAAATCGGTCTCGGAATTAACCTCGACCACGACCCCAAAATTGGCCTCGACCGCAACCGACACGAGCCCGTCGGCCGCGACGCGGCCGCTCTTCTTGGCCGCCTTGGCGAGGCCTTTCTTGCGCAGCCAGTCGATCGCCGCTTCGATGTCTGCATTGGTCTCGGTCAAAGCGTTCTTGCAATCCATCATGCCCGCGCCGGTGCGCTCGCGGAGCTCCTTCACCAGCGCCGCCGTGACATTGGCCATGGCCGTTCCTTATCGTTTGGGGTGAAAAGGGCGCGACAGCGCCCGAAGAGATGACGCCCGACTTTCAAGTCGGGCGCTTGAACCGCCCTTTAGACCTCGGCTTCGGTCAAAGGCGCGGCCGTCAAAGCGCGCGCCTGGTCGACCCAATGATCGCGGGCGATGCGGCCGTTCAGCTTCAAATCGGCGTCGAGCTTCTCGGCCTCGGCCTCGGTCAGAGCGCCGATCTGCCAATAATGGAAGACGCCGACATCGTTGAGCTTCTTGACGATTTGGGGGCCGACGCCGGTGAGTTTGGCGAGATCGTCGGGCGTGCCGCGCGGGGCCGCCAGAAGCTCGAAATGCTCGGTTGGCGCCTCGATCTCGGGGGTCGCCGCGGCAGGCTCGGGCAGCGCCTCGGCAATTGGCGTCTCGGCCGCGCCAAGATCGACGCCGAGCGCGCCTTGGCTGCGCGAAATGCCGTCGAGCGCCGCCTTGGCGACGAGATCGCAGTAGAACTGGATCGCGCGGCCCGCATCGTCGTTGGCGGGCACCGGAAAGGCGATGCCGTCGGGATCGGAATTGGTGTCGAGGATCGCAGCGACCGGGATTTTGAGGCGGTTCGCCTCCTTAATCGCGAGCTGCTCCTTGTTGGTGTCGATGACGAAGACGAGGTCGGGCGTGCCGCCCATGTCCTTGATGCCGCCGAGCGCCTTCTCCAGCTTTTCGCGCTCGCGCGACAGCATCAGCCGCTCTTTCTTGGTGAGGCCCACCGCGCCGGCGGCCAGCATCTCGTCGAGCTTGCGCAGGCGCGAGATCGAGGCCGAGATGGTCTTCCAATTGGTCAGCATGCCGCCGAGCCAGCGGGCGTTGATGTAATATTGCGCCGAGCGCTTGGCGGCTTCCGCGATCGCGTCGGAGGCTTGGCGCTTGGTGCCGACGAAGAGCACGCGCCCGCCCTTGGCGACCGTATCCGACACCGCCTTCAAGGCCTGGTGCAGCAGAGGCACGGTCTGAGCAAGATCGATGATGTGAATGTTGTTGCGCGCCCCGAAGATAAAGGGCGCCATCTTCGGGTTCCAGCGATGCGACTGATGGCCGAAATGCGCGCCTGCTTCGAGCAATTGGCGCATGGAGAAATCAGGCAGAGACATGCCTTTACGAGTCCTTTCCGGTTAAACCTCGGCGGATCTTAGAAGGAGGGGTAAGCCTCCCACCGGAGCGACGCCTTGAACCAGGAGCCGCGGAAATCCGCCTGTGGGATGGCCGGGCGTATAAGGGAGAGGGCTGAGAAAGGCAAGCGGAACGGCCCGGCGCAGCCGGCGCGCCCTATCGCGCGAAAAATTTGCGAAAACCTTGGAGCGCCAAATCTTCGCAAATCGCCGCAAGGATACGCCAATCATTTCAATTGCGGCTCAGCGGGCGCACCAAGCCTTTTCCAAGATTTTTCCAAGACTTTCCTTGGCCGAATCGTGGGATATCAATGGGTTAGACGTGAAAAAAATTTGGCGATGCGCTCTACGTCGACGGTCGAAGTCACGCCTCCGCCTCGCCGAATAGAATCGGCGGGAAGAGTTCATCCGTCAAGATTTTGTTTCACAAAATTCGGCAGTGTCTCGGTTTCCCCAGGCGAAAAGCGCCGGCTGGACGAGCGCCAATGGGGCTGCTTCCCCTGACCGCGTTGACGCATGGGAGCGCCTCTCGGCGGGGACCAGCCACATATGGCCTTTGGCTTTGCCGTCCCATTCACTGACAGCGCCGAGCCAACGAAGCTCGCATGGCGCAGGATGTACCTTGTCATCGTACGGAAACTGGATGTCATCGTACGGAAACTGGATCGCCGCCACATAGACCG
>DATGHD010000416.1:0-5886 GCA_035308145.1 Roseiarcus sp.
CGATGGTTGCGGATGCCGCCTGAGGCGATTTCAAAGCCGTTGCAGGCGATGTCGTATTGGAAGGCGTTGATCTCAAGCGGATCCTTGGATTGGAGCGCCTCGAGACCGCCTTGCGGCATGGAGAAAGGATTGTGCGAGAAATCGATCCTCTTTTCGTCCTCGCTCCATTCGAACATCGGAAAATCGACGATCCAGGCGAATTCGAAACGCTCCTCGTCAACGAGCTTCAGTTCCTGTCCGATCTTGGTACGCGCAAGCCCGGCGAATTTCGCGAACTTTTCAGGATCGCCCGCGACGAAAAAGGCCGCGTCGCCGCTCTTCAAGCCAAGCTTCAGCCGAATGGCCTCGGTGCGCTCTGGCCCAATGTTGTTGGCGATCGGGCCTCGAGCGATTAGCTTTCCGCTTTCTCGGAATTTCGAGCCAACAGTCTCGTCGCCGACCTTTTCGACGTCGATTGATGCCGTCTCTCGGTTCCAAAATATATAGCCAAGCCCCGGCTGTCCTTCGCCTTGCGCCCAGGCGTTCATCCGGTTGGCGAAAGTGCGCTGGCCGCCGCCCGGCGCGGGGATCGCCCAGACTTCGTTCTTCGGCGTTTCGAGCAGCCGCGCGAACACCTTGAAATTCGAGCCGCGGAAATGCTCGGACACATCCTGAATGACGATCGGATTGCGCAAGTCCGGCTTGTCGGAGCCGTATTTGCGCATCGCCTCGGCGAAAGGAATGCGCGGCCACGGCGAGGGCGTCACTTTTTTGTCTCCGGCGAATTCCTCGAAAACGCCGCGGATCACCGGCTCCATCGCATCGAATACGTCGCTCTGCTCGACGAAGCTCATCTCGACGTCGAGCTGGTAGAATTCGCCGGGCAGGCGATCGGCGCGCGGGTCCTCGTCGCGAAAGCACGGCGCGATTTGAAAATAGCGGTCGAAGCCCGCCATCATCAGGAGCTGCTTGTACTGTTGCGGCGCCTGCGGCAACGCATAGAAAGTTCCCGGATGGATGCGCGACGGCACGAGAAAGTCGCGCGCGCCTTCCGGGCTGGAGGCGGTCAGGATCGGCGTCTGGAATTCGTTGAAGCCCTGCGCCTTCATCCTTGAGCGGATGGAATCGATGATGCGCCCGCGCAGCACAATGTTCTTGTGCAGTTTCTCGCGGCGGAGATCGAGGAATCGGTACCTCAGCCGCGTGTCCTCGGGGTAAGGCTGGTCGCCGAAAACCGGCAGCGGCAGGTCGCCGGCCGGCCCCAAAACTTCGATCTCGCGCGCATAGACTTCGACAAGGCCGGTCGGCATGTCGGGGTTCGCGGTGCCGCCTGGGCGCTTCCGCACCGCGCCGTCGATGCGGACCACGGTCTCCGCGCGCAGCTTCTCGGCCTCTTTGAAGGCGGGCGAATCCGGATCAACCACGCATTGCGTCATGCCGTAATGGTCGCGAAGGTCGATGAACAGCACGCCGCCATGATCGCGGATGCGATGGCACCAGCCGGAAAGCCTGGTCTCGACGCCTTGGTGGGTCTCGCGAAGATCGCCGCAGGTGTGCGTGCGGTAGCGGTGCATGACCATTTGAACTTTATCGAGGAAGGGAACGGAGCCGGGTTGCTATCTGAATTTCCGGCGGGGCGAAAGCCCGTGTGTCATTCCCGCGCATGCGGGAATCCAGAGAACCGCCGTACTTAAAGGCTGGCTCTGCCTGGATTCTAAGCTTGCGCGGGAATGACAGAGGTCGGCGCTCGACGATCCGCCCTTCGCCCTTGCCGCTATGGCGTCTGACGCGCTTCAGGCGGACGCTGAACAGGGCCAGAAAGGAAATTTTCCTTCCCTTTCCTTCCCTGCTTCTTCCCCGTCCGCGCGCAAGCCCTTGATTTTGTTAGGGCGGAAATTTGTCATTTCCCCTGCGGCGAGAGAAATCAAGGGGTTAGCTCAGATTTCCTTCCTGCGAGCGCCCTGGGTCGCCCATCGCGAAGAGCGACGGCAGAAAAGTCCCCAGACTCGCGACGGCTCCGGACGCCTCGCGCACAATCAGTCGCAGTTCAAGGTCAGCCGCCGAAAGAGGATCGGCGCGAAGCCGCGCGACGTCAACATTTGTTTCGTATATCGTACCTCGTCGCGCCGTAAGCCACGGAGAACTCAATCTGATTTATAAAGCGAGGCCGATCTTCGCCCGCCTTTTTCAAGACGGCGGCTGCTCCAGGATCAGCCGCGCGAAGACCGCAAGATCGACATTGCCGCCGCTGAGGATGACGCCGACGCGCTTTCCCGCGATGGGATGGAGGCCATGGAACGCCGCCGCCGCGCCGAGGCATCCGGTCGGCTCCACAACCATCTTCATCCGCTCCGCGAAGAAACGCATCGCATTGACCAATTGCGCATCGGACACCGTGACGATGTCGTCGACGAGGTCTTTGATGATCGGGAAGTTGTGCGACCCGACATGGGTGACGATCGCGCCGTCGGCGATCGATCGGGGCGGCGAAATATGGACGATCTGGCCGCGACGCAACGATTGCCGGCCGTCGTCGCCCGCCTCCGGCTCGACGCCGACGACCTTGGCGTTCGGAGCGAGCCGCTGGGCGGCGAGCAGCGACCCGGCCAACAATCCACCGCCGCCGAGCGGGACAAAAAGGACGTCGAGCCGTCCGGCTTCCTCGATGAGTTCTTTCGCGGCAGTTCCCTGTCCGGCGATCACGTCGGGATGGTCATAGGGCGGAATCAGGGAGAGCCCGTGTTCGACGGCTAATCTGCGGGCGATCGCCTCGCGGTCTTCTTTATAGCGGTCGTAGAACTGGACGCGCCCGCCATAGCCTCTCGTCGCCGCGATTTTCATCGCGGGAGCGTCCTTAGGCATGACGATCGTCGCCGCGACGCCCTGAAGACGGCTCGCATAGGCGAGACATTGCGCGTGATTGCCCGACGAATAGGTTACGACCCCGCGCCGGCGCTGCTCCGGCGAGAGCGCGGCGATGGCGTTGTACGCGCCGCGAAACTTGAACGCGCCGCCGCGTTGGAAATTTTCGCACTTGAAGAAGAGCTCCGCGCCGATGCGCTCGTTGGCCGTGCGCGAGGCGAGGACCGGCGTCCGATGCGCTGCGCCGGCGATGCGCTCAGCCGCGCGCGAGACGTCTTCGTACGTGGGGCGAGAGTCCTTCATAGTTTTGAGATCACAGCGGTTCGCTTGGCTCGACGATCCTGGCTCACGCTACGGAGCATTCTGGCGACGAAAAACCTACCCCCGCTCCTTGAGCAGCCGCGACTTTTCCCGTCCCCAGTCGCGCTGCTTCTCGGTCTCGCGCTTGTCGTGCAGCTTCTTGCCCTTCGCCAGCGCCAGCGCGACCTTCGCCCTGCCCTTCTCGTTGAAATAGAGCCGCAACGGCACGATGGTCATGCCTTCGCGCTCGACGCCGCGGGCGAGGCGGACGATCTCTTTGGCGTGCAGCAAGAGCTTCCGCGGCCGCTTTGGCTCGTGATTGAAGCGATTGCCTTGGAGATATTCCGGGATGTTCGCGTTATAGAGGATCATCTCGCCGCTGCGGTCGGCGGCGGCGTAGCTCTCCGCGACAGTCGCCTTGCCGGCGCGCAAGGACTTCACCTCCGTGCCCGTCAAAGCGATGCCGGCTTCGAACATCTCGCCGATTTCGTAGTCGAACCTGGCGCGCCGATTGTCGGCGACGATTTTATAGGTCGGCTTGTCCTTGGCCATCACAATTCAAGCGCCGTATTTAACCGTCATTTGCACGGAGCGCGAAGCGCGACGAGGCGCTCCAGGGGCAACCGCCGAGGGAGGCTGCCCTGGATTGCTTCGCCTTCGGCTCGCAATGACGGATTGAGCTCACGCGTTCAAAATGCCGGCATGGACCATGGCCCGGCGGATCGTCGATTCCGTCGCTTCGACGATCGGCACCAAGGGCAGGCGAACCTCGTTGCGAATCCGCCCAAGCAAGCTCAACGCGTATTTGGCGCCGCAGACGCCCGGCTCGATGAAAATCGCGGCGTGAAGCGGGGTCAGGCGGTCCTGTATGCGAAGCGCATGCGCATAATCGCCCTTGAACGTCGCCTCCATCAATTCGGCGCAGAGCGAGGGCGCGACATTGGCCGTCACGGAAATGCAGCCATGCGCGCCGACCGACATGCAGGAGAGCGCGATCATGTCCTCCCCGGAAAGCTGGATGAAGCTTTGTCCCATCGCGTGTCGCTGCAACGAGATGCGCGCCACATTGCCCGTCGCGTCCTTGACGCCGACGATGTTCTTCAATTCGAAGAGACGCTTCATCGTCTCGACCGACATGTCGATCACCGAGCGCGGCGGGATATTGTAGATGATGATCGGCAGGCCGACCGCGTCGTTGACCGCCTTGAAGTGGCGGTACAGCCCTTCCTGGTTCGGCTTGTTGTAATAGGGCGTCACGACCAAAATCGCGTCCGCGCCCGCCTTTTCCGCGTGGCGCGCCAATTCGATCGCCTCATGCGTGTTGTTCGATCCCGCGCCGGCAATGACCGGCACGCGGCCCCTCGCCTCGTCGATGCAAATGTCGATCGCGCGGCGATGCTCTTCATGGCTGAGCGTCGGGCTTTCACCGGTCGTGCCGACCGGAACGAGGCCATGCGATCCCGAGGAGATCTGCCAATCGATCAATCCTCGGAACGCCTGCTCGTCGATCTTGCCGTCCTTGAACGGCGTGACCAACGCCGGCATCGAGCCGTGAAACTTCGCCTTCTCAACCATGGGCCCCAGTCCAAGCGCTCCATCGCATAGAAAGGCGATTGGCGACGGCTTTGCCGCGCGTCCACACATAGACCCTGGCCCGCTCCGGGGAAAGGGCGGAGCGGCCCGTAATCTGGCTGAGCCTCCATTTGGGAGAGCGGAAATCTCGATTTTGCGCGCCTAACGCCTTCTGGAATTGTTCTTTTGGGTCGCGCGCCGCCCGAACAGCGCCGCATTCGGCGAGCAGCTTGACTGTAGGGCCGACGAGAAGTGGCCCCCCAAGACGCCCGGCGCAACGGGGCCTATAGTTAAGAGTTCCGCAGCAAAGAAGGGGCAAGCTGCCCGCATGCGGCGTTTCGTGACCGGCCCTTATGCGCCGGCGTCCTTGCTTGCCGTCGTGGTTCTCCTCGGCGCGGCGACCTCTTTGTACGAAAAGGGGCCGCGGCCTCTCCCCGTATTGGCGCGGGCTAAGCCGGCGATCCCTCCGGCGCAGACAGCCGACGAACATGCCTCGCTCACCGGCCCCATGCTTGCCCTTGCAGCCGCAATGTCTGGCGGCGCCCGCGATGCCGAGCCGGACTGGCTCGGCGAGCACGCCGCGCTCTTCGGCCCCGAACGCGCGCTTGCAGCAGCCATGTCTAGCGCCGCGATGGCCGGCGATACGGCGCCCGGCTGGCTCGCCAACACGCCGCTCGGCGGCGCCGACCTCATGCTTTCGACCGCTTCCCCGCCGCAGGGCGGCGAGCAAATTGCAGCGCTGCCGCCGATGCTTCCGGCGATCCCGCCGCAGATTTCCTTTGGCGGGGATGTCGCGCTTGCTGACGCCTCTCCAACGCGATCTCTTGCGGCCGCCGTTTCGACGGCGCCGTCCAATGAAACCGCGGCCGATGAGCTTCTGCGCAATGCAGCGCCGGCGAGCGACGCTACTCCTCTTTTGGCTTCGCCGCCTTTAGAGGCGAGCGGCGAGACCCGTCTAGCCGCGCTCGAGCCGATCGCGCCGGCGCCGAGCGCGGTTGACCAGAGCGCCCCATTAGCGGACGCGTTCGCATTGCCAAGCTGGGCGCTCGACGCGGCGGCGTCAGCCGCGTCCCTATCGAGCGACATGGTCCGCGCGTTGCTCACGCCCGCCGCGCTTGGCGAAGATGATCGCCCCCTAGCGCGGCCGCCTTCGCAGGACGCAAGTCCGGCTCG
>DATGHD010000417.1:0-10111 GCA_035308145.1 Roseiarcus sp.
GGGCCTCTCGCCGCGGGCGGCGGCCGGCGCCGCCCCATGGATTGGTTGATGATCGTCGGCTTCGCCTTCGCGTCCAATGCGCTTTTCAACTTTCTGGTCGGGCTCTTCGTCGCGAAGTTTCTCGGCCCGGCGGAATTCGGCCGCTTCGCGATAGCCGCGGCCGTCGCGGTAATGGTCAACACCGCCGGCTTCGAATGGATCAGGCTCTCGGCGGTGCGTTTCTATTCGCAGCGCACGCGCCTCGAGCGCCCCGAAATTCGCGCGACCTTGGACGATTGCTTCGCCGCGCTCGCTTTCATCGTCAGCCTTGTGGTACTGGCGATCACGCTCTCCGGCGTCCACCTCGTCTTGTCGCCGGGGCTGCTGGCGATGGCCGCGACGGCGGGCGTCGCCAGCGGGCTCTATGACTATTCGACCGCGCTCGCCCGCGCCCGGTTCCTCGACAAGACCTACATGGGCGTCATCATCATCAAGAACAGCCTTGGCCTCGTCCTTGCCGTCGGCGGCGCCTGGTGGTTCGGCTCGGCGGCGCTGGCGCTGGCCGGCGTCGCGCTCAGCGTCGCGGGGGCCTTGATCGCCTCCGGGCGCAGTCTCATCGACCGCGGCGCGGGGCCAAACCACGGCCGCTGGCCGCTCGCCAAGGATTTCATGCGCTACGGCCTGCCGTTCGTCGGCGCCTCGATCCTGTTCCAGATGATCCCGCTCGCCAATCGCGCTCTTGTGAGCGGCCTCTACGGCTTCGGGGAAACGGGACAATTCTCGCTGGCCAACGACATCGGCGTCCGGGTGCTTTCGGCGATCGCGGCGGCGATGGACGTGCTCTTGTTCCAACTGGCGGTGCGCGCCGAAGAGGCGCATGGTCCGGCGCGCGCCCGCGCTCAGCTTGCCGACAATATGGCAAGTGTTTTTGCGATCATCGCGCCGACGAGCGTCGGGCTCTGGCTCATTCTGCCGAGCTTCGAAACGCTGATCGTGCCGGAAGCCTTCCGCGGCCCCTTCGCGCGTTATCTCACTGCGATGCTGCCGGGATTGTTCAGCTTCGTACTGTTGCAATATACGATCTCGCCGATGTTTCAGATCGCGAGGCGCCCTAGTCCGATGATCATTGTGGCGATCGCCGCCTGCGCCGTCGATGCTGCGTTGATCCTGCTTCTGCCGCGCGGCGACGACGCCCATTTCTTCGCGCTTGCTCAGACCGGCGCGCAAATTTCAGGACTTATCGCCGCCGTCGCCTTCGCCGCGACGCTGCGGCCGCAATGGCCGCCCTTGCGCGACATTGCGGCAATTGTCGCGGCGACAGGCGCGATGGCGCTCGTTGGAGCGCCGCTGCGCGCCAAGGCGCCGGGAATTATCCTTTTGATCGAGCAGGCGGCTCTTGGCGTTGCGACATTCGGCGCGCTCGCCTATCTCTTGGATATCGCGCGCACACGCGCGCGGCTCGCGGCCTTGTTCGGCAAGAACGGCGACGCGCCCCTTCCGCCTGCGCGGCCGAGCGCCGAGACGGCCTCCGCTCAGGCGGTTCGACGGCTTGCCGGGACGCGCGCGCGCAGTTCGTGAAGGACCGGCGCCCGAGCGACCTATCGACAAATTTCGGCGATTGCGGCGTCGATGTCGCCGATCGAATTGAGGATTTGACCCCTATCCTTGCTGCGTTCGTGTCCTGTCAGGCAGCGATCCATAATGACGCTGGCGGCGGCGAGCGCCGCGTGGTTCTGCCTGAGCAGGGCGCAGGTCAGCGGTTTGTTGGCTCGCGAGTAAGGGTCGATCGTCGGGAATTGCGGCGCGCGCCGATGGACTTCTTCGATGAGAGCGCTGGCCCTGGCAAGGTCACGCCGGCATTGAGCCTCCTGCGCGGCCAGCGGCGGGGCCGAGAGGAGCAAAACGAAAAGGGCAAGAGCGAGGCGCATGACGGATGCCGATCATACCGCTCATCCGTCCGCGGCGCCCGCGACCGGGTCTCCTCATTCCATCAATCCCGTCGCCCGCGCCAGGCTCTTCAGATAGGGCAGGCCGATGTCGAGAACTTCAGCGCGGTCGCGCGCAACCGGCCGCCAGACCGAAAGCGCGCTCGCGAGCTGGGGCATCATGTTGACGAAGGATTCGCATACGAGGTCGCCGGCGAAATGGACGCCTTTCAGCGCGGTCATGACGCTCTTCCAGTCGATATTGCCGGAGCCGGGCACGCCCCGGTCGCTTTCGGAAAGGTGCACGTAGCGGACTTTGCCGGCGCCGTCGGCGAGCGCCGCCTCAAAGCCTTTCTCCTCGATATTGGCGTGGTACGTATCCAGGTGAATCATCACCGCTGGCTCGTCGATCCGCGCCAGTAGTTCGATCGTCTGCTTGGCGGTGTTGAGGAGGTGGGTCTCGTAGCGGTTGCACGGCTCGAGGCCGAGCGTCATGCCATAGTCGCCGGCGCGTTTGGCGACCGGCTTCAGCGCGCGGACGATATTGTCGTATTCCGCCCTGGTCGGCGGCGCGCCGGTGCGATAGCCGAGGGTCGAATAAGTGACGCCGGTCAGCGTGTTGCAACCGAGTTGATGGGCGACGTCGAGCGCGCGGAAAAGAAAGGCTTGCGCCTTCTCCGGGCGCCGCGTCGCTTCGACTTCGATCGGCAAGCCGAGCGAAGCGGTCGGCGCCACATGGTGGCGCGCGAGCAATTCGCGCGAGTGAGGAACATCGACCGTGTCGGGCTCCAGAAGCGCGATCTCGACCACGTCGAGGCCGCACCGCGCCGCTTCCGAAACGCTGAGCTCCGCGCCCTCGCGTGTCCAGGCTCCGGTCCATAGGCTCGAATGCATGCCGAAACGGATCATCGTTTCCTCCTGATGCAATCTAAACGGCGATTTGAACTGCGCCCACCGTCATTGCGAGCGGAGCGAAGCAATCCATTCATAGCGCGCCGCGCTTTACGACTGGATTGCTGCGTCGCTGCGCTCCTCGCAATGATGGAGGGAACATCACGCGGCGCCCACGATATGGCTGACCACGGCGTTCATGCTCGTTTGCGCCGTCGGATCGTCAGCGATGACCGCGCCCTGTCGCAGCACCACGATGCGGTCGCAAACCGCGAAGACGTCGGTCAGGCGATGGCTGATGAGAATCACGGCGATGCCGTGGCTCTTCAAGTTGCGGATGAGGTCAAGCACATGCTCGATCTCCCTGACGGCGAGCGCCGCCGTCGGCTCGTCCATGATGACGAGCTTCGGATTGAAGGTCAGGGCCCTGGCGATCGCGACGGATTGCTGCTGCCCGCCGGAGAGAAGCCCGGCGATCTGATTGACCGATTTGACCCTGGCGCCGAGCTTCTCGATCATCTTGCCAGCTTCGATCTCCATGCGCTTGTGATCGATGAACTTGATCCCAAGCACGTTCCGGGTGATCTCGCGGCCAAGGAAAATATTGGCGGCGACGTCGCGCATCTTGGCGAGCGCGAGATCCTGGTAGATCATCTCGATGCCGCGTTCGCGGATGGCGCGCGGATCCTTGTCGGCGAGCGAGGCGCCGTCGAAACGAATCTCGCCGCTGTCGGGGCGATAGACGCCCGTGATCGTCTTCATCAATGTCGACTTGCCGGCGCCATTGTCGCCGACGAGACCGACGACCGACCCTGCCTGGACGGCGAAGGTGACGCCGCGCAACGCCTCGATCGAGCCGAAATTTTTGCGGACGTCGGCGAGTTCGAGCAGGCTCATCGCCGCCGCCCTTCGCCGCGATTGAGGCGGTCGAGCCAGACCGCGAAAACCAGCACGGCGCCGATCGCGATCTGCTGATAGTACGACGACACGCCCATCAGATTAAGACCGTTCTGCAGCACGCCCATAATGAGCGCGCCGATGACGGTGCCGACGACGCTGCCGCGCCCGCCGAACAAGTTTGTGCCGCCGATGATGGTCGCGGTGATGGCGGTGAGCTCGTAGCTGATGCCGGCGGTGGGGTCGCCCGCATTGACGCGGGCCGAGAAAATCAGGCCGGCAAATCCCGCGAGACCGCCGGACAGCGCATAGATCAGCCCTTTCATGCGCTCGACGCGCACGCCCATGGCGCGCGCGGCGGCCTCGTTGTCGCCGATCACTTGCGCATAAAGCCCGAACCGCGTGTGGATAAGCACGATATGGGCGATGAATGCAGTCGCCAGGAGAAGAATGACAGGCGCGGGAACGCCCCACGGCCGGCCTTGGCCGAGATAGACAATCGGCGCGGGCAGGCCATAGACCGGCACGCCGTTGGTGAGCACGAGCGCGACGCCGCGCGCAACGCCGAGCATGCCGAGCGTGACGATGAAGGGAGGGATCGCGCCCTTCGCCACAAGAAACCCGTTGACCGCGCCCGCCAGAATTCCGGCGATCACGCAGGCGAGGACGCCCACGGGCCACGGCGCGTCGAGATTGTTGACGGCGAGGCAGCCGACGACGCCCGCAAAAGCCATGATCGAGCCGACCGAGAGGTCGATGCCGGCCGAGGAGATGACGAAGGTCATGCCGATCGCGAGGACGCCGAGCGTCGACGTCGCGAGAAGAATGTTGAGAGCGTTGGAGACGGTGAGGAAGTAGGGCCATGCCGCGACGGTCATCACCGCGGTCAACACCGCCAGCACCAGCAGCGATTCGACGCGGAAGGCCGTGGCGCTGGTGAAACGGACGCGCCAGCTTGCGGCGACGCCGACGGCGTCAGGGGCGACTGTCATGGCGGATGGGCCGAGTGTTTCTGTGATTGTGCATTATAGGCCGCGGCTTACCCTCACCCCAACCCTCTCCCGCAAGCCAAGCGGGAGAGGGGGCGCGCTGCGCCCTTCGCCCTTTGTCAACGCAGGCGACCTTCGCGCTGCGCCGAGCGAACCCTTCTCCCGCTTGCGGGAGAAGGTGGCCCGAAGGGCCGGATGAGGGTAAGCCGCGACCGTTGTCACGCCCACGCTCGCGGTACCTTTGTCCCGGCTTAGCGCCTTACTTCACATATTCCAACATCGGGTCCTTCTTCGCCTCGAGGACCTCCTTGGTCAGGACCAGCGTCGGCACATAGATGGATTCGTCGACCTTGCCGCCGGCGAGGACCTTCTTGGCGTTCTCAACCGCCTCCTTGCCGACGAGATAGGGAAGCTGCGCGACCGAAGCGTTGAGACGGCCCGCGAGGATCGATTTGACGGCGTCGCTGTTGCCATCGACGCCGACGACGATCAGCTTGTCCTTGCCGGCCGCCCGCGCCGCCTCGACCGCGCCAAGCGCCATGCCGTCATTGGCGCAGAAGATCGCGACGAGATCGGGATTGCGCTGCAACGTGTCGTTGGCGATATTGGCCGCCTTCTGGCGGTCCCAGTCGCCCGGCAGCGAGGCGACGATAGTGAGGCCGGGGGCGACTTTCTTCAGCTCATTGGCGAAGCCGCGGGCGCGTTTCTGCCCCGTGATATTGCCCGAGAGGCCTTCGATCACCAGCACCGGACCCTTGGCGTCCTTGCCGAGCGTCTCGGCGACATAGTCCGCGCCCTTAGCGCCCGCCGCTTCATTGTCGGAGCCGATATGGAAGGCGATGTCGACGCCGGCCTTCTTGGTGATTTCGGGGTCGAGATTGTTGTCGAGATCGATGACCGGGATTTTCAATTCGTTGGCGTGCTTGAGGCAGGGCAAGAGGATCGTCGAATTGATCGCCGCGGTGATCATCACAACCGGCTTCTTCTCCAGCATTGTGTTGCAGGTGTTGAGCTGCGGCTCGGCGGCCTGATCGGATTCGACGGCTTGCAGGAAATACTCGACGTCGGCGTCCTTGGCGCCGGCGCGCACCCCTTGCTCCATCGCGCCCCAGAAGGGGTTCGACAGCGTCTTCATCAAGACGCCATAGACAGGCTTCTCGGCGGCCGAAGCGCCGCTAACGGCGACCGCGGTAGCGAGCGCGGCGAACGAAAGCGTGGCGATCGTTTTTCTGAGCATTCATTTCCTCCCATGTCGGTTCGAGTTGCTTTTAGGCGCCGGCCGCCACTTTGAGGCGCGGGCAGGCGAGCCCGGTTGATTCCCTCACCTTCAAGGCGCAGGGAAGCTCGATCCTGACATCCTCCTCTTTTGCGGCGCCGGAGAGGCGCTGCATGAGGAGACGCCAGGCTGAAGAGACGATTTCGTCGACCGGCTGGGCGATCGTCGTCAGGTACGGCCGCAAGGCGCACATCCAGTCGAAGTCGTCGAAGCCGACGACCGAGACGTCGCCGGGAATATCGAGGCCGAGCGCTCTCACCGCCTTGATCGCCGCCAAAGCGGCGACGTTGGTCAGAGCGAAAATCGCGGTCGGCCGGTCGGCGCGATGGAGGTCCTGCTCGATGGCGCCGCGCAATTGATCGAGCTGTTGGCCGCCGACGCAGATGCGGGCGCGGGGCGCGAGGCCCGCCTCTTCGAGCGCCTGTCTGTAGCCGTCGATGCGGCCGCGGATATTGGCGAGACTGATCGAAGGCGTCAGCACGGCGATGTCGCGATGGCCGAGCGAGAGGAGATGGCGCGTCGCCGCCACGCCGCCGGCGGCGTTTTCGGCGCCGACCGTATCGACGCCGGGAGAGCCGCAGCCGCGGTCGACCAGCACCGCCGGCGGCAGCGCGCCGCCGCGCTTCTCGCGCAATGCAGCGAAAGAGCCGTCGCTCGACGGCACGACAATCAGCCCCTCGATCTGCCGGTCGATCAGGGCCTCGATGCGCCGCGCTTCTGTCGCCTCGTCCTCGCTGGAGGAGACGAGCACGAGCTCGTAAGGACTGTCGGCGGCCTGCTCCTCGATTCCATGGACAAGGCTGGCGAAAAACGGGTTGGAGATTTCGGGGACGACCACGCCGATGAGCCGGCTGCGCTTGGCGCGCAAGGCCGCGGCGAGATGGTTCGGGCGATAGCCGAGATCGGCGGCCGCCTTGGCGACGCGGGCGCGGCTTTCCTCGCCGACCGGGCGATTGCGGTTGAAGACATTCGAGGCGGTGGCGGCGGAAACGCCGGCGCGTAAGGCGACATCATGGATGGTCGGGGCCTTGCGCGACATTGCCTCCCTCTGCATTATAACGCCTAAATCGATTTAGAGACGCTAACGCCGGTCACAAGAGAGAGTCAAGCCGCGCTGATCTTGCGGGATTAGGCGATCTTGCGCCCGGTGCGTTGTATCTACTTCTCATCCACCGGCTTGCTGCGCGAGCGACCGACGGTCTCGCGCTGCGCTCTGCGGCAGGAGAGCGGCGGCAGGCCGCGGAGGATCAGTTCCGCGTCGGCGACGGTTTGCCGGCCGATTTCGTAAAGCGCGTCGGTCAGAGCGCCGGCGCGATGAGGCGAGAGCAGCAGGCCTTTGAGCTTGCGCGCCGGATGGTCCCTTGGCGCGGGTTCTTCCGGAAATACGTCGGCCGCCGCGCGAAAGCGGCCGGCTTCGATCTGCGCTAAGAATTCCGGAAAGTCGACGACCGCGGCGCGACTCATCAGGAGTACGATCGAGCCCGGCTGCACGAGTTCGAACTCGCGTCGGCCCAGGAAGCCCTGGTTCTCGCTGGTCACGCCGGCGAAGATGACGATCACCCGGCTCGTCGAGAGAACCTCGTCGAGGCTGGCGGGCGCGACGCCGAAACCTCGGACGAAATGATCGGAGAGCCAGGGATCATAGACTTTCACGGCGCAACCGAAGGGGGCGACGAGAGGCGCAAAGGCGCGTCCGAGATCGCCGAAGCCGATCAAGCCGACCGCCGCCCCATAGAGCGAGAAGCGTTCGGCCATTCCCTCGCCCAGCCACTTTTCCTCGCCCGCGCGCATCGCGCGGTCGGCCGCGCTGATGTCGCGGCCGAGATTGATCGCCATGCCGAGCGCCATTTCCGCAACCGGCCTCGCGAAGGCCGAACTCGGCGCAAGCACGTGAATTCCGCGTTCGAAACACGCCTCGTAATCGACGTTTTGCAGGAAATTGGTCTCGATGTTGATGATCGCGCGAAGGTTCCTTGCGCGGTCGAGCCGCGCTTTCGGCATGTCGCTTTGGCCGATTAGCAGGGCCATCTCGGGAAGAAGGCGGTCGAAGCGCTCGGCCGGCATGCGGCCGGCGCCCTCGTGCGCGACAATGTCGCCGAGCGAGTCGAAACGCGCTCGGGTTGCAGGATCGAAAATCTCGGCGAGCGCGCGCGGTTGCGGATCGACCACGATCAAAGGTTTTGGCACGGCGCGCCCCTCCCGAGACTTTAATGGCGCTTCGCGCCCTTCTCGTTGCTCTCAAATGTCCAGCTAAATCGGTTTATAAATGATCGGCCTCGTCGATCAAGCGCCGCCTGGCTCGGTTCGGCTTGCCGGCGCGCGGCGCCCCTGCTACCACCCGCGCCAAATTCCCGACATTTAAGAAACGAGACGCCTCAATGGCCCGCCAATTCGTCTATCACATGCAGGGCCTGACCAAGACTTATCCTGGCGGCAAAAAGGTCCTCGAAAACATCCGTCTCTCCTTTTATCCGGACGCCAAGATCGGCGTGCTCGGCGTCAACGGCTCGGGCAAATCGACCCTGCTGCGCATCATGGCGGGCATCGACAAGGAATATGTCGGCGACGGCAATGTCGCCGAGGGCGCCCGCGTCGGCTATCTGCCGCAGGAGCCGCAGCTCGATCCGGCCCTCGACGTGCGCGGCAATGTCATGCTCGGCGTCGCCGACAAGAAGGCGATCCTCGACCGCTACAACGAGCTCGCGATGAACTATTCCGACGAGACGGCGGAAGAGATGACCCGCCTGCAAGACGAGATCGAGGCGCGCGGGCTTTGGGATCTCGACAGCCAGGTCGAGCAGGCCATGGACGCGCTCGGCTGCCCGGCCGACGACGCCGACGTGGCGACGCTCTCAGGCGGCGAAAAGCGCCGCGTCGCGCTCTGCAAGCTGCTGCTCGAAAGGCCCGATCTCCTGTTGCTCGACGAACCGACGAACCATCTCGACGCCGAGACCGTCAATTGGCTGGAAGGACATTTGCGCCAATATCCCGGCGCCATTCTCATCGTCACCCACGACCGCTATTTCCTCGATAATGTCACGGGCTGGATCCTCGAACTCGATCGCGGACGCGGCATCCCCTATGAGGGGAACTACTCGTCCTGGCTCAAGCAGAAGCGGAAACGCCTCGAGCAGGAAGGGCGCGAGGAGGAGGCGCGTAAACGCGCGCTCGAAGCCGAGAGCGAATGGATCGCGTCCTCGCCCAAAGCGCGCCAGGCCAAGTCCAAGGCGCGCATCCAGGCCTATGAAGAACTGGTCAAGAAGCAGGCCGACAAGGCGCCGACGACCGCCCAGATCATCATTCCGGTGGCCGAGCGGCTCGGCAATAACGTCATCGACTTCGAGGCGCTGTCGAAAGGCTTCGGCGACCGGCTGTTGATCGACAATCTATCGTTCAAGCTGCCGCCGGGCGGCATCGTCGGCGTGATCGGCCCGAACGGCGCCGGCAAGACCACGCTGTTCCGCATGATCACCGGCGCCGAGAAGCCGGATTCTGGCGTCATCAAGATCGGCGAATCCGTGCAGCTTGGCTATGTCGATCAGTCGCGCGACGCGCTCAACGACAAGGCGACCGTTTGGGAGGAAATCTCCGGCGGCAAAGAGGTGCTGTATCTCGGCAAGCGCGAGATCAATTCACGCGCCTATTGCTCGGCGTTTAATTTCAGAGGCGCCGATCAGCAGAAAAAGGTCGGCATGCTGTCGGGCGGCGAACGCAACCGCGTGCATCTCGCCAAAATGCTCAAAAGCGGCGCCAATCTCTTGCTCCTCGACGAGCCGACCAACGACCTCGACGTCGACACGCTTCGCGCGCTGGAGGAGGCGCTGACCGATTTCGCCGGCTGCGCAGTGATCATCTCGCACGATCGCTTCTTCCTCGATCGCATCGCGACCCACATGCTCGCCTTCGAGGGCGACAGCCATGTCGAATGGTTCGAGGGCAATTTCGCCGACTACGAGGAAGACAAGAAGCGGCGGCTGGGGATCGACAGCATCATCCCGCATAGATTGAAGTATAAGAAGTTTTCGAGGTAGCCGTCCATACACGACGGCGCTCTTGGCCGTCACCCCACTTTCTCGCTCAACCACATCTGGATCAGCGACTGATACGGCACGTCGCGCTTGTTCGCCTCGACCTTGATGCCTTCGAGCAGGCTC
>DATGHD010000418.1:0-7069 GCA_035308145.1 Roseiarcus sp.
CGGCCGCCGCTCACGCGGCGCAAGGTTGATTCAGGTCAAGACGCCGGCGATCGTGGCAGTCTAAATATTTCGTGTGCGTGACCAATAGTCGAAACTTCTGTGGCGCAGGCGTGCAATTTTGGAAGTTGGGAATGGTGAAGACGTCGAGCGCCGCCAGAACCGCGCCCCTTCAGCCCAATAAGATTGAGGCGCTTTTGCGCCGCATGAAAGAGCATCCGCTCGCTCATGTCGGTCCGGGCCTCATTACCGGCGTCGCTGATGACGACCCGAGCGGGATTGCGACTTATTCGCAAGCGGGCGCGCAGTTCGGCTTGAACATGCTGTGGACGATGCCGCTCGCCTTTCCTCTGATGGCTGCGATACAATTGATGTGCGGACGGATCGGTCGGGTGACCGGGAAGGGACTCGCGGCCAACATCAAGGAAGCCTTTTCTCCCGCCGTCCTTCGGATCGTGGTCCTCCTGCTGCTGATCGCAAACGTTCTGAACATAGCAGCGGATATTGCGGCCATGGGCGAGGTCGCCGAACTTGTCAGCGGGTTCAGTCGCCATCTGATGACGCCGCTATTTGTCGTCATCACGCTCGTCCTGCAAATCTTCGTTCCTTACCATCGCTATGTCTGGTTCCTGAAGTGGCTTACTCTGTCTCTTCTTGCCTACGCCGCGGTGCTGTTCACAGTCCATGTTCCGTGGGGCGAGGTCGCATTACGAAGCTTCTGGCCGCGTTTTGACCTCAATGCCGACGCCGCAACGGTGATTGTCGGCGTCTTTGGCACCACCATCAGTCCCTACCTTTTCTTTTGGCAGGCCTCGGAAGAGGTGGAAGATATGAACGCCAAACCAGGCGCTTCCGCCTTGCTGAACGACAGTGCGGCCGCGCCGGCGGAGCTGCGCCGCATCGCTTGGGACACCTGGAGCGGCATGCTCTATTCGGACGCGACCGCTTTTTTCATTATTCTCGCGACTGCGGTCACCCTGAACGTCGCCGGCGTCACGGACATCGAGACGGCTGCTCAAGCCGCCGGCGCGCTACGACCCTTGGCGGGAGACTTCGCCTATCTTCTCTTTGCGTTGGGCATTCTTGGCGTCGGCCTCATCGGCGTTCCCGTTCTCGCCGGGTCGGCCGCCTATGCGCTTAGCGAGGCGATGGACTGGAAATCAGGGCTGGAGTTGAAAGCGCAGGACGCGCGCGGCTTCTACGGCGTCATCGCCGTCAGCGTGCTCGGCGGCCTTGCGATTCAGTATTCGCCGATCGGCCCGATGAAGGCGCTTTTCTGGAGCGCTGTGATCAACGGGGTCGTGGCTGTTCCCCTTATGGTTGTGATTATTCTCCTCGCATTGCGAAAATCCGTCATGGGCCCCTTCACGACGAGCCGGCCCATCGCCATTCTGGGTTGGATTGCGACCGCCATCATGGGGGCGGCGGCGATCCGAATGATCATCCCTTAAATCGAGAGGGCGCCGGGCTGGTGACGCCGCGGCTAAATCGCGAGACTGTTTCGGCTCGGCAGGCCATCTCGATGTTCGCGCCCTCAGGATCAGGCGGATCCTTTCAAGAGTTACGTCAATCTCTGGCGCTCTTGCGCACCCGCCGCTTCGGCACGTTCTGGGCCGCGACCCTCATGTCCAACATCGGCACTTGGGCGCAACAAGTCGCGCAGCGGCGCCTCCAACGCGACCAAATGAAATGAGACAATAGGATTTAAAGTCAGCAGGCAGCAAAGCCGAGCCACGAGCGTCGATGAAGATCAATAACGACAAGCGTAACGGCGTCGAACGCGAACTGAAGTTCGCGGTGGCGGCGTCGGATATCAAAAAGCTGACATCTATCCCCCTTTTGAAGCGAGGCAAGGCGAGCGAGAAAGAGCTTACGTCGATCTATTTTGACTCGAGCAGCAATGCTCTCATGAAAGCCGGGATGTCCCTTCGCGTGCGATCGGTAAGCGGGGGCCTCATTCACTCGTTGAAATTACCAACGAGTCAACCGGACGGTCTCTTCGTACGACGCGAATATGAGATTGAGTCATCCGATCGTCGGCCGAATATCGATCGATTTGGCCGACATATGCCCGCTCGGCTTCGCCAGCAGCTCGAGACGGGGTTACGCCCGGTCTTCCTTGTCCAGGTGACACGTAAGGAGTGGTCGATCTCGATGAAGGCGGACGAGGTTGCGTTGAGCGTGGACAAAGGCTTTATCCGGGCGGGCGAACGGCGCGAGCCCGTCTGCGAACTCGAAATCGAACTCCGCCGCGGCGATGAAACGGCTCTCTTTGAGCTTGCGCGTCGAATCGCCAAGATTGCGCCTCTCAGGCTGGAGGTTTTCAGCAAGGCGGAACGCGGCTATCGGCTCGCCGAAGGAACGTCGATCGCCGCTCGGAAAATGCCGCGCCCTCGGCTCCGCCGCGCCGAGACGGCCGCGGCTGGATTTGAGGTCCTGGCGTCGGCTTTCATACGGCATTTTTCCGAAAACGAGGAAGCGTTTCTCGCCACGAGGTCGGCCGAGAGCGTGCATCAGATGCGCGTCGCGCTCCGCCGCCTTCGCTCGCTTGCGTCATTCTGCGAAGACTTGCTGTCGAAACGAGAGCGGAGCGCTTTTGGCGGGGGAATAAAGCGCGTTTGGAAATTGCTGGGCGCAGCCAGGGATCTTGACATCGCTATCGCAATGCTGGAACTGCGCCAGTCAAATGGCAAAAGAGCGTTATTCGAGCTTCGCCGAAAGCGCGACGCGGCTTCCGGGCGTCTCCTTGCCGAGCTGAGGTCGCGGCGTTTTTGCCTATGCATGCTGGACCTTCTCGCTTTCTCGCGGCGAGTTAGGCAACCCGGATCGGGCGCGTTCGCGCCAGTCGCCTCTCGGACATTGCAGCTGAATTGGCGGGAGCTGCGGATATACGATTTGGCTTCCGGTCTTACGAAAAAGGAACGTCATCGCCTTCGCCTGCGGGCAAAAGCTCTTCGCTACGCCGCGGAATGCTTCGCCGATCTCTTTCCGAAACACAATCGGCGCCGTGACAGGTTCATCGACGCGTTAGAGAGGCTTCAAGACGCGCTTGGCAAGCTCAACGACCGGGCGACGACACGTCGCTTACTGAGGCGGCTCTTCGGAGCTGAGGGCGCAAAGTTGATCGAGAACGCGGCGAGTCAAGGCCGCTCGAATGACGCTCTCCTGGAGGACGCGGAGAAGGCCCAAAAACGGCTGCGCGCCAGTCGCCCTTACTGGCGGTAAGGCTTAAATTTGCCGCAGATAACTTGATCCATCTCAACGCCCTCGACGTTGGCATAAGCTGATCTTTAAAAACTCGCTTTCGAGAAAAAAGAGATGCAAGCCAGCTCGCCGGATCCGCTAACCGATCGTCATCTATCTCTCTTTGGAGCGATCGTTCAATCGTTTGCCAGATATGAGCGGCTCATGTCGGAAATCATCGCGACCGCCGCTGACGTCGACCCTAACTTTGCGTTTATAGCCACGCGTGAGGCGGATTTTGAGGGAAAAAGACGGACCGTCCTCAATGTGCTTCGATATAGAAAGGTCCCAATCGACAAGTATGATCGCGTCCGCATGTACTTACGGATCCCTCACGGGCTCGCGGGCCTGCTTCATGACATTATCCATTCAACGTGGACTTCCGTTAGCTCTTCGAATTGGATTCAGCCAGACTGGGTTCTTGATCTCCCGCCGGCCGTTCGCCCCTCGCTTGGCGAGGTTGACGCCGAATTTATCCAAAGCGCCGACGAGAAGGTTGGGTACACGATTGAAGATATGTCGGAAGCCCTTCGCAGCCTTTCGCTGAATTTCAACGAATTCTCTGACTACGTGAAAGAGCTTCGTCTTTCCTAGAAGAAGAGCCGCGTGCTGGGCCCGCAGGAGCGCCGCCGCGTCGCCTATCACGAGATGGGCCATGCGCTTGTCGCCACCAGCCTGCCCGGAGTCGATCCGGTGCAGAAGGTTTCGATTATCCCGCGCGGCGTCGGCGCCCTCGGCTATACGCTGCAGCGACCGACCGAGGATCGCTTTCTTCTGGCGGCGAGCGAGCTCGAGAATCGGATGGCGGTGCTGATGGGCGGCCGCGCCGCCGAGCAATTGATCTACGACGGCGATATCTCAACTGGCGCCGCCGACGATTTGCAGCGCGCGACCGAGATCGCCGTTGAAATGGTGACCAAATACGGGATGGCGCCGACAATCGGACAGAGAACCTACGCGGCGCGGCCGCAAGCTTTTCTCATGACGGCGCAAGATCAGGCGGTCGGTGCCGCCGAGACGACGGCGCGGGAGATCGATCTCGCCGTCTCCGAATTCGTCGAGAATGCGAGCGAGAAGGCGGTTGAAATTCTCAACCAACGCCGCCGCGATCTCGACGCCGGCGTTGCGCTCTTGCTCGAAAAAGAGACTCTGACCGCGGACGAATTCGCGCCGTTGCGGCGCGTTGAGGCGCCGCGGTCGCGTCTCGTCGCTCCCTGATTTGATGTCAAGAAGGAAAGCCAGGTCGCGGCGGAAATTTATCGGAGCGCCTTCAATAACGCCTGGACTTCCTACGCGGATCGACAGGCGCGCGAGGAGATCGCCCATCGCGTCGCCTGGGCCGCCGTCAAGCGGCGCTACCGAAAAGTCGGCGACGTTTGGATTGAGCGTTGAGCGTCAGTTAGAGCGCTGAGCCTCAATATACGCACTACAACGCTTATTCAGGCGTAAAGTGGCGCTCGATTTCCTTCGTCGTAAGCTGCGCGAGATCCTTGCCAATCTCCGCCAAGACCAGGGCGCTGACCCGTGGCGTCATCTTTTCGCGCAGCACGCCAAGGGCGCGTGGCGGCGCAGCGACGACGAGATGTTTCAGGGAATGTTTCTGAACGGCGTGATCGAGCTTTTCGGCGACCTTTGCGATAAAGGCCGCTTCGTTTCGCCCATGCCAATCGGTCTGCTCAATCGCGCTGCGCGCGCTGCCATGGGATTGGTAAACTCGCCCTGGGCGCTCCGCGCCCAAGCTATGAGTGAGCGGCTGATCCTGCGATACCTCCTCCAGGAGAGTGAGATTCGGCAATTCGGCGTCGCCGTCGTTCTGAAAGATAAGAGCTTTGGCTCCGTCGCAGGCGACCACCCACGCTCGCCATGGCAGTCGAATGTGTTCCATGTTCCGCCCTTTGCTCAAAAACATAAGGCCTATTTATCTGTCGACACGCCGACGGATATTGATTTCCATCAAAGCCGGCCCGCCTTTACTGCGGAAAATTCTTCCACGCTTCAGGAAGCATAGGGGGTTGGCGCATGTACCGCGATATTCTTGTTTATCTCGATCCCTGGCCGGACGCCGAAATCCGATTGAAGGTCGCGACCACCCTGGCGCGGCTGCACAATGCGCGCCTTATCGGAATGGAGGCCTGCGCGCCTGCGGCCTTCGAAGGAGGATGGTTTGACCGCGTCACGAGTCTTCCGGACACTTTCAACGAGGCGATCAAACTTTCGGGCGTTGAAGGTCAGTACGTGGCGATTGATCGCTGGGCCTCTGCCGGCCGCCACGACTACGCTCATTACGTCGATCTGATCATCGCCTCTCAACCGGAGTTCGAAGCGCGCAAATTGATTGTGCCGGGCGTTCCCGAAGACGTTCTCTTGTCTGGCGGCGTGCCGATGCTGCTGCTGCCCTACGGCTGGAGGCCCCGTTCCATCGGGGAACGGATCTTGATCGCGTGGAAATCTAGCCGCGAAGCGGCGCGGGCGGTTCATGACGCAATGCCATTTCTTTCTCGCGCGCAGAAGGTCACCGCCTTCACGTTTGAGCCGCGGCCTGATGGTTCTGGCGAAGAGCCGGATTCTCTTATCGACCACCTTCGACGCCATGACGTCGTCGCGGAGCCATCGCGATGGCGTTCCGACGGAGGCGACTTGACGCCGGTCGATGCGCTCTTTGCGTCCCTGGAGGCTCAAGACGCCGATCTTATCGTCGCTGGCGCCTACGGCCATGCCCGCTGGATTGAGGGGCTTTTCGGCGGGGTCAGCCGTGATCTGGTACGCCAGCCGTCCCTTCCGGTGCTGCTGTCGCACTGAAAAATCATCCTCGCGGCGAAATGCTCGGCGGTCGTGGCACGAGCGAACGCGTGGCGGCCCTCGCTTCGGCCCACGCCGTTTCGCCGGTAGCGAACCTTATGATGTTTCTCGCGTGTCAGCCAAAGGCGCCTTTCCCCTATCGCGCTTGACGAGTTTCGCCAGAGCCGCCGACGCGAGCCGCGCGCGAAGCGAATCGGCCCGGCTGGTGAGGATGATCGGCGCCCGCGCGCCAAGCACAAGGCCCGCCGCGTCGGCGCCCGCTAGGTAGATAAGTTGCTTGGCCAGCACGTTGCCCGCCTCCAAATTGGGCACGAGGAGGATGTCGGCCTTGCCGGCGACGGGCGAGACGATCTCCTTGATCTTCGCGGAATCAAGGCTGATCGCGCTGTCGAAGGCGAGCGGTCCATCGACCTTCGCGCCTACGATTTGCCCCCGTTGGGCCATGACGGTAAGGGCGGCTGCGTCTAAAGTCGCCGGCATTGCCGGATCGATCGTCTCAACCGCGGCCAGGACCGCCACGAGGGGCTCGGCGACGCCCATCCGGCGCATGAAGTCAATGGCGTTCTGGCAGATGTCGCGCTTTTGCGCGAGGGTAGGGGCGATATTGATCGCCGCATCTGTGACGATCAGCGGCTTGGAATAGGCCGGCGCGTCGAGGACATAGACATGGCTGATGCGCCGGTCAGTGCGAAGGCCCGATTGCGGGGCGACTACAGCCTCCAATAGCTCGTCGCTATGCAGGCTGCCCTTCATCAGCGCTTCGACCTCGCCGCTTGCGGCGAGCGCCACCGCCTTCTCGGCGGCCGCATGGCTATGCTCGGTCGAGACGATGCGCAGCCCGTCCAGTGAAACGTGCGCGCTCTCGGCGATCGCGCGAATTTTGGCTTCCGGGCCCACCAAAATTGGAGCAAGCAGGCCTTCGTCGCGCGCTTCAATGGCCGCGCCGAGCGCTTCGACGCTGCAAGGATGGACCACGGCGGTGACCAGAGGAGGAAGCGAGCGCGCTCTCTCGATGAATTGCGCATAGCGA
>DATGHD010000419.1:0-3440 GCA_035308145.1 Roseiarcus sp.
GATGGCCGGCTGTCCGGTCCATCAATTGCGCGGCAAGCTGCGCCGGGCCAATTTGCGCCCGACCCGCCAGCGCATAGCGCTCGGCTGGCTCCTTTTCGGCAAAGGCGACCGCCATGTGACGGCGGAGGCGCTCTATGAAGAGGCCCTCGGCATGAAAGTGCCGGTCTCGCTGGCGACCGTCTACAACACGCTGCACCAGTTCACCCAGGCCGGGCTGTTGAACGAGATCGCGGTCGACGGCGCGCGGACCTATTTCGACACCAACACGACGCCCCATCACCATTTCCTGATCGAGGAGACGAGCGCCCTTGTCGACATTCCCGGCGGCGTCACGGTCGCCGGCCTGCCGATCGCGCCGGAAGGCATGGAAATCGCCCGGGTGGATGTGATCGTGAGGCTAAGGAAGGCGTAAGCGCTTGTCATTCCCGCGAAAGCGGGAATCCATGTTGAGCAAGGCTTCGGGCGCGGAGGTTCCCTGGATTCCCGCTTACGCGGGAATGACAGATCATCCCGCGATCTTCGAAAAATCCGCCACGGTATGCACCGCGCGGCGCAGCTCGTTGAGCAGCCGCAACCGGTTGAGCCGCAGCTTCGGGTCGTCGGCGTTGACGGTCACCTTGTCGAAGAAAGCGTCGACCGGCGCGCGGAGAGCGCTCAGCGCCCGCATCGCGCCTTCGAAATCCTCTTGGCCGACATGCGCCGCGGCCTCGCGGCTGGCGACGTTGAGCGCGCGCGCCAGCAAGATTTCCTCCGGCGCGACAAGCGCGGCCTCGTCATGGGCCGCGTCAAAGGCGCCGACGCCGTCCTTCTTTTCCTCGGCGCGCAAGATGTTGGCGGCGCGGCGATAGCCGGCGAGAAGGTTCTTGCCGTCCTCCGCATCGAGCAAGCGGCCGAGCGCCTCGACACGGCGTACGATCATCAGAAGATCGTCTTGCCCCGGCAGCGCGAAGACGGCGTCGATGAGATCATAGCGCGCGCCTTTGTCGCGGAGGTACACTTTGAGGCGATCGGCGAAGAAGGCGAGGAGGTCGTAAAGAACAACGAGACCGCTTTCGATCTCATTCTCGCTCAGGTTCGCGGCGGCTTTGGCAAGCAAATTACGGGACATTCTTCCAACGCTCGCCCGCGGATAACCCGCCGCCTCCAATTCGTCCAAAGCGCCCGCCTGTCGCAACAGACTCTCAAAACGAGGAGCGGCGAGGAAGGGAATCGCCGCCGAGATACATGCGTTTTCGACGAGTGCTATGCGAACTTCATTCTCCAGTACAGTCCGTATCACTCCCAGCGCAGCTCTCCGCAGAGCATACGGGTCTTTACTTCCCGTGGGCTTTTCATCGATCGCCCAGAAACTGACCAAGGTGTCAAGCTTGTCCGCCAAAGCGACCGCGACCGATACCGGAGTTGAAGGTACGCTGTCGTTCGGCCCTTGCGGCTTGTAGTGCTCCTCGATTGCCGCGGCGACGTCGACGTCCTCGCCCTGTGCCGCCGCATAGTACTTTCCCATCAAGCCTTGCAACTCGGGAAATTCCCCGACCATTTCCGTGACCAGATCGGCCTTGGCGAGCTCCGCCGCCCGCGCCGCCTTCGCCGGGTCGGCGCCGACCAGCGGCGAGAGTTCCTTCGCTAGCGCGACGATCCGATCGACCCGCTCGCCTTGCGTGCCGAGCTTTTCGTGGAAAACGATGTTGAGCGCCCGCAATTTGGCGAGCCGCTGATCGAGCGGCTTCTCGGCCTTATCTTTGTAGTCGGGCAGCGGCGCGAGATCGGTTCGCCAAAAATGCCGCGCGTCGGCGAGCCGCGCCCGCACCACCCGCGCGTTGCCCGCGGCGATCGCCGCGCCGCCGTCCGGCGCGACGATGTTGGCGACCAGGATGAACCGATTGGCGAGCTTGCCGCCGGCGTCGCGCAGCACGAAACACTTCTGGTTGGCTCTAATCGTCGCGCGGATCGCTTCCGGCGGGATTTCGAGGAAATCCTTGTCGAACTCGCCGATCAGCGCGACCGGCCATTCGACGAGGCCGGCGACTTCGTCCGCGAGACCCTCGTCCTCGACAAGCTCGAGCTGGTGGACCAGCGCCAGGTTGCGCGCGTCGGCGAGGATGATCTCCTTTCGCCGCGCCGCGTCGAGCACGACCCTCGCCTTGTCGAGCGCCGGAGCGTAGTCTTCGAAGCGTCGCACTTTGATCGGCTGCGGCGCAAGAAAGCGATGGCCGAAGGTCACGTCGCCCGAAGCCAGACCGTCGATTGCGAAGGGCACGACCTCCGGCGTCTCGTGATGGCTGCCGAAAGTACAGACGATCGCGTGCAGCGGCCGCACCCACCGGAGCGAGTCGGATCGCGCTGAAGCCGCGCCCCAGCGCATCGATTTCGGCCAGGGAAAGCCGCGGATGATTCCCGGCAAGATTTCGGCGATGACGTCCTTAGTCGCGCGGCCGGGCTTTTCGATGACCGCGACATAGAACGCGCCCTTCTTGGCGTCCGTCTCGATCGTCGCGTCTTCGATACGGGCGAGGCCGGCGCTTTTGAGAAAGCCTTGAATGGCGGCGTCCGGCGCGCCGACGCGCGGGCCTTTGCGTTCTTCACGCGTCGCCTTCTGCTCGACCGGCAGGCCGACGACATGCAAGGCGAGGCGGCGCGGCCCGGCGTAGCTTTGCGCGCCTTCATAGAGGAGGCCTCGCCCGACCAGCGCGTCCGTGACCAGGCGGCGCAAATCCTCCGCGCCCTGCTTCTGCATGCGCGCGGGGATTTCTTCGCTGAGGAGTTCGAGCAGGAGATCGGGCATCGGCGGCTTGGGACTTGCGGACGGCCGTGATTAGTCGAGCGGGCCGCCGATGTCACGCGAGGGCGCGGTTGGGAGCGCCTTGATCCGCAAACCTGTCATTCCCGCGAAAGCGGGAATCCAGGCTGAGCCAGCCTTCGAGCGCCAAGGTTCTCTGGATTCCCGCTTTCGCGGGAATGACAGAACCCTCGCGCGCGTCAGAGACTATCGCGTCAGAGACTGTTATGCGTCCCGTCGCACATCGGCTGCCGGCCGGTTTGCTTGCAGCCGCAGAGCCAGGCCGTGCCCGTCTTCTTGGGCGTATATTCCACCGGCGTGAACGTGGTCGTCTTGTGCGAGCCGTCGCAGAAGGGCTGGTTTTTCGATTCGCCGCAGCGGCACCAATAATAGGTTTTGCCGCCCTCGACCTGAATTTCATAAGGCCCTTTCTGGGCGATGCGCGCGGTCGACATGAAGGCCTCGGGTCTGCGAGCTGAGTGGCGTCACTATAGGGCGCCGGCGCTACCGCCGCCAAGCGCCGGAGCTTTCATGGCCGCGCTTGCACAAGCGCAAATCAAGCCGCCGCTGCGCCGCCGCCTTCGGTCTTGAGCCAGGCCGCGCCGCAGGCCTTGGCGAGTTCGCGCACGCGCAAAATGTAGCTCTGGCGCTCGGTGACCGAGAT
>DATGHD010000420.1:0-4172 GCA_035308145.1 Roseiarcus sp.
GGCCAAGGCGGCGTTCGGCGACGACACGGTCTATCTTGAAAAATATCTGGAAAAACCGCGCCACATCGAATTCCAGATTCTTGGCGACGGCAAGGGGCGCGCCATCCATCTTGGCGAGCGCGACTGCTCGGTGCAGCGCCGGCATCAGAAAATCTGGGAAGAAGGCCCCTCGCCCGCTCTCAACAGCGCGCAGCGCGAGGAGATCGGCGGCCTTGTCGCGCGGGCCATGGCTGAACTTGGCTATGTCGGCGTCGGCACGATCGAATTCCTCTATGAGGACGGCCGCTTCTACTTCATCGAAATGAACACGCGCATTCAGGTCGAGCATCCGGTCACGGAGATGATCACCGGCATCGATCTCGTCAATGAGCAGATCAAGATTGCGGCCGACTCGCCGCTGACCATCGCCCAGAGCGACGTTCGTTTCTCCGGCGCCGCCATCGAATGCCGCATCAACGCCGAACATGCGCGGAGCTTCGCGCCATCGCCCGGCCGCATCGCCTACTATCATCCGCCGGGCGGCCTCGGCGTGCGCGTCGATTCGGCCGTGTACCAAGGCTATGTGATCCCGCCCTTCTACGATTCGCTCGTCGGCAAGCTGATCGTTCACGGCCGCAGCCGCAACGAGGCTTTGCTGCGCCTGCGCCGCGCCCTCGACGAATTCATCATCGACGGGGTCGAGACGACTCTGCCGTTGTTCCGAACTCTGGTGCGCAATCCCGATATTCAGAACGGCCAGTACGACATCCATTGGCTCGAGCATTTTCTGGCTGGCGAGGGCGCGGTCGCCGAGTGATGGCGGCGTGCTCAGGACCAACGCGTCACGATATGCGGCCTTATTTGCTGTTTCCGCTTTTTTCCGTACGCCTGCGGCGAGCATCTTGGTACTGCATGCCGTGGCCGGCATAGTAAAACAACGCTGCGTCGGCCCGCGCCGAGTCGCGGGCGAATTGCGCAAGAGCCTGGTCGACGTCGCGCTTTCCGGCGTCAAGCTTTAGGCTCACTTCGAAGCCGATCGCAGTCAGCGCCTGGGCGACGTCGCTCGCGTCATTGACCGGATTGGTCAAGGCCGGCGTGTTTTTGTAGTGAGAATTGCCGATGACCAGCGCGATCCGTTTGTCGGCAAAACTTGGGCTCGATTGCGCCCAAGCGCAAAACTGAACAGCGCTCAGGAAAGCGACTATGAATAGCCGGCGGACCATGCGGGACCACTCCCCTCCGGGCGGATTCTACTAGCTTCAAGTCTCGCAGATTAAGGCGCTTTAGCCAACAGCTTGCATCCCCTAACCCTTGCTGGACGGTATTTCCCCCGCGAAAGTATCGTCCGGCCCCGGGCTCTTTTTTCCTCTTACGGTCTGCCAAGGACGCGCTTTCGCGCCCCGACGCCCGAGATCGTTCGACTGAGGCCATTTGGCCGACCGGGAACCGCTTGATATAAGCCGGCCCACATGAATCCGGGCGGCCGCTTTTAGCGTCTTGCGGCAAGCCCAGGCGGAGTTCGAGATGACCTGTTGCGATTTCGACGCGCTGGAGCGAACGCCGCTCGAGCGCGACCCCTTCGACTATGTCGTGGTTCAAGATTTCATCCGTCCGGAGAAATTCGCCGCGATTGTCGCCGACTATCCCGCGGTTCCAGGCCCCGGCTCGCATCCCCCCGCGGAACTCAAGATCAGCGGCGAATTCGAAGCTTTGATGGCGGAACTCCTGGGCGAGAAATTCCGCGCCGGGATCGAGCGGAAGTTTGCAATCGATCTTTCGGGCCGCCCGACGATGTACACCGTGCGCGGCTACGTGCGTGAGAAGGACGGCTCGATCCACACCGATTCGACCACCAAGATCATCACCGTGCTTCTCTATATGAACGAGCGCTGGCAGGAAGACGCCGGTCGGTTGCGCCTGCTTCGCGGGCCCGACAATCTCGACGACTATGTCGCCGAAGTGCCGCCGTACGGCGGCACGCTTCTGGTCTTCAAGCGCGCCGACAATTCCTGGCATGGCCACAAGCCGTTCTCGGGACCACGTCGCGCGATCCAGCTGAATTGGGTGACCAGCCAGGAGGTTGTCGACGCCGAGCAGCGTCGCCACCAAGTCTCGACGCGATTCAAGAAATTCAAGCGGTTCTTCACGCCAGGCGTCGCCGCCGCCGGGCATTGACGCTTCCAGCCGGCCAAGCGCAGATTGAGGCGCGTGGCCCTTATGCATGAAGGGGCGGCCTAACGAGGGAGCATGCTTTGACCAATCGGACCATCAAGATCGCCTTTTCGGCGGTCATTCTGGCGGCGGCTCTCGGCCTCGCCGGAACCGGCGCGGCCAATGCCGAAAGCGTGATGAAAATCTGCGGCGACCAATGGAAACAGGCCAAGGCCAATGGAACGACCAATGGCATGACTTGGCAGCAATTCCTGACCCAGTGCCGCCAGCAGCAGCAAGGCGCGAATGGCGGCGCTGCGACGCCGGCGGCCGCCCCTGCCGCTGCTCCGGCGCCGGCTGCGCCGGCCCCCGCCCCGACGGACGCGGCGAGCGGCAAGAGCGCCAAAGAGTGCAACGCCGAATATTCGGCGAACAAGGACGCGATCAAGGCGTCGGGCCAGAAGAAGAAGGACTTCATAGCGGCCTGCCGCACAGGAACCGAGACGATCCCGCCTGCCGCTGCGGCGCCGGCCGCCGCGCCAGCTCCCGCAGCCGCGGCCCCGGCCACGCCGCCTCCGGCCGCCCCGGCCGCCGCGGCGCCGAAGCCGATGGCCCCCGCGGCGACGGCGACCGGCGCCGGCGAATTCAAAACCGACGCCGAGGCCAAGGCCAAATGTCCGACGGACACCGTGGTCTGGGTCAATACCAAGACCGGCATCTATCATTTCGCCGGCGCAAAGAGCTACGGCAAGACGAAGCAAGGCGCCTATATGTGCGAAGCTGACGCCAAAGGCGCTGGACATCGCGCCTCGGAAAAGGAAAAGCATCCCTGACGATTGATTGCTTGCGGGCGGCCGCGGCTCCACTGAGCCGATCGCCGCCCGCGGGACAGGTCGAGCCTTAAGGCCGCGCGCTCGCTGAAGAGACGCGGCCTTTTTATTTGGCAGCGCCGCCGACGCCCGCCTGTCGGGCTCATCGCTTTGCCTTAGCGCCGATAGCGCGGTATCGCTTTTACGCTGCCTTTAGAGGGGGAGCGGCCATGCCGACCAATTGCTGTCATCCGATGGGCGCGCATGAGCGTCTGCGCGCGCCCGATACCTATGTCTCGCGTCTGATGCTCGACCGCGCGCTCGACGCCATCGTCCGTCGCGTCGGCGCGTACGATCGCGAGCACGACATTCCCTATCTCGCCGGCTATAGCCTCGACGGCAAGAAGATCTACATAGACCGCCATTTGCCGCGGACCTTCGTCTACAAAGGCCGGACGGTCGATGTCGCCCGCTACCTCATCTTGCACGAAGAGGTGGAGAAGACGCTGATCGATCAGCTTCATTTGCACTATCAGCACGCGCATCAAATCGCGACGCGCGCCGAAGAAGCGGCGGTGCGCGCCGACGGCGTCTCCTGGTGCGCCTATGATCGATTCATGCAGAAATTCGTGAAGGAGATGGGCGATGAGCGCCTCAGCAAGCTCCCCGCCGATCTCGACCTGAAACCGTACCGGGACGAGCACGATTACGATCTGATGCGGCGAATGAAGAGCGCGTGCGAAGACACGAGCCATCCGCTATCGAAGCGGACCAAGCTCGCGCGTGAACTCGACATGGCCTTGGCGAGCCCCGCGGCGTTCAAGGAAGCGGTCGCTGCGGCCGAAAAGGCCCCGCGAAGACCCGCCAAAGCGCGCGCCGCGGCGAAGAAAGGCAAGTAGCCGCCGCGCCGAATGGAAGAAGGCGATGATCGTCGCAAAAAAGACTTTCGAATTGCCGGAGCTGCAAACCACCTCCGGCAAAACGATAAAGAACGTGCGGGTCGGCTGGGAGAGCTATGGGACGCTCAACGCCGACAAGTCCAACGCCATTCTTGTCTGCCACTTCTTCCGCGGCACAAGCCACGCCGCCGGCAAATACGTCGAGGGCGATCCCCTGCCGGGATATTGGGACGCCATCATCGGCCCGGGCAAAGCGATCGATACCGAAAGG
This sequence comes from Roseiarcus sp., assembly GCA_035308145.1. Taxonomy (GTDB): domain Bacteria; phylum Pseudomonadota; class Alphaproteobacteria; order Rhizobiales; family Beijerinckiaceae; genus Roseiarcus. Next base: position 4,110 of record DATGHD010000420.1, read on the forward strand.
CACTTTGTCTTTTCCTCCGACACGCTCGTCAATCTGAACGCCTATGATCCGAACGTCGTGACC
>DATGHD010000421.1:0-8565 GCA_035308145.1 Roseiarcus sp.
CGACAAGCTCGTTGACGCCGAGATAGATGCGGAGAAGCCCCGGAACGCTCGCCCACAAAGCTCCGCCCAAAAAAGCGGCGACAAGACAGGCCGGGATGTGCGCGTAGGTCGGCAGCGGCGCCGCGTACCCGACGATCCCCGCGGCGAGCGCGCCCATCAGCATCTGGCCCTCGGCGCCGATGTTCCAAAGGCCGGCCCGGAAGGACATCGCGACCGCAAGGCCGGTAAAGATCAAGGGCGTCGTCAGTTGCAACGCGACCGATAGATTGGGCCAACCAACGAGCGCTCCCTCGATCAGCGCCTCGTAGACTTCGATCGGGTTCTGGCCGACCGCGGCGACCAGCAAGGCGCCAGCAATGATCGCGATCGCAATGGCGATGATCGGGCTGACAAACGGCCGCGCCAAGCCGCGGAGCGAAACCGAATTCCAGCGCAATGTCGCCGATTCAGTGGACACTTGTCGGCGCCTCGCGGTTGGAGGATCCCTGGCCGTCGTGGAGAGGATCGTGGAGGCCGCCCATGTACCGTCCGACTTCCTCCACGTTGGTCTTATCGACGTTGAGGTCGGCGACAATCCGCCCACGGTAGATGACGAGTATCCGGTCTGAGAGGGAGAAAATCTCGTCGATATCCGCCGAGATGACGAAGACAGCGCGCCCCTCGTCGCGCATTTCGACCAGAATGCGGTGGATCGCCTCGATGGCGCCGATGTCGACCCCTTGCGACGGCTGCTCGGCGACAATGAGCCGGGCCGCGCGGGTCAGCTCCCGCGCGAGCTGGAGCTTCTGCTGGTTGCCGCCGGAGAGGGATTTGGCGAGCGTCTCCTCGCTGGCGCCGCGCACGTCGAATTTGCGGATCAGTTCCCGGGCCTTCCGCCGCGCGGCGTTGGTCTTCAGAAATGGCCCGTGGGAGAAAGTTCTGAGGCGGCCGAGAGACAGGTTTTCCCAGACCTCGCTGGTGAGGGAGAGTCCGACGCGCGCCCGGTCCGCGGGGATATAGGCAAGGCCTGCCGCCCGGCAGCGCGCGGGCTCGGAATGTTCCCATCGCGCGCCACAGATGGATATCGTTCCCGACAGCGGCCGGCGCATGCCGGCAATGCATTGGACGAGCTCGTCCTGGCCGTTTCCCTGAACGCCGGCCAGCCCGACGATCTCGCCGGCTCGCACGACGAAAGAAAGATCGCTGACCGAAGTTTCGCCGCGGTCGCCCAGAGCGACAAGCCCATCGACTTTGAGGAGCGTCTCTTCCGTCGGGCGGGCTTTCGACTTTTCTACGCGAAGGAGCACGGAGCGGCCGACCATGAGGCTCGCTAAACGCTGAGCGGTCACGTCTTTGTTGAGCTCGGTCGAGATGATTCGCCCATGCCTCATCACCGATATGCGGTCCGAGACCGCGAGCACCTCGCGGAGCTTGTGGGTGATGAAGATAATCGAGTGCCCGTTCTCGGCGAGTCGCCGCATCGTGGCGAACAGCTCCCGCGTTTCCTGGGGCGTCAGCACGGATGTCGGTTCGTCGAGTATGAGGATCTCGGCGTTGCGATAAAGCGCCTTCAATATCTCGACCCGCTGCCGAAGGCCGACCGGCAGGCCGCCGACGATGGCGCGAGGGTCAAGATCAAGACCAAAACGTCGACCAAGCTCGGCGGTTTGACGTTCGGCTTCGCCGCGGTTGATCCGATCGAACGAGCTCAGCGGCTCGGCGCCGACGATGATGTTTTCCGCCACCGTGAAAGACGGCGCGAGCTTGAAATGCTGGTGGACCATGCCGATCCCGGCCGCTATCGCTTCCGCCGGACCGCCGAACGCCACGGGCTTGCCGCGAAGGCGAATGTCGCCGCCATCGCGCGGCAAGAGACCGTAGAGGATGTTCATCAAGGTTGACTTGCCGGCGCCGTTTTCGCCGACGAGCGCATGGATCTCGCCGGCGCGGATCGCCAGCGAGGCGTCGCGGATCGCGACAAGCGCGTCGAAGCGCTTGACGATATGCGTCATGCTGATCACATCCGCGGCGGCGTCCACGCTTCTTGTCTCAATTTGGCGTAGCCGGGCGGCGCGCCGCCCGGCCGCTCATGGAAACTATTTGGCGTTCGCGATGGAAGGCGGCGTCGCCAGTGGCGGCGTGCCCATTTCCTTCGCGCCCGGCTTCAGATCGAAGTAGTTCGGAACCACGATCTCGCCGGAAATCACTTTCTGACGCAGCTCGTTGACCTGCTTCAACACATCGTCCGGAATGAGGCCCTTGTTGTATTCGTCCATCGCCGCATCGACGCCGCCCTCTTTGAGGCCATAGTAGAGCACCGTGCCGCCCTTGAAAGATCCGTCGGCGACCGACTTGATCATGTCAAAGGCCTGGGTGTCGACGCGCTTGACCATCGAAGTCAGGACGTGGCCGGGCGCCATATAGTTTTGATCGGAATCGACGCCGATCGCGAAAGTGTTCGAGCTTTTCGCGGCGTCAATCACCCCGGCGCTGGTCGCGCCGGCGACGGCGAAATTGATATCCGATCCCTGGTTGACGAGCGCCAGCGTATATTCCTTGCCGGCGGCCGGATCGGTGAACGTGCCGGAATAGCTTTCGAGCACCTTTGTCTCGGGCTTGGCCATTTTAGCCCCGTAGTAGTAGCCGACGAAGAAGCGATGAATGATCGGGATGTCCTTGCCGCCGACAAAGCCGATCGTTCCCGTCTTCGTCACTTTCGCGGCGATGACGCCGACGAGGAACGAGCCTTCCCAGTCCTTGGTCACGCTCGAGACCACGTTCGGCGCGATGGGATCGGGGCCAACGTCGACGAGACCGAATTTCTGCTGCGGAAAGGCGGCGGCGACGGCCTGCATCGGCTTGATCATGTCGAACGACGAGCCGACGATGATGTCGAAGCCCTGTCCGGCGGCGCGCGCCAGCGTTGATTGGAACTCCGAGATGCTGCGTGGCTGGATGATCACATAGTCGACGCCGAGCTCCTTGACGGCTCGCTTCATGCCCTGGTCCATCATGTCGTTGAAGGACCGGTCCCCCATCCCGGATTCGGAGGTGACGAAGGCGACTTTGAGCTTGGCCGCCTCCGCGGCGGCCGTGCTGAACGCTATTCCCGCCGCAATGGCTGCGAGCGCGCCAAACTTTACTAAGGACTTCAACATCTGACACTCTCCCTCTGTCAAACGCCTCTGACGACTTCTCCTATTTGCGCCCGCTCATGATGGCGAGCGGACGCGCTTGGCCTCTTCCATGAAGGCCTGCACTTTCGCTGGGACGAACCTGCCGAATGGGCCGTCGGCGTCTTTGAGCGAAGAGCTGACGATGGCGCCCTCGGCGACGCTTATGACCTCCGCGAAGTTCTTCGCCGAGACGCCGCCGCCAACCAGGATCGGAACGTCGCCGAGCCGCTTTCGCGCGATATGGACGAACTCGAGCGTCTGCTCATAGCTCTTGCCGGTCAGCACGAGGCCGTCGGCGCCGCCGAGCCGGATTGCGTAATCGAGGTCTTCGGCGAAACCGCCGCTGGCTATCGGCGCGCCGGTGCGATCATGGACGTCGGCGAAAATCGCGACATTGGCGGCGTCGCAAGCGTTGCGCGCGCGGATCGCGGCAAAGGCCTGTGCGCTTTCGATGCCGAACGGCGTCATCATCGCGCCGACATAAACTTTGATGCGAACGAAGTCGGCGCCTGCCGCCGAGGCGATCGCGAACATGGCTTCGGCGTCATTCTCCAGGAGATTGAGCCCAACCGGACGTTTGAAGCGCTCGCGAATCTCGGCGACGATCCGGGTCATCCAGGCGACCTGCGCCGAAGTTGCGCTCGAAGCGACGGGCAGATCGCCGAGATTCTGCACCATCAGCGCTTCGACATCGTTCTCGGCAAGCGTGCCGGCCTCTCCCAGCGCGCTTTGCAAAATCGCGTCGATCGGACCGCGCATATAACGGGAGCCGCCGGGCAGGGCGCCGAGCTGCACCATGCCGACGACTGGTTTTCGGCCCGCCCTGATGGCGGAGAGCAGCTCGCTCATGTTCGCCTATCCCGTCCCCGCCGTCTGAGCCGAGCTGAAGATCTGCCGGAAATTGACTTGCTGGCGCTTGGGATTGTGGAAGCCGAGGAAGGGTATCTTCTGCTCGTGTGAAATCTGGCAGGAGAGATGTTCGAAGGGCGCCTTGTAGACGAAGGGCGTCAGCGATTCCGGAATGTCGGGAGGCATTGCGAAATAGACGTCGGCGACGCGCTCAGCCTCCTCGTCGCCGGCGGCGGCGATCATGATGACGCGGGAGCCCATCTCTTTTGCGGCCGAGGCCTGCTCGAGGCCGCGGCTTCGGCCGGCGCCGGGCGGCAGAAGGACAAAAGTATCTGTGCGCTCGTCGGTGACGAAATACTCTTCGTGAGCCCACTCTTCGAGCTCGGAAGTGTGACATGGCCGCGTCAGCGCCTCATGCCATTTGGCCATCCCGAAGTAAGCGGTCGCGTAGTTCGGCCCGCCGCCGAGGATCACCGTTCTGCGGCTCGGCAAGAAACTCGCCGCGATCTTGGCGACAAGCGGCTGGACGGTTTCGTCGGCGGCGGCCATGGAGTCGGCAATTCTATGGAGCTGCTCGACGAGGACCTTTGAGCGCTTCGCGTCGAGATTGCCGACCTTCTCCCCCAAGGCAATGGCGGCGACGAAGAGGCCGAGCATGCTTGCCGTGTAGGTGACGGTTCCCGGCGTGATGACGCGGGTTCCATCCGGCCGCTCTTTGATATTCGGCGTCGCGTTGACCTTGACCAAGGTCTCGGCGGTCTGGGCGAGCCGATTTGCCGCGCTCACCGTGACGGCGAAGGTCCATGCGCCGCGTTCGCGGGCGAGCTGCACGCCCTCGATCGTTCGCGACACGGCGCCGGAATTGGATACGCCAAAGACGAACGAATTGGCGGGAACATAAGAGACAAGGTAGCGGGAGAACTCCAGCGCCTCGACGGGCTCCACCATCAGGTCGACCGCGTCCATCATGAAGCTGCGGGCGGCGAGCGCCGCACAATAGCTATCGCCGCAACCGATCATGAACCCAGAGCCGATGGCGCGCGCAGGATGCTCCGCGAGCGCCCGGCGCGTCGCCTCGAGCATCTGGTCGACGTTATCGCGGACGAAGTCCGGCTGCATCGCGATTTCCTGCAGCATGACTTTTTTCTCTTCGTCCAAGGCGGCCTCCTTAAATTCGTTGTCTCGGCGATCTCTCAAATCCGTCAAAGTCGCCGCGCCACGATCCTTTCGGACATGCGATCGAGGCGCTGCTGGGCAATCTCCAAGGGGGCGGAGACAAGCGCCGCCGGCCCGACCGCCTCGACGGCAAATGACGCCGAAACCGCGCCGCGCGTCAGAGCCTCGGCGAGCGTATGCGATTGTGAGTAACCGACGAGCGCGCCGCCACAAAACGCGTCGCCGGCGCCGGTCTCGTCGACCGCCCGTTCTGCCGCAGAGGGCGCTTCGAGATAGTCGGCGGCGTTTCGCTGGTGCGCTATGGCGCCCGCGGCGCCGCATTTGATGATGATGACCGGCGTCTCCGGCGAAAGCTCGCGCAGCGCTCTTAAGGCGTCGAGCGGCGGCCGCTCCGGGAAGATCGCCGCCACGTCCTGACGGCTTGGCATGAAGAGGTCGACGAGCTGCAAGAGACGGGTCACCTCTGACAACGGCGTTTCGCTGAGGCGCCGGTCATCCGGATCGACAGAAATCAGCTCCGTCCCCGTGGCGCGCAAGGCTGCGGCGATCTCCATATGGAGAGTCCAGGGGAGTGGAGCCAGGTGGCAAAAGGGGAGGGGCCCTTGGCCCAGATCCGAAACTTTCGGGCTGAAATCGATCCAGTTCCGCGTTTTCGACCTGAAGATGAAGTGCCGGGTTCCGTCCTCCTCATAAAGGCCCCAATCGCGAAGGGTCCGCTCGATGGGACGACAGAAGCCAAGATCGATGCGATCGCCAAGCTTCTCAACTGGGTATTCCGGGCCGATCGGCGCGATCACCTGCGGCCGCTCGCCCCATACCGCCATGCCAAGCGCCGAGTAGATCGAATTGCCGCCGGGGACGCACCACATGGTCGTGCTGTCGGCGAAGACGAGATCGTCGATGCTGACATTGCCGAGCGCGAAGAAGCGGGCGCCGCTCATGTGCTGAGCCCAGCGCGCGCGAGCGTAAACTGAACGAGATTGGAATTGTGGTAGTTGACAGCGAACAAGACGGGCTTGCCCGTCAGGTCATAGTGCGGCTCGCGGAGCAGAAGGAGCGGCGTCCGGCGCGGCACTTTGAGCAGTTTCGCCCGCGCCGCGTCGGCGGGAACAGCGGCGATGACGACGCTCGATCGCGCGAGCGTCACGCCGCAGCGGTCGCGCAGAAAATTATAGAGCGAGCCGCCAGGGAAGGTTTTGAGACGAGCGAAGTCCTCGTCAGGGTTGTTCAGTCGAACATATTCATTGGCGATCGAAAGCGGCGCGCCGTCGATCAGACGAACGCGTCTGACAAGGCCGACCGGCGTCCGCGGCGGCATGTCCAACGCCTCGGCGACGTCGTCGGGAGCAGGCGTCCGGTCGACCTTGAGGCCGCTATCTCCGGGCGCGCCGCCCACCGAGCGGATGAGATCGGTGAACGAGCGCATCGCGTCGAGACGGCTCCAAATGAGCCGGTGCTCGTCGGCGACGAAAGCGCCGACGCCGTGCTTGATGTCGAGCAGTCCCTCGCGGGCGAGAATTCGCATCGCCTCGCGCAGCGTCGGCCGACTGATTTCGAGGCTCCGGGCGAGGGCCACTTCGCTGATCAAGCGCGCGCCGGGCTTCAATTGGCCCGCAGCGATCTGTTCCCGCAGCGCGCCAGCGACCCGCTTGACAAGAATTTCGCGTGGGGAGCCTGCGCCCCTGATCTTCTCCGTCAGATCGGCAATAAGTTGACGTTCCACGCGGATGGTCTCGCCCTGACGTCGCGCTCCACCAAGGGTTGCATTCGGCGGTTTTCGAGTCAAGGATGTCAGACGACTGACCTCTGACCGGACCTTGCCGCGGTCTCAGGGCAAGCGTGAGAATCTTAACGCCGGGGGCGGCGCCGAGGCTTAGCAGCCGACGCCGATGGGGAGCGCGCAGATGAGCATGGCCCTAAAGCTTGCCGCGCTCGCCGAGACCGGAAGGCCGGCGCGCATAGGCGTCATCGGCGCCGGCAAATTCGGCTCGATGTTCCTGTCGCAAGCGCCCCGGACGCGGGGTTTGCACGTTGTCGGGATCGCCGACCTCGATGTCGGCCGCGCCAGGCAAGCGATCGAAAAGATAGGCTGGCCGCCGGAGCGCGCCGCTGCGAAATCGGTGGCGGACGCGCTACGGAGCGGGGGCACATTTCTCACCGACGACTCAGAGGCGCTCATCGCCGCCGATGGAATCGAGGTGGTCGTCGAGGCGACCGGCAATCCTTTCGCCGGCGTCCGGCACGCGCTCGCCTGTTGCGAGCACAAACGCCACATCGTCATGGTGAATGTCGAAGCCGACACGCTGGCGGGGCCTTTGCTGGCGCGCCGGGCGGCTGAAGCTGGAATTCTCTATTCCATGGCCTACGGCGACCAGCCAGCATTGATCGCCGAAATGGTCGACTGGGCGCGCACCTCAGGATTTGAGGTCATCTCGGCCGGCAAGGGTACGAAATATCTGCCTCACTATCACGCGTCCACCCCGGCGACGGTCTGGAGCCACTACGGCTTCACCGACGCGCAAGTCAAAGCTGGCGATTTCAACGCGCAGATGTTCAATTCTTTTCTCGATGGGACCAAGTCGGCGATCGAGATGGCGGCGGTCGCGAACGCCACGGAGCTTGACGCGGCCGATGAGGGCCTCGCCTTCCCGCCCTGCGGCGTCGACGATCTGCCTTCGCTCTTGCGGCCATACGCCGACGGCGGCGTTCTGCCAAAGAGCGGCATGGTCGAGGCAGTCTCCTCGCTGAAGCGCGACGGCCGGCCGGTGTACCGTGACTTGCGCTGGGGCGTCTACGTCACGTTCAGGGCGCCCACAGAATATGTTCGTCGCTGCTTTGCCGAATACGGGCTGAAGACCGACCCATCTGGGTGGTACGGCGCCATGTATAAGCCTTATCACCTCATCGGGCTCGAGCTCGGAATATCGGTGGCCAATATTGTGCTGCGCGGCGAGGCGACCGGCGCGACGCGAAGCTTTCGCGGCGACGTCGCGGCGGTGGCGAAACGCAATCTCGCGGTGGGCGAGACGTTGGATGGCGAGGGCGGCTATATGGTTTACGGAAAGCTCGCGCCGGCGCGCGCGTCGCTGACGCTCGGCGCGCTGCCGATCGGCGCCGCCCATGGCGCTAAGGTGCGACGCCGGGTCGCGGCCGGGCAAGTCGTGCGATGGGACGACTGCGCGATTGACGAGACAAGTCCGGCGGTTCGTTTGCGCCGGGAAATGGAGGCGACGTTCCGCCGGGAATTCGGCGTTGGCGTTCGAGATCGGGCCGCCGGTCCTCAGTGAGCCGCCGTTTGGTGGAGAATCGACGATGCCCAAGCCGGATATTCGTGTTGCGACTTTCGCTGGGCCGGGCGCGGCGCCGGTGATCGAGACGGTGCCTT
>DATGHD010000422.1:0-23619 GCA_035308145.1 Roseiarcus sp.
ACGGGAGAAGCGTGCTCTATCAGCGCGTTCCCAGGCTCTTCGAGGCGTTGGCGCTCGCGCGCGGCGATGGCCGTTACGCCAGGCTTCTCAAGACGCTCGGGCGCGTCCAGCTCCTGATCCTGGATGATTGGGGGCTTTCGACGCTCACCCATCTCGAGCAACGCGATCTCCTCGAAATCCTCGAAGATCGCCACCAGCGCGCCTCAACCATCGTCACCAGTCAGGTTCCCGTCGAGCAATGGCACGAAATTATCGGCAGTCCGACCCTCGCCGACGCGATCCTGGATCGTCTCGTTCACAACGCCCATCGCTTGCACATCACAGGGGAAAGCATGCGCAAAATCTCAGCCCGACACCGTCCAGTTGACACCCCAGAAAAGGCTTGAACAGATATCGCCGTCGGCAACGCGCCAGCCGCTCACGATCGCGTGGAATGCGTGCTCACGATGCCGTGGAACGGCTGCTCACGATCACCGGATTGCGCAACCAGCATCCGATTTCGGCGCAAATCCTCGCCAAACTCCAGGCGGAGCGCGGCACATTGGATGGCCTTCGACCGGATGAGTTGTTCCCCCACGATCAGGACCACTACGGCGGTCTTGCCGCGAATGATGATCTGGCCAAATGTGCGCAAATCGATGCTGATACCAAGGTCGTTGATCTCTGTGCAGGCTTTGGCGGCCCTGCGCGCTATCTGGCGTACCGATACGGTGCTTTTGTCACAGGAATTGAACTGACACCTGCTCGGGTGGCTGGCGCTGCCGAGCTCACGCAGCGCGTCGGTCTGAGCGACAAGGTAAAGGTCATCGAAGGCGATGTAACCACCTTGCCGTTGGCGAGCGACAGTCAAGACGCAGTTATAAGCCAAGAGGCGTTGCTACATGTTGCCGAATTTGCTCGCGCTCTTGGTGAAGCCTATCGCGTACTTCGTCCGGGCGGGCGGTTTGCTTTCACCAATTGGATCGCGCACCAACCGTTATCGACCGAAAACACCCGACTCCTTTGGGATGGTATGGCTGCAGCGACACTTATCAGCATCGATCGTCATGCTGAACTGCTGCGCAGCGTCGGCTTCACAATCGACAAGATTGACGACAAGACCGATGCCTGGGGGCCCATTCTCGCGGACCGGTTACGCATGTATCAGAAACTGCGAGGAGAGGCAGAGCAGGCCGGAACACCTGCTGGCCACAGCGACTTCTACAAGTCCTATGTCCTGTTCGTCGATCTCGTGCAAAAGAAGATGATGGGCGGTGCTCTGTTCTCAGCAACAAAACCTGCATAACGAGGCTTAACAACATAAACCGCGCGTTACCGCGGTAGCGGTTAGTGCAATACTCATTTTGCGACAGGGGGTATTTTGCGCAACTATTCGTCGGTCCGTGCTCTGCAAAGGGTCAGCCCGTCATCGGGGTCTCCTCGCCGAATGACCCCTTCGGGTCGAAACTTGTCGTTTACGCCGGTGGAGATCGCGAGCAATATCTTGCGTCAGATCGAGAGGAGAGCCGCCGTGGCAGAGTCTCATACCCTCATCGTGGAAGTGCTCTATCACGGCCTTACGCAACTCGACTTCACCGGGCCGCATACAATTTTTTCGCGCATTCCGGGCGCTGAAGTCATCGTCGCCTCTGAGCCCGGCGGGCCAATCGAGAGCGACGACCGGCTCACCTTCGCAGGAACGAAGTGCAAATATCTTGATTTTCGGAACAGGCGTGAGGCGGACAATTCCGGGACAAGGTTGCGGGACACCTAAGCCATTGGCCGCCCTGTCGCTCTCTCTTTGTTCGGCAACGGGTGACCGTCGGGACGCTTGGCGCCCCGCACTTGAGAGATGAAAAGCTGCGACCGAACCAGTCTCCGGACCATACCGGGCATTGCGCAATCCGGCGCGTCGCGGTCACGTTTCGCACCGCTTCAGCCAACCATATGCGGTCTGATCGGCGGACCGTATGCCGTTCCGAATTTCAAACGTTCCGTCCGCGCGCTGCCAGGCGGCAACGGTAATTTTGCCCCATTCGTTTGGCTTGCCGTCGACGGCCATCGCCAGGGTCACGAGGGTTCTCTGTCCCGTGTCCGCCAATTGCGTGAGATCGACGTAACCCACCGTCCCATCACCCGGGGTCAGCTCGTCGGTCAGCCGTGTCTCGAAGACTGCGCCGCGGAGGTCCGCGGACAGCACTTTAAACGTGTCACGGCTCGCCTCTTCGCTCGACCGATACGCGATGACCCCGTCGATGCCAGTGGCGGACGACATCACAATGTGCATGTTGAGCGGCGATGGCGGCCGGCCGCAATCAACGGCCCATGTCCCAAGGAGATTTCCGGCCTCAATGGCGTTCTGGTGACGAGTGGGCTCCAGAGCGATGAGCACATACGCGAGGCCGTCGAGCCCAATAACGCTGACGAAGGCGATCAGGGCCGCCGCGATGGAGAGGAGCGCCAGGGCTGCGACATGCCGCGTCTTCATAGGGTGGCTCATGAACCACGGATCACCGTCGCCTGCGCCGACAGCGCGCCGACGTCGCCACGCACGATCACGTTGTTGGCAAGGTTCTTTTACCTCTCCCTGCGTTCACCGCGCAACTGACGCTCGGCCCCGATCAGAAGAAACGCGTTATCCAGGCCGGGAAGACAACAAGACACGCCGCCATAGTTTGTGTTTACCGGAGGATCGCGCTTCGGGCTGATAGGACCGCCGGACACGAGTTGTTGCTCCCGTTCTCGGCGTCTGGTTCGCGCACCTCATGTTTGATTTGCCGATGCTGCAATTCTCGAAGCATGTCCACAACGGCACGGGGCAATGGCTTGCGGAAGCCATTGCGAGCTTCGGCCTGCTGGCCACTACTTTCGCCGGCATCCGGTCAGCCGATGTGTTCGGTTTCATTCTGACGCAGCTTGCCGGTGCCTTGCTCGCGCTGCCGCTACTCCGCCGTCCAGCGGCATGATTGCAGGGGTAAGGAACATTCGTCACTCCTGATCTCGGTGGAAATCGGCGCGGTGCGAAATTCTTGATATTTGCAAGCGTTCAATGACCGGATCGGGTCGAACTATGCCCTCTAGACTCCTGCTGTCGAACGTCTCCTTTTGTTTCTTATCGCCCGAAAGTTGCCATTCCGCTGACGGCCAAATCCGATCGGTCACGCAATTGGCGGAAAACAGCGCGACGAGCGCCGCTATTCCTGCCTGCGTCGCGAGGGTCCCGCATAATCGATCGCCGCCGTGACGATGACCGAGGCGATGACGCCGAGAAGGATTTCCACGACGCGGTCAAAGGGCCGGACGAAGGGCTCGCCAACCGACGGCACAAGCACGACCACCACCAGGGTCACGCCCGACATGCGCAGATTGGGCTTGATCGCCGTCAGTACGACAAGCGGCGTCAGGGCGGCCCAGAACAGAAGCAATTTTGGCGCGCCCTCGGCGGAAGCCTCGAGAACCAGGAAGCCAAGCGCCGCGCCGACCAGAGTGGCGATGATACGATCCGAGCTCGCCGCCAGAGTCTTGCTCAAGTCGGGTTGGGTCACGACAATGGCGGTGATCAGCGACCAATAGATTTCCGTCAAGCCGATGAGCGTCGCGCCGATGAAGGCGAGCGCGCAGGCGCCCATGATCCGCGCCATATGCCATAGGCGCTCAGGCGTCAGCGCTGTCCGCAAGAGGCGACGATCCATGGCCATGGCGCAAGCAGCTCGGCGAAAGCAGATTTAAGGAGAAACCACTTTATTCGAGCTTGGCGTCTCGGGCTGCGCCGAGGAAATCGGCAAGTTCAAGCCGCCATCGCCCGTAAAGCCGCACGCCTTCAGCGCCTCCAACATATGAGCGGGCGCCGGCGCCTCGACGATGATCGGCGGCTTGGTCTTGACGAGGGGAACTTCGACGCGCCGCGCGTGCAAATGCAGCGGCGGCCCGCCCGTTCGCGGCGCGCGCCCATAGATCGCATCGCCAAGGATCGGCCAGCCTTCTGCGGCGCTGTGCACGCGCAATTGATGGGTCCGGCCGGTCAGCGGGCAAAGCTCGATCCATGCGATCTTCAGCCCCCGCCATTGGCTGCGGCCAAGAATTCGCCATCGCGTTTGCGCGGGCGCGCCTGAAGGATCGACCTTCATCCACCAGCCTCGGGCGGCGTCGAGACGCCCGAGCGGCAGGTCGATGAGCCCCTCCGGCGCATCCGGCCCGCCCTCGACGATCGCCCAATAGGCTTTCGCAATCTTGCCCTGCTTGAAGAGTAGGCCGAGCCTCTCCAAGGCCTTGTGGTGTCGGCCGAGCACCAGGCAGCCTGAGGTCTCGCGATCGAGCCGATGCGCGAGAGCGGGCTTTCGCGGCAGGCCGAAGCGCAAAGCGTCGAAATCGTCCTCGAGGCTCGCGCCGCCTTTTGGGCCGCGGTGGACGGCGATCCCCGCCGGCTTATCGATGACCAGCATCAGCCCGTCGCGATAGAGAAGCCGCGCTCTTGTTTCTTCGGGCGTCATGACCGAAAAGCTAGCCGCCTCGCCGGGCGGCGCAAGGCGCCAATCGAGAGGCGGATGACTGCCAACGACAGGGATAAGGGCGCGAAGCCCGGCTTGCTCAAGCGCATGTTCGGCCGCGGCGATCAGGCTTCGCCAGCCGAAGAAGCGCCGCCGGCTGAGCGAAGCTGGTGGAGCCGGCTGAAGAGCGGGCTGTCGCGCTCCTCTTCGGCGATCGGCCAGGGCATCGGCGATATCTTCTCCAAACGCAAGCTTGACGAAGCCGCGCTCGACGACCTCGAGGATGTCCTGATCCAGGCCGATCTCGGCGTCGCGGCGGCGGCGCGGGTTCGCGAGGCGATTGCGCGCGGCCGCTACGACAAGACGATCGAGCCGCGCGAGGTCAAGGCGATCCTTGCCGCCGAGATCGAGCGCATTTTGACGCCGGTCGCGCGGCCCCTTGCGATCGATGCGTCGCTGAAGCCGTTCGTCATTTTGGCAGTCGGCGTCAATGGCTCGGGCAAGACGACGACGATCGGCAAGCTCGCGGCAAAATTATCAGCGGAGGGTCGGAAAGTTACGTTAGCCGCAGGCGACACGTTTCGCGCGGCGGCGATCGAACAATTGCGCGTCTGGGGCGCGCGCGCGCGCGCTCACGTCGTGGCGGGCGTTGAGGGCGGCGATTCCGCCGGCGTCGCCTTCAAGGCTTTGACCGAGGCGAAGGAGCGCGGCGATGACGTCTTGTTGATCGACACTGCCGGGCGGTTGCAAAACCGCGCCGAATTGATGGCGGAGCTGGAGAAGGTCATCCGGGTCCTGAAAAAGATCGAGCCAGAGGCGCCGCATGCCGTCCTGCTCGTGCTCGACGCCACGGTCGGCCAAAACGCCTTGAGCCAGGTCGAGACCTTCGCCAGGGTCGCCGGCGTCACCGGCCTCGTCATGACCAAGCTCGACGGCACCGCCCGCGGCGGCATTCTCGTGGCGATCGCCGAGAAATTCGCCTTACCCGTGCATTTCATCGGCGTCGGCGAAAGCATCGACGATCTCGAACCCTTCGCCGCGCGAGACTTCGCCGAGGCGATCGTCGATCTGGAGGGCTGACGCGAGCCCTCACCGCCGGCGGTCTCGCGCCTCGCGCTTGATAGGCCGATCGCGCCATGACAAATCTCCTTTTGGGAGAACCACGAATGACGGAAATCAAGGCTGCTAAGGCGGCAGGCCAGCGCCGCTCTATCAATCCCGCGTTGAAATTCGCGCTGGAGTTCGGACCGCTTCTGTTGTTCTTCGCCACCAATTGGAAATTCAATTTGTTCGTCGCGACAGGCGTCCTGATGGTCGCGGTGGTCACGACGCTCTGCGTCTCTTACGCGTTGCTCCGCCGCCTACCGACCATGCCGCTGGTGACGGCGGTCATCGTCGTCATTTTCGGCGCGCTGACTCTGTATTTCGAAAACAAGACCTTCATCAAAATCAAGCCAACCGTGCTCTATCTTCTCTTCAGCGGCGCGCTGCTCGGCGGGCTCGCCTTCGGCAAGCTGCTGCTGCCCGTGCTCTTCGACAACGCGATCCAGGTCACCGAGGAAGGTTGGCGCAAGCTGACTTATCGATGGAGCTTCTTTTTCATCGCGCTCGCCGCGCTCAACGAGGCTGTTTGGCGCACCCAATCGGATAATTTCTGGGCGGGGTTCAAGACGTTCGGCGTCATCCCGCTGATCTTCCTGTTCGCCATCGCGCAGGCGCCGCTGATCATGCGGTACGAATCCAAGGAGGCGCCGAGCGACGCGCTCTGAGCGCCTCCCTACTTCCAGGCCGCGATCGCCTGCGCGATCACGCTCTGCCCGGTCGCTCCCTTCTCGATGGTCAGTTTGGCGACGTGGTCATCGTTGAAGAGAAGCGGAAAATCGAACCAATTGCGCCCGCCGAGAAGATCGAGATTGTGCCCGAGATCGGTGTCCGAACGCGTCAAGCCGACGAGATAATAGGCGTCATTGATCTTCACGCGGACGCCTGAGACCGAATCGCCGGTCGGCGTGTCGTCGCGCCGCATTTGCGGCAGCGCCATATCCTTGAAGCCCTTAGTGTCGGCGCCGTCGGCGAAAGTAAAGCGCAGATCGATCGTGTGCGTCGCCGGCAGGTTCGGGTCGGTGTTCTTGTGGATCGTCAGCGCGGCGTGCAATTTCAAATCAGGGATGTCGATCTCGGCTTGCACCGATGGGCCGGCGGCCTGCTGGCCAGGCGCCGGCGGCACGAGCGTCCACAGCGCCGTTCCAAGATCGATCTTCGGCTTCTGCGGATCGCCAGCGTCGATCAGCAAGGCGGCGCGAGAAGGCGTTGACGCAGTCGCCGCCGGCGGCTGAGCCGCCGCGATTTGCGCGCCGTTCTGGGGCGCATCGCCCGGATGGACCGCAACGGTCGGCACCGTGACGGTTGGGATCGGGGTCTCGCCGCCAGAAGCGGTCGGCGGATTGGTTGCGGCGGCGGGCGGCGGGCTTGCCGTCGCGGCGGGTGGCGCGCTCGTGGCCGCCGCCGCCGGCGGCGCCGCGGTTGAAGGTTGCGTCTGCCCGGCGCCCGCAGGCGGCGGCGAAGCCGTCGCCGCAGCGTCGCCCGGCGTCGGCACGCGCTCGACGATTTTGTTTGGCGGCGCGCTCTCCTTCGCCGTATTCGCGCCAGCGCTGTTGTCCTTGATCGCCAGGTCCTGCGGCTTCTCCTTCCAGAGCAAGGCGAATCCCGCGATGGCGCACACCGCCGCGATGACCAGAATTAACGCCACCCAGGGCCAAGGCCTGCGCTGGCGCATCTGTGCGGGCCCTGGCGCGGAGGGACGCGCGGAATCGGCGGTTGGCCTGATCGGCGCAGCCGCCACGGCAGGGGCGTGTCCTTCCTCTGCGAATGGATGGGCCGGTCCAAGGACCGGCGGCGGCGCTGCCGACCGCTCGAGCGTCGCCACGCCGACCGGCGAATCAATGGCTGGCGCCTGGAAAGGCAGGGGCGGCGGCGGCGCGGGAGGCCTTTGTGGCGCGACTGGAGCCTGCCGCGGCGCCGGCGGACGCGGCGGCGGCGCGTAGCGCGGCGCGCCAGGCGGCGACGCTGGCTTGGCGGCCAGGCCGGCCGCCGCCGCTGGCGCGCTGACGGCGCCTGCGGCCGCCGCGGGCGGCCTAACGGATGACGGCGGGCTGACCGGTCCTTTCGGAGGAACTGGCGTTGGCGGCCCGGCTGGCGGCCTCGTCGCGGGTCCGCCGGCGGGGGAAGGCGGCGAAGCAGCGGCGGGCCTCACTGGCGGCGCGGCGGGCTTTTGCGGCGCGGCAGGCGCGGCGGCGGGCTTGGCGGCGGCTCCAGCGGCAGGAGCGCCGCCTTTTTCGCCCTCCAGGCGGGCAATCGCCGCGTCCAGGGCCGCATCTTCGCGTGCGATGTCTTCCTCTGGCAAAGGAGGCCGCATCGAGCGCAATTGGCCGATCAGCGCCTTTCGAGCGCGATCATAGATCGCCTGTCGTGAGGTCTGCGTCGAACTGCTCGGCAATCCCGCCAAAGCTTTGGCGAGAAGCGGATAGTAGTCAGCCATTCTAAGGTCCGGTCACCCGTTCGGCCCCATGCGTAACGCCATTAATCCCGAAATGGATCATGCACAAGAATTGTATCCTCACGCTCGGGGCTCGTGGAGAGAAGCGCAACCGGCGCGCCGATCAATTCTTCGATGCGCCGGACATACTTGATGGCCTGCGCAGGAAGATTGGCCCATGAGCGCGCGCCGCCGGTCGGTTCCCTCCATCCTTCGATCGTTTCATAGACTGGCTCGACACGCGCCTGCGCGCCTTGGGCGGCCGGCAAGTAATCAATGTCCTCGCCATCAAGGCGATATTGCGTCGCTACTTTAATTTGGTCGAATCCGTCAAGGATATCGAGCTTGGTCAGCGCGATTCCGTCGATTCCTGACGTTTTGACGCATTGCCGGACCAGAACCGCGTCGAACCAGCCGCATCGGCGCGGCCGACCCGTATTGGTTCCAAACTCGTTGCCGCGCTTGCCGATCAATCGTCCCGTCTCGTCCTCAAGTTCGGTGGGGAAGGGACCGCCGCCGACCCGGGTCGTATAGGCCTTGGCGATGCCAAGCACGTACCCGATCGCGCCGGGGCCAAGGCCCGAGCCCGTCGCAGCGCCGCCAGCCACGGTATTGGACGAGGTGACGTAAGGATAGGTGCCGTGGTCGACGTCCAGCAGCGCGCCCTGCGCTCCCTCGAAAAGGATGCGTTTGCCCGCGCGGCGTTCGCGATCGAGCAGATCGTAGGTTGCGGCCATGAAAGGCAGGATTTTTGGGGCGACCGCGAGCAGCTCTTCGCGGATCGCCCTTGGATCGAGCGGATCGAGGCCCAGACCGCGGCGCAAAGGATCGTGATGGGCGAGGAGGCGATTGATCTTGGCGTCAAGCTCCGCCGGCTCGGCAAGGTCCATCAGGCGGATCGCGCGCCGGCCGACCTTATCCTCATAGGCCGGACCAATGCCGCGCTTGGTCGTGCCGATCTTGACGCCTGCGACATTGGAAGATTCGCGATGGGCGTCGAGCTCGCGATGCAGCCCCAAGATCAGCGGGACATTCTCGGCGATCTTCAGATTGTCCGGCGTCACCGCGACGCCTTGGTTGCGAATTTTCGCAATCTCCTCGACGAGGAAGTGCGGGTCGAGCACGACGCCATTGCCGATGACCGACAATTTGCCGGGCCGGACGATTCCTGAAGGCAGCAGCGCGAGCTTGAACGTCGTGCCGTCAATCACCAGCGTGTGGCCGGCGTTGTGGCCCCCCTGAAAGCGCACGACGACGTCGGCGGAGACGGAAAGCCAATCGACGATCTTACCCTTGCCTTCGTCGCCCCATTGGGCGCCGACCACCACGACATTGGCCATCTACGACTGACCCTTAAGCTCAAAAAAGAAAACCCCGGCGCCAGCAACAAGGGGCTGGGCCGGGGCTTATTGCGCAAAGGTCCTACGCGATTGCGGCAGGCGAGTAAAGGCGCGCGCGGGCTATTGGAAGAGCTGAAGGGCCGCGAGCAGCGTGTTCCAGACGCCCCAGAGAAGGGGGATGCCGACGAACGCCCAGGCCAAAACGAGCTTCAAGGCGTTGCCGGAACCGTCAGACAGATTTTCGCCTGCCATTTTTATCGATCCTTCCGATTCGGCTCAGGAGGTCGCGTCGGCTTCGCGCATCGCCAAATGATGCTTGGAATCGACCTCTTGCACGAAGAAATTGCAGATGAAGCCAATCACCAGCAGCACATCCATCACATACATTGTGACGTTGTAGGCCTGCGCGTGAGCTACGCCATGAGTGACGTTGTACTGGCGAATGTAGTTGACCAACACGGGGCCGAAGATGCCGGCCATCGACCACGCGGTGAGAAGAAGCCCATGGATCGCGCCGACATATTGCGTGCCGAACATGTCGCGGAGATAGGCGGGAACGGTCGCGAATCCGCCGCCGTACATGCTGATGATGATCAGGAAGCAAAGTACGAATAGCGCGACATTGCCGATTCCGCCAGAATAAGGAACGATCGCGTAGAGGACGAAGCCGAGCGCGAAGAAGATGAAATAGGTGTTCTTTCTTCCGATATAGTCTGAAATCGACGCCCAGATGAAACGCCCGCCCATGTTGAAGAGGCTCATCAACCCGACGAAGCCGGCGGCGGCGACAGCGGTGATCCGCCCGGGAAACATCTCTTGGCTCATCGCGGACGCTTGACCAAGCACGCCGATGCCGGCCGTGACGTTGAGGCAAAGCACCCACCAGATCAGCCAGAATTGCGGCGTCTTGAGCGCTTGATAGACGAAGACGTTCTTGGTGGTGATCAGCTTCTTGGGCTGCGCCGACGGGACATAGCCTTCCGGCTTCCATCCTGGCGCCGGAACCCGGACGATGATCGCGCCGACCATCATGAAGCAGAAATAGATCGCGCCCATGATGACGAAGGTCTCGGCGACGCCGATGTGGGTTGGCGTCGAAAACGCCTTGATCAGAAACACCGACAGCGGCGAAGCAATGAAGGCGCCCCCGCCGAAGCCCATGATCGCCATGCCAGTCGCCATGCCAGGGCGATCCGGGAACCATTTGATCAAGGTCGAGACCGGCGAGATATAGCCGATGCCGAGGCCGAACCCGCCAAGCACGCCATAGCCGATATAGACGACCCAAATATTGTGCACATAGACGCCGACCGCCGAAAGCAGAAAGCCCCCGGCCCAGCACAATGCGGCCGTGAACATCGCTCTGCGCGGGCCGCCTTCTTCGACCCAGCGGCCAAGCAAAGCCGCCGAGACTCCAAGAAAGAAAATGGCGAGGCTGAAAATCCAACCAAGCTCCGTCAATGGCCAATCGTCAGGCGCAGATTGAGAGATGCCGATGAGCTTGGTCATGGGCAGATTGAAGACGCTGAACGCATAGGCTTGCCCGATGCAGAGATGCACGCAAAGCGCCGCGGGCGGAATGAGCCAGCGCGAATATCCCCGCTTGGCGATCGTGCGCTCGCGATCGAGCACGGAAAGAAAGCTCATCTGTCCCTCCCACGAACCGGGTTCGGACGCCCGTCATCGAAAAGAGCCGCAGCGGTCGGCGTTGAACGGGCATACGGATCCCGCAGCAATTCTCTCGATGGCGATGCGTTTGGGCGGGACTCGCGCCCTTCCGTGGCGACAACGCTCGCCATTGTCTCCCCCCTTTTCGCCAGCGACGCTGGCCGCGCGACGATTTCTTCGTCGGCTGTTTCTAGTATCGTTCGATAAAAGATGACACTTTCTTGACCGAAGCGGGATGCTACTTTGGTGGTATCGACTGCGGCGCGGCCAGCCTTTTCAACTCGGCTACGGCCCGCGCGGCGAGCGCATTGAGGCCGGCGCCGCCGCCCTCCGCGAAAGCGATAATCTCCCTCCGCATCTTCGGCGTCCAGAAACGGCGCAGATGATCGGCCGTGTTCGCCGTCGCTTCGGGTTCCGGCAAAGTCCTAAAATATTCGCCGATCTGATTGGCCATATGCACGAGCTTGGCCGCCTTGTCGTTGCTCACGCGGCGAGGCCCCCGCCCTTAGGTTGACGCGCCGGCGCCGCGTCGGCGGCAAAGATTGTCGCATGGTCCGCGCGAGCGAGGGCGATCAGCGTCAAGCCACAGGCGGCGGCGCGCTCCAGCGCCAGCGAAGTCGGCGCGGACAGCGCGACCAAGGTTGAAGCGCCGAAAATCGCCGCCTTGGCCACCATTTCGAAGGAACAACGGCTCGTGATGACCAGGAAGCCATTGTCCGCGCTTAACCCGCGCCGGATGAGCGCGCCGATCAATTTGTCGAGCGCGTTGTGACGCCCGACGTCCTCCCTGAGCGCGACGAGCGCGCCGCCCTGATCGCACCAAGCGGCGCCATGCGCCGCGCGAGTCCGTGCGTTGAGCGTTTGACCGCGCTCGATCGCCTGGAGCGCTGTCATGATTGACGAGGGCGCGATGGGCGCGCGCGGCGTCGCAGCCTTTATCGGCTGAGGAAGCTGGGCGAGATCGGCAATGCCGCAAAGGCCGCAGCCGGTACGACCTGACAAGGCGCGGCCGCGGGCCAGATGCGCGCTCATCCTTTCGCCGACGAGGGTGATGTCCAGTTTGAGGCCGCCGTCGGCGTGCGTAACTTCAACGCCGCGAATGTCCCGAGGTCCCTCGATTATCCCTTCGGTCAGCGCGAACCCGTAAGCGAAGTCCTCGAGGTCCTGCGGCGTCGCCATCATCACCGCGAAGCCGACGCCGCCAAAGAGAATATTGATTGGCGCTTCGACCACGACCGGGCGAAGCGCCGCGCGGTCCGTAGGGCCGCTTTGGTATGAATAATCCCGCGACGAAACTTCGATGGCGGCCTCGTCATTCGGCGGCATCGACCAACCTTTCCGCGATGCGCCGCAGCGAGAAGCCCTCCTCGCGATCGCGCTCCTGCCAATCGGAGTAGTGGTTGGTGCGCCTGACTTGCACCGCCGTCACCTTGTATTCGGGGCAGTTGGTCGCCCAATCGGAGTAATCGGAGGTGACGACATTGGCGCCCGTCGCCGCGTGGTGAAATGTCGTATAGATGACGCCCGGCTGCATGCGCTCGCTCACCTTGGCGTGCAGCGAAATCTCGCCCGTGCGGCTCTGCAGCGAAACAAGATCGCCGTCGCGGATGCCGCGGCTTTCGGCGTCGAAAGGATGGATTTCGAGCAAGTCCTCCTTGTGCCAGACGTTGTTTTCGGTGCGGCGCGTCTGCGCGCCGACATTGTACTGCGACAAGATTCGCCCCGTCGTCAGCAACAGCGGGAAACGCGGCCCGGTCCGCTCCTCGGTGGCGATGAATTCCGTCAGCATGAAGCGGCCCTTGCCGCGCACGAAGCGATCGACATGCATGATCGGCGTGCCCGTCGGCGCCTCGCCGTTGCAGGGCCATTGGATCGAGCCGAGTTCGTCAAGCCGCTCGTAAGACACGCCGGCGAAAGTCGGCGTGAGCGCCGCGATCTCGTCCATGATTTCGGAGGGGTGCGAATAGGTCATCTCGACGCCCAACGCCTTGGCGAAGGCGATCGTCGACTCCCAATCGGCCATGCCGCAAAGCGGCGTCATGACCTTGCGCACGCGGCCGATACGACGCTCGGCGTTGATGAAAGTCCCGTCCTTTTCGAGGAAGGAGGCGCCGGGCAGGAATATATGCGCGTAGCGCGCCGTCTCGTTGAGGAAGAGGTCCTGCACGACGACGCATTCCATGGCCCTTAGGCCCGCCGTGATGTGCTGCGTGTCGGGATCGGACTGAGCGATGTCTTCGCCCTGGATGAAGATGCCCATGAACGCGCCGTCGACCGCTTCATCCATCATGTTGGGAATGCGCAGGCCCGGCTCCTTGGAGAGCGGCACGCCCCAGAGATGCTCGAAGGCTTCGCGCGTCGCGTCATCCGACACATGGCGGTAGCCCGAGAACTCGTGCGGAAAGGAGCCCATGTCGCACGAGCCCTGGACATTGTTCTGGCCGCGCAAAGGATTCACGCCGACGCCGTCGCGGCCGATATTGCCCGTCGCCATGGCGAGATTGGCCATGCCCATGACCATAGTCGAGCCTTGGCTATGCTCGGTGACGCCGAGGCCGTAATAGATCGCGCCATTGCCGCCGGTCGCATAGAGCCTGGCGGCCGCGCGAAGATCGGCGGCCGGCACGCCGGAGAGGGCTTCCGTCGCCTCCGGCGAGTTGCCTTCATCCGCGATGAAACGCGCCCAACTCTCGAAGGCCGCGAGATCGCAGCGCTCGCGCACGAACGCCTCGTTGACGAGGCCTTCGGTGACGATGACATGCGCCAAGGCGTTGACCACCGCGACATTCGCGCCCGGCCGCAAGGGTAGATGATAATCAGCCTCGACATGCGGCGTCCGCACCAGATCGATGCGGCGCGGATCGATGACGATGAGCTTCGCGCCTTCGCGCAAGCGTCTCTTCATGCGCGAGGCGAAGACCGGATGCGCATCGGTCGGGTTGGCCCCGATGACCATGATCACGTCGGCCTTCTCGACCGACTTGAAGTCCTGCGTCCCGGCCGACGTTCCGAAAGTCTTGCCGAGTCCATAGCCGGTCGGCGAATGGCAGACGCGCGCGCAAGTGTCGATATTGTTGTTGCCGAAGCCGGCGCGCACCAGTTTCTGGACGAGGAAGGTTTCCTCGTTGGTGCAGCGCGAGGAGGTGATGGCGCCGATCGCG
Organism: Roseiarcus sp.; assembly: GCA_035308145.1. Taxonomy (GTDB): domain Bacteria; phylum Pseudomonadota; class Alphaproteobacteria; order Rhizobiales; family Beijerinckiaceae; genus Roseiarcus. The sequence goes on from DATGHD010000422.1 coordinate 14,171, forward strand.
TCGCGTCCGTATTTCGCCTGCAGGCGCTTGAATTCACGCGCTGCATGGCTGAGGGCCTCGTCCCAAGAGACCTCACGCCAGGGATCGGTGATCTTCTCGCGGATCATCGGCTTGACGATGCGGTCCTTGTGGGTCGCATAGCCATAGGCGAAGCGTCCCTTGACGCAGGAATGGCCCTCATTAGCCTTGCCGCCCTTGGACGGGACCATGCGAATGACCTGCTCGCCCCTGACCTCGGCCCTGAAGGAGCAGCCGACGCCGCAATAAGCGCAGGTCGTAATGACCGAGCGCTCCGGCGCGCCATGCTCGATGACGCTCTTTTCGTTGAGCGTCGCGGTCGGGCAGGCCTGAACGCAGGCCCCGCAGGATACGCACTCCGATCCCAGAAAATCGACGCCGCCGGCTGAGACTTTCGAGGCAAAACCGCGACCGTCGATCGTCAGGGCGAAAGTGCCTTGCACGTCCTCGCAGGCGCGCACGCAACGCGAGCAGACGATGCATTTCGACGATTCAAAGGTGAAATACGGATTGGAGGCGTCGGTCGGCGCCTTCAAGTGATTGGCGCCGTCGTAACCGTAGCGCACTTCGCGCAAACCCACCGCCCCCGCCATGTCCTGCAATTCACAATCGCCATTGGCGCTGCAGGTCAGGCAATCGAGCGGATGGTCGGAGATGTAGAGCTCCATCACGCCGCGCCGCAAAGCGGCGAGGCGAGTCGTCTGCGTGTGAACCTTCATGCCCGCTTCGACGGGCGTCGTGCAGGAGGCCGGCGTTCCCTTGCGCCCCTCGATCTCGACGAGGCAAAGGCGGCAGGAGCCGAACGCCTCCAGCATGTCGGTTGCGCAGAGTTTGGGGATTTTTGTCCCCAAAGTCGCCGCCGCGGCCATCACCGAAGTTCCGGCTGGAACGGAGACCTCCTGCCCATCGATGGTCAAGGCGACGGTCGGCGGGCCGACGCGGATCGGCGTGCCCGTGTCGAGTTCTTGGGCGAGAGCCATATGCTCCTCCTACTCCGCGGCGATCCGGCTCGGCCGGGGCGCGAAATCTTCAGAAAAATGATCGAGCGCGCTGATCACCGGCAGCGCCGTCAGCCCGCCGAGCGCGCAGAGCGATCCGTCGGTCATGACTGTGCAAAGATCGCGCACCAGCGCGATGTTCTTCTCTGAGTCTTTGCCGGCAATGATCTTGTCGATCGTTTCGGCGCCGCGCACCGAGCCGATGCGGCACGGCGTGCATTTGCCGCAGCTTTCGTAAGCGCAAAATTCGAAGGCGAAGCGCGCCTGGCGGGAAAGATCGACGCTGTCGTCGAAGACGACGATCCCGCCATGGCCGAGCATGCCTTTCGCCGCCAGCATCGCCTCGTAGTCGAGCGGCGTATCGAGCAAAGAGTCTGGGAAATAGGCGCCGAGCGGGCCGCCGACTTGCACCGCGCGGATTTTCCGCCCTGTCGCGGTTCCGCCGCCGAAGTCCTTGATGAGGCTGCGAATCGTTGCGCCAAAGGCGAGTTCGACGAGGCCGCCACGCTTGACATTGCCGGCGAGCTGGAAAGCTTGCGTGCCGCGCGACCGGCCCATGCCGTAGTCCGCGTAAGTCCTGGCGCCGTGCGCGAGAATCCAAGGCGTCGACGCCAGGGTCAGCACGTTGTTGACGACCGTCGGCTTGCCGAAGAGGCCGGAGACAGCCGGCAGCGGCGGCTTGAAGCGCACCTGGCCGCGCTTTCCTTCGAGACTGTCGAGCAGCGAGGTTTCTTCGCCGCAGATATAGGCGCCGGCGCCGAGCCGCGTCTCGATGTCGAAAGCGTGCGACGAGCCCAAGACCGATCGCCCGAGCAGGCCGCCTTGCCGCGCGACGGCCAGCGCGGCGTCGAATTTGGCGAAAGCATGCGGATATTCGGAGCGGATATAGACGAAGCCTTTGGTCGCGCCGACCGCGAGAGCGGCAATCGTCATGCCTTCGATGAGGACGAAGGGGTCGCCTTCCATGATCATCCGGTCGGCGAATGTGCCGCTGTCGCCTTCGTCGGCATTGCAGACGATGTATTTTTGATCGGCCGACGTCGCCGCCACGGTGCGCCATTTGATCCCAGCCGGGAACCCGGCGCCGCCGCGGCCGCGCAAACCAGACGCGATCACGTCCTCGATGATCGTCTTTGAGCCGCTGGCGAGCGCGCGCTCGAGGCCTTTTAGGCCGCCATGCGCGCGATATTCGTCGAGCGACAGAGGATCGATGATCCCGCAGCGGGCGAAAAGCAGGCGTTGCTGGCTCTTGAGGTACGGATGATCCTCGATGCGCCCCTGCGCCTTGGGATGCGCGCGGCCGGACAGGAAACGCGCGTCGAAGAGGGAGGCGATCTCGCCCGCTTCGATCGGGCCATAAGCGAAACGCCCTTCCGCGGTCTCGACTTCGACTAAAGGCTCCAGCCAGAAGAGACCTCGCGAGCCATTGCGGACAATCGCAACATCGAGCCTCCGCTTGCGCGCTTCGCGTTGAATCGCCTCAGCGACGGCGTCGGCGCCGACCGAGAGCGCCGCCGAATCGCCAGGCACGTAGATTTTGACGCTCATGCCCTCGCCTCGTCCGCGATTGCGTCGAGCTTTGCGGCGGTCAGCCGCCCGATCGGCTGGCCGTCCAGCATCGCGGCGGGCGACAGCGCGCAATTGCCGAGGCAATAGACCGTCTCGACTTTAAGCGGGCCGACGCCGTCGCGACGATCGACCTTAAGGCCATGCGCATCGCGCAGATGCTCGACCAGCGCTTCGCAGCCCATGGATTGGCAGGATTCGGCGCGGCAGATTTTAAGGACGCGGCCGCCGGCCGGCGCGTCGCGGAAGTCGTGGTAGAATGTCACGACCCCATGGACCTCGGCCTTTGAAATATTGAGCGCCTCGGCGATTGGGGCGATCGCGGCGCGATCGACATAGCCAAAAGCGTCCTGAAGGGCGTGCAGGATCGGCAGAAGCGCGCCTGCCTGGCTCTTACGCTCCTCGATAAGACGGCTCGCCAGTTTGTCGTCCCAAGCCAGCTTGCGCGTCATCGTCCGCCTCTATCAAACGTGGCTTTGATAGGCGTTAATCGCCGTCCCCGCTTTGTCTAGGATCAAACAAGAGCGGCGGACTGGCAAATTGAACCTTCCGACCGATCGATAGCTTATTCCTATTGATCATTCTCAACCTCCGCCGCCGAGAGCGGCGGCAGGATAAGGCTTTCGATGTCCGCCGGCCGCTCCATCCCGAATAGGTTGCGGGCGAGCGGTGAGGGCGGATCGCGGTCGGCCATGATGAGGCCGATCGTTCGCTGCGCGCTGGGCTCCACCAGTTCGATGGCCCGCGTGCGCCTGGGAACGCCGAAGAACTGCAAAAGTTGCACCGGCACGATCGACGACCACAGGCCGGAGGAGACGTGAGAGCAAAGATTGAAGATCGAGTTCGTCTCCATGGCGGGGTTTGGCGAGGCGTCGGCCGAACGAAACACGCCATCGACGATGCGGCGATTCTGCATGTCCGGCGTCAGAAGGCAGAGCGGCGCGCTGGCCGCCTCTTTCCAGGTGATGGTGCGGCGGCGCGCGAAAGGCCCGGAAGACGGCGTCAGGAACATGTAGCGCTCGACATAGATGGGCTTGGCGCGCACGTTGGATAAAGGCTCGTTGTCGAGATAGGTGAGGCCGACGTCGAGTTCGAAATCGTCGATGCCCTTCTGGATCTGCTGCGAGTTCAAGGACAGGATCGTCACCAACACATTCGGGAAACGCTCGTAGAATGGCGCGGTAATGTGGGCGACGATCGGCAGCGCGGTTGGGATGGCGCCGATGCTCAAACGGCCTGAGAGCCCGCGATCCAATTCTTCGAGGTCGCGTTTCAAAGCGCCCGCTTCGGCGAGGATGCGATGAGCGTGATCGAGCGCTGCGCGCCCTTGCACGGTCAGCCCATGGAATTTATGGCCCCGCTCGACGATCGGCGCGCCAAGTTCCTCCTCTAACTGGCGGATCGCCGCCGAGAGAGTGGGCTGCGAGACATTGCAAGCCGCCGCGGCGCGGCCAAAATGCTTCTCGCGGGCGAGGGCGACCAGATATTCGAGTTGGCGGAGCACCATGTGCGCGCCTCAAACCAACAGTCTGTTGCAAAAATACAACAAAAAGCAAACGCAGCGACCCTGGGCGATAGGCCGTCGCTATCGGATCAGGCGGCTGGCGGTGACGTCAAGAGGCTTGGGCCCGTTCCTGCCGGCCTCGCCCGCCTGATAGCGTGGAAAAATGGAGATCCCTATCGACGCGCGGCGTGGCGGATCCGGTGAATAGTCACGCCCTCGGCGGTGACGCTGTAGAAAATCAGATAGGGGTAAGGGGTCGCCACGATGCGACGCATGGAGGATTGAGGGAGGGCTTGCCCGCTGTTGGGATGATCGGCGAGCATCGCAAGCGTCGCCTCGATCCGATCAAAAACATGCGCTGCGCCTTGCGGCGAGCGCGCGTCGATATAGTCAAGGATTGCGTCAAGCTGGCGGGCCGCGCGCGGGGTGTAGCGGACTTTCAACGTCCGTGCTTTGCCCAAATGGCGCGAATTTCCTCGTCGGTTGCAAATTCTCCGCGCGCTTGCTCGGCGAGCGAGCCTTCAATCTCGGCCTTGTCCTCGTCCGTGAGGTTAAGCGGCGGCTCAATTCCTACGAACTGCAAGAGGATAAACGCGGCTTCGTCCTGCTGGTCGTCGGGCAGGGCGGAGACGGCGGCGAGGGCCTTCTCGAGAAGCTCAGTCATCAAAGCAATTATAACGCTTAGCCGCGAGATTCCGAAGCGCGGTCATCAAAGAAGCAGGTCTCCACCATGAGGAAACGCGAGCTCAGCGAGCAGGTTCGGCCGTTCGTGGCGCTCGAAATCGACCAACGCCGCTGACGCTACCCGCTCACCGCAAGGTGACCGCGGTGCTGGGCGCGAAGCTCCGTCTTGAGCAATTTGCCCGTCGCGGTATGCGGCAGGCTGTCGACAAAGACGACATCGTCCGGCATCCACCATTTGGCGATCTTGCCGGATAGGAAGTCGAGGATCGATTGTTTCGACGGGCTGCGGCCAGGCTTTGGCTGGACAATCAGCAAGGGCCGCTCCTGCCAGACCGGATGCTCGATGGCGATCACGGCGGCCTCGAACACGTCCGGATGCGAGACCACGAGATTCTCGATCTCGATTGAGGAAATCCATTCGCCGCCCGACTTGATCACGTCTTTCAAGCGATCGGTGAGTCGCACATAGCCGTCGGCGTCGATCGTCGCGACATCGCCGGTGCCGAACCATCCGTCCTTGTCGACGACCTCGCCGCCCTCGCCTTTGAAATAGCCGGAAATCACCCAGTTGCCGCGCACTTTCAATTCGCCGACCGACTTGCCGTCATGCGGCAGATCCTCGCCGTTGCGGCCGACGAGCTTCACTTCGATCCCATAGGCCTGGCGCCCTTGCGCCACCTGCATGTCGACGAGTTCTTCGCGCGTCGCGGCGTCGTGCTTGGCGAGCGGCGAGCCGACGGTGGCGATGGGGCTGGTCTCGGTCATCCCCCAGGCATGGCGCAGAAAGACGCCGAGGAGATCGTGGAATTTCTCGATCGTCGCGCGCGGCGGCGCGGTCCCGCCGGAAAAAACCTCTTTGAGCTTCAACCGCGACAAGTCCAAACGCGATCGGTTGTTCTCGATCCAGGCGAGCACATTGAGCCAGATCGTCGGAATGCCGCCGGCCTTGGTGCATTCTTCTTTCTCGAGGAGCATGTAGATGCTCTCGGGATCAAGATTGGGACCGGGAAGCACGAGTTTCGCCCCGCACATCGCCGCCGAGAACGGCAGGCTCCAGGCGTTGGCGTGAAACAGCGGCACCACGACCAGGATCGAATCGCGCGCCCTCAATCCGAAGCCATCCGCTGAACAGGCGGCGAAAGCGTGCAGGACCGTCGAGCGGTGGCTGTAGAGCACGCCCTTCGGATTGCCTGTCGTGCCCGAAGTGTAGCAGAGGGTGCAGGCCGTGTTCTCGTCGAACAAAGGCCAATCGTGGTCCGGCGAGGCGGCGGAAAGCAGCTCCTCGTAGCAGAGAAGGTTCTTGACCTTCGCCGCCGGCATGCCGCCCGCTTCGCAAAGCGCCACCCAGCCGCGAACCAACGGCAGATGCGGCCCCAGTTGCTCGACGAGCGGCGCGAACAGAGGATCAAAGAATATGTATCCGTCCTCGGCGTGATGGATGATGTAGCGGAGCTGCTCGCCAAAAAGCCGCGGGTTGACCGTGTGCAGCACGCGGCCGGAGCAGGTGACGCCGTAGTAGAGTTCGAGGTGGCGATGGCTGTTCCAGGCGAGCGTGGCGACGCGGTCGCCGGAGGCAACGCCAAGCGCGCCAAGCGCATTGGCGACGCGCTTCGCCCGCGCGGCGACGTGCGAATAGTTCGAGCGGTGGAACGCTCCTTCGGGATCACGGGAGACGATCTCGCGCTCGCCGTGATAGGTCGCGGCATAGTCGACGAGACTTGAGATCAGCAGCGGCCGCTGCTGCATGAGCCCGAGCATGGCTTCCTCCCCAAGCCGCCGCGGCGCTGATTTTTGCTTTGGCGCCGCGCGCGCCGATCACATCCTGCGCCTCCCCGAAAGGATGAACAAGCGCGCTCAGGAGATCGTCATATTCCGTCGGCGACGCGCGCGAACCGCGACGCACTTGACGCCGCGCGTCAGCCTGACTAAATGAGTGTTCCCTATTTGTTCTCATTTCGGGAGAGACCGGAAAATGGGCAGCCAACGTCAGCAGGACTTTGCCGACCTGTCCGAACAGGTCGGCCGGAGGCTCGGCGTTAAGTTCGGCGACAGGATCGTCGCCGACGACAGGCGGCGCGGCCGCGGCGCTGCGACCAATCTTTCCGGACGGTTCGAAAACGCGCAGCGCGAAGATTTTGACGACGGCTGGGGCGCGCTCGACGATCTGCCGCCGTTCAAGACCGAAGTGATCTTGGAGAAGGCGCGCAACATCATCACGCGGAACGAGTCGCCCGACATTTCCTTCGACCGCTCGATCAACCCCTATCGCGGCTGCGAGCACGGCTGCGTCTATTGCTACGCGCGGCCGACCCACGCCTATCTCGGCTTGTCGCCCGGCCTCGATTTCGAGACCAAGCTTTTCGCCAAGGAGGGCGCGGCGGCGCTGCTCGAACGCGAGCTTGCGGCGAAGAACTATCGCGTCCAGTCGATCGCCATGGGCGCGAACACCGATCCTTATCAGCCGATCGAACGGCAATATCGCATCACGCGTTCGATCCTGGAGGTCTTGGCGAAATACGATCATCCGGTCGGCATCGTCACCAAATCCAATCTCGTTGTTCGCGATCTCGACATTCTCGGGCCGATGGCGGCGAAGGGCCTCGCCAAAGTCTATGTCTCGGTGACGACGCTCGATCGCGACCTGGCTCGCCGGATGGAGCCGCGCGCGCCGACGCCGGAGCGCCGCTTGGAGGCGATCGAGCGTTTGGCGAGAGCCGGCGTCCCCGCCGGCGTGATGACGGCGCCGATCATTCCGGCGATCAACGATTCCGAGATCGAGACGATCCTGACGCGCGCCCATGCGGCGGGGGCGCGCGAGGCCGGCTATACGCTGCTGCGCCTGCCGTTGGAGCTTCGCGACATTTTCCGCGAATGGCTGCTCGTCAATTATCCCGACAAGCTCAAGCACACGATGTCGCTCATTCAATCGACGCGCGGCGGCAAGGATTATGATTCGACCTGGGGCCGCCGCATGGCCGGCTCCGGGCCTTACGCCTGGATGATCGGCCGGCGATTCGAGATCGCCGCCAAGAAGCTCGGCTACAACGAGAAGGCGACCGAGCTGCGCCTCGATCTGTTCCGCCCGCCGGAAAGGGAGGAACTCGACGGCGTGAAGCAGTTGAGCTTGTTTTGAGGGGCGAGGCCTTTAAGGCCCATGCCAATTGCCTAGAGCGCGCGGCGTTTAAACGGAATCCGTCGCTGTCTTTGCGAGGAGCGCAGCGACGAAGCAATCCATTCATAGAGCTCAGCCCTATGAGTGGATTGCTTCGCTTCGCTCGCAATGACTTAAGTGGTTCTATTTCAAAGCAGCATGCTCTAGCATTTCAAGCGGGCGCCGTGTGCTTGTACGAGGCGCGAAATGGACCACGGACCAGCGCGCGATCCTCAAGATTTGGCCCGTCTGCTGATCGCCCGTCAGAGGATTGGCGACGCTGACGGGATGGCGGCGCTTTACCAAGCCGACGCCATCCTCGATTGCGGCAAAGGCCAATTGGCGCGAGGGAGAGAAGCCATTCGCGCGTTCTATGCCAGCCTTGTCGCCACATCGGTGAAATTTGAGCTCGGCGACCAGCGGCCGGCGATCGTTTGCGGCGACTTGGCCCTCACCTCGACCCGCCTTCCGAACGGGGTTGTTACTGCCGAGATCGCTCGGAGGCAGAACGACGGGACCTGGTTATGGGTGATCGATCAGCCGGCGATTTCGTAAGCTTAAGCCGCGGTTCATCCCCGCTCCCGAAGGGAGAGGGGTCAGGGGTGAGGGGATCGGCTTAGCAGAAAATGACGGGAAGGTACGAAATATAAAGTACGTGTCTAGACACTCCGACGTCGGCAGATTTACTCATTGTTTGCATGGCGGAGCGAAAGCGCGAGATGAAATCAATGAGAACTTGGCGCTGAAATCAGCGCCAATCTCGGATGTGGTTGGGCCAGGACAGGATGCGCACCCTCACCCTGAAGGAAGAGGGGTTTACGACGCCTGCGGCAATATCCGCTCGATCAGCCCCTCCTCGGCGCCGGCCAAATCGGCGGCGCCGAATTGGCTCTGCGGGGCGCCGGTCAGACGCGCCGATACATACGCGTCTCGCAAGCCAGCCGATCCTTCCGCGAGCGCGGCGGCCGCCGCCAGTCGCGCAAGGCGCTCGCAGAAGCGGCGAGCGAAACGCTCGTTCGCCGCCGAAGGACCAACGTCGAGCCCCAGCGTCTTCGGATCAAGCCCGCAGGCTTCGCCAAGCGCCGCGATCGTCGCACGCGCCGGTTCGGGCGCGCGCGCGACCGCGCGAAGCACATCGAGCGCCATGACATTGCCGGACCCTTCCCAGATCGCATTGACCGGCGCCTCGCGGTAGACGCGGGCCAGCGGCCATTCCTCGACATAGCCGTTGCCGCCGAGGCATTCCATCGCCTCATAGACGAAATGGGGCGCCGCCTTGCACAAAAGGTATTTCGCGGCCGGCGTGACGAGTCGCGCGTAAGCCGCCTCGCTCGGATCGTTGCTTGCGCGATCGAAGGCGCGGGCGAGGCGAAACGCCAAGGCCGTCGCGCCCTCGACTTCCAGCGCGAGATCGGCGAGCACGGCGCGCATCAGCGGCTGATCGATCAGCCGCTTCTGAAAAACGCGGCGATGGCGCGCATGATGGGTCGCCTGCGCCAAAGCAAAGCGCATCAGGCCCGCCGAGGCG
>DATGHD010000423.1:0-5317 GCA_035308145.1 Roseiarcus sp.
TCGGTTGCCAAAACGAACGACAAAAATGTTTTCCCCACGCCGCCTTTATTATTCCAGACCGCATACCGCATTGCGAGCCTCCCGCCCTGAAGCCGGAGGACCGTAGCGAGATTCTCACCTTTGGTGAAGCTGGCTTGTTTCGGCACCACTTCGGCGCGCCCGCCCCGGGCTGCCTTATTCAAACTGGCCCACTACCCCGAAATGCGGGGCGGGCCGGAACCCGAAGAGCCTTCGAAGGTTATAAGGCGGCCCGAAAGGCGGCGATTTGGCGCCGAGGCCCGCCTTATTGCGGGCGATCGCATTTGCAAGAGGTCGCGCAGGCGACATATTTGGTCGACTCAATTCAGGGGCGGCGATGAGAAAAGTTCAACTTAGTCTTGCGATCCTCGGGCTTTCGGCGATGAGCCTTTCCGCTTGCACGACGACGCAAGAGCAGGTCGGCGGCGCCGGAACCGGCGCTGTCGCCGGCGTCGTGGTCGCCGGACCAGTGGGGGCGGTGGTCGGCGGCGTCGCCGGCGCCATTACGGGTCCATCGGTCGCCAGGGCGACGGGCGCGCATTATCGGCGCTATTACTGGCGACATTATTACTGGCGCCACGGTCATCGCTATTATTATTGGTACTAAAAAGACGACGTCCTAATTGGGGTTGGCGCCTCTGGCGAATGCAGTGGCGCACTAAAACATGCTTCGACTTTTGCTTCTTCGCCACGCCAAAGCGGCGCCGCAGGATCCGCCCCGCGATCACGAACGGCCGATCGCAGAACGCGGCCGGTCGGACGCCGCGCTTCTGGGGCGGGTCATTGCGGCGCAAGACCCCGCGGTCGACGCGGCCGCTCATTCCGGCGCGCGACGCGCCAAGCAGACTCTGGCGATCGTTGCTTCTCTTTTGCCGAAGGGCCTTCCCATCCTCATCGAGCCGCGCCTCTACGAAGCGACGACGCTTGATTTCATAAAGGCGTTGCGGGCGCTGTCGGACAAATACGCTTCGGTGCTCGTCGTGGGTCACAATCCAAGTTTGGGCGAGGCCGCCAATCGACTTGCCGGCGCCGGCCAACGCAACGATCTCCTACGCATGGCGGCGAAATTTCCGACCTCAGGCCTTGCGATTCTGGAATTCGAAGCGCGGCATTGGGCCGAAATCGCCGAGCGCAGCGGGCGCCTCGTTGCCTTCGTGACGCCGGCGAGCCTCGAAGAAGACTAGTCGCTATTCCTGGCTCGGCCTGGGAAAACGCCGCATAAGCCTTTAAATAAAGCTGCCTCTCCCCGCGTTGGCTTAGCCTTGCCGTCCTTGAACGCTCTCGTCTTCGAAGCTGGAATTATCGCCCGCAGCCTCGTCGAATATGTCTCGGGCGGCGCTTTGAGACTGGGGGTCACCGGGCTTTCCCGCGCCGGCAAGACGGTCTTCATCACCGCTCTCATCAACAATCTCCTTTCCGGCGCGCGGCTGCCCGTGTTGAAGGCTTCGGCCGAGGGCCGGATCGCGAGGGCCCATCTCGAGCCGCAGCCGGACGACGCTGTGCCGCGGTTTGGCTATGAGGACCATTGTGCGGCGCTCGCGGGCGAGGACCGGCATTGGCCGCAATCGACGCGGCGCATTTCGCAACTTCGGATCAGGATCGAATTCGAGCGCGCGCAAGGATGGGGAAGCAAAGCTGCGGCCCTGACGCTCGACATCGTCGACTATCCCGGCGAATGGCTGCTCGACCTGCCCCTATTGAGCAAAACATTCGCCGAGTGGTCGCGCGAGACGCTGGCGGCCTGCGCAAGTCCGGCGCGCGCGCCGCTCGCGTCCGAATGGCTGAGGCACGTCAACGGCCTCGATCCGACCGCTGAGGCGTCTGAAGACGCGGCGCGCAAGGGCGCGGCCTTGTTCACCGCCTACCTTCGCCAAGCGCGGGAAACGACCTACGCGCTTTCGACCCTGCCGCCCGGCAGGTTCCTGATGCCGGGCGATCTTGAAGGCTCGCCCGCCTTGACCTTTGCGCCTTTGCCCATCGAGGAAGGCGCCTCGCCGCGGCCCTCTACGCTCGCCGCGATGATGGAGCGGCGCTATGAGGCGTACAAGGCGCATGTCGCGCGGCCCTTCTTTCGCGATCACTTCGCGCGCCTCGATCGGCAGATTGTTCTCGTCGACGCGCTTGCCGCGTTGAACTCCGGGCCGGCGGCGGTGCGCGATCTTGAGAATGCGCTGGCCGAAATCCTTCAGGCTTTTCGCGCCGGCAGAGCCTCGCTCCTCTCGACGATGTTCCGTCCGCGCATCGATCGCATTCTCTTTGCGGCGACCAAGGCCGATCACCTGCACCATCGCAGCCATGATCGGCTCGAGGAGATTTTGCGGCTGTTGACCGCCCGCGCCATCGCCCGAGCGGAAGGGGTTGGCGCGTCGATCGACATCATCGCGCTCGCCGCTATCAGGGCGACGCGCGAGGCGCAAATCCGGCAGGGCGGCGAAACGCTGGATGCGATCATTGGCGTTCTGGAAACCGGCGAGCGACTCGACGGCCAAGTCTTCGACGGCAAGACCGAGGCGGCGGTGTTTCCCGGCGAATTGCCTGAGGACGCGCGAGCCGTCTTCGCGGGCGGCGCAATCGGCCTTGGCGAGCAAGACAGCGATTGGCGTTTCTTGCGGTTTCGGCCGCCGCTCGTCACGCCGGGCGCGAGCCCGCCCCACATTCGCCTCGACCGGGCGCTGCAATTCCTGATCGGAGACCGATTGGCGTGAGCGAGAATCTTAAAGATCGGGACGCGAGGAGCGCTGAGCGCCGCCGGCCTCGCGCCTTCCGCCTCGACGATGCGCGCGTCGCGGTCGCCGAGGTTGGCGCCTCTCCCCGCGCCGCGCCCGTTCTGATCGAGCCGCAGACCGCGCCGATCCCCGACCGGGTCCGCGAGGCGCCGATCGACGAGGACGAAAGGACGATCGAGGAAGCCCAGAAATCAGGCATGCTGGCCCGCTGGCGGCCGAGGCTTTCGACCTTGCTCTGGTCGGGGTTAGGCGGCCTGGCGACGCTCGCGATCGGCCTTTGGGCTTCGCAATTGATCGAATCCTTGTTCGAGAAAGCCCAGGCGCTCGGCTGGGTCGGCGTCGCCTTTGGCGCGGTCGCTCTATTCGCCGCGCTCGCGCTCATCGCGCGCGAGACGGCGGCCGTTTTGCGCCAGACCGCGATCGCTCGCCTGCATGCCGATCTGGCGGAAGCTCGCGCGAACGACGACCGCGACGCGGCGCGACGCCTCGTCGCGCGCCTTGCGGCGCTCTACGCCTATCGCCCTGAAACAGCGCGCGGCCGCGCGGAAGTCACTGAAGCGATTGCTGCGATCATCGACGGGCGCGACCTCATCGATATCGCCGAGCGCGCGCTCATGATTGCGCTCGACGGCAAGGCGCAAGCCGAGATCGCGCTGGCGGCCAAGCGCGTCTCGATGGTCACCGCGATCAGCCCGCGCGCGATCCTCGACGTGCTCTTCGTGCTCGCGCAAATTATACGGCTGATCCGACGCATCGCCGAAATCTACGGCGGACGGCCCGGTCTCTTCGGCTTCTTCAAGCTGGCGCGCTCAGTCGGCGCGCATGTCGCGATCACCGGCGGCATGGCGGTCGGCGACAGCCTGGTGCAGCAGCTCGTCGGCCACGGCATCGCGTCCAAGCTTTCAGCGCGGCTCGGCGAAGGCGTCCTCAATGGGTTGCTCACCGCGAGGGTCGGACTATCCGCTCTCGCCGTCTGTCGTCCGGCGCCTTTCGGCGCGGTCAAACCGCCGGGCGTCTCCGACGTCGCTCCGTTCCTGTTCGGCGGCGGCAAATGAAAAACCGCCGCCCAGCCTCATCACTGCCTCATAAGGAGAATTCTTCGCATGCCGGCTATGAATCCCTCGCGGTACGACCAAACGACGATCGCGCTTCACTGGTTCACGGCGCTCTCGGTTGTCGTGCTTTGGCTTATCGGGCAGACTGCCGATTGGTTGCCTCGCGGCGCGGCAAACCAGTTCGTGTGGTCGATACACGTCGCCTTAGGCCTGGCGCTGGCCTTGGTTCTCGTCGGGCGGATTTTTTGGCGCGCTTTCGCCGGCATGCGGCTTCCCGCGCCGGGGACGCCGACGCTGCAGATTTTGACGAAGGCCGTGCATTATTCGCTCTGGGTCTTGCTCGTCGTCGTGGCGGCGCTTGGCGTCGTCGACGCCTTCGTTTCGCGGATACAATCTCTTTCATCTCGTGAGCCTGCCTCAGCTTGGCGACCGAAGTCTCAGAAAGTCCCTCACCGAGTGGCACGGGCTCGCGGCTAATATCCTCTTGGGACTGGCTTTTCTTCACGCGATGGCCGCGCTTTTTCATCACTATGTGGCGCGAGACGACGTTCTCAAGCGCATGCTCCCCGCTTGAAAATTTCACAAAAAGACGGGAATATAAGCTCGTGCTTGTTTCTTTGGGAGTACCGTTCTTTTTAGAGCTGGTCAGCCACGATGAAGACCAACGACACGAAAGCCTCGGTTCCGTACATTACGCGCTCGCGTGACGGCGCCGAGATCGCCTGCTGGAAGTCCGGCTCTGGTCCTGCGCTCATCTTAGTTCATGGTACGATGGCCGACCATACGCGTTGGAAGCCGATCTTGCCTGAGCTAGAGGCCAAGTTCACGGTTTACGCCATGGATCGGCGTGGCAGAGGGGGCAGCGCCGATGAGGCGCAGCCTTATGCGCTTACAAGAGAGTTCGAGGATGTCGCCGCCGTCGTCGACGCAGTTTACGCCGACACGGGTGAAGCCCCCTCGGCGCTGGGGCATTCCCATGGCGCGATCTGCTCGCTTGAAGCATCGCTCCTCACGCCGCATTTGAAAAAGCTCGTTCTCTATGAACCGCCGGTTCCTGCGGGACCTGAGGTCGTCCTCAAACTGGAAAAGCTGCTTCAAGAGGGTAAGCGCGAGGAAGTCGTTTCGGCCTTCCTGCGCGAGATCGTGCGCATGCCCGAAGAGCAGCTTGGCGCGATTCAGTCCTTGCCTTCTTGGGAAGGCCGGGTGGCTGCGGCGCACACGATCGTTCGAGAGCTGAAGGAACAGATCAAACACTATCCATTCCGCTCCGAGAAGTTTCACGCAATGAGGGTTCCGACGCTTTTGCTGCTTGGCGGCGCAAGTCCCGCCCCCTTCAAGACGGTTGTCGACCTTGCTCACAAAACCTTGCCCGCAAGCCAAGTCGCCCTTTTGGCCGGCCAACAGCATGCCGCGATGGATACGGGAAAGGAGATTTTCCTAAAGCCCGTCCTTGAATTCCTCGCGCCATAGACCCAAACGGGAATGGGAGCGCAGTAAGCGTTGCGTACGTATTTGGGG
>DATGHD010000424.1:0-9887 GCA_035308145.1 Roseiarcus sp.
GACGCCGTCTTCGAGCAGATCGGGAAAGAATGGGGCGCGCTCGATTTTCTCGTTCACTGCATCGCCTACTCCGACCGTGGCGAACTGAAGGGCCGCTACGCCGATACGACGCGCGAGAATTTCTGCCGCACGCTGCTGATCTCGGCCTTCTCCTTCACCGAGATCGCCAAGCGCGCCGAAGCGCTGATGCCGAAGGGCGGATCGATGGTGACGCTGACCTTCGGCGGCGCGACGCGCGTGATGCCGAATTACAATGTGATGGGCGTCGCCAAGGCGGCGCTCGAAGCGAGCGTGCGCTATCTCGCCGCCGATTTTGGGCCGAAAGGCGTGCGCGTCAACGCGATCTCCGCGGGGCCGGTGCGCACTCTCGCCGGCGCCGGCATTGCCGATGCGCGCTTCATGTTCAATTTCGAGCGCGAGCATGCCCCCTTGCGGCGCACCGTCACGATCGAAGACGTCGGCGGCGCGGCGCTCTATCTTTTGTCGCCGCTGTCGTCCGGGGTGACCGGCGAAGTCCATTTCGTGGACGCCGGCTACAACATCATTTCCATGCCGCATCCCGACGATATGAAGGCGCAAAACGGAGGCGACCTCGCCGCTGAGTGAGCCTTGCGAGCCCCTCGTTTTGCAGATCAGAGCACAGCGATCAGGCTTTCCTGAGAGGGCGCGTGACGACCTATCTCGAACCGACGCAAGAGTCCGGGCGCGCGTTCCTCATGCGCGCGATCAAGGGCGAGGTCGTCATGTTGAACCTCCTGCGATTGCGTGAGGTGGCGGATTATTCGGCGACGCCTCACCTCGCGCCGAAGACGCCAATCAGCGGCGCCGAGGCCTATGACCGATACATCGCCCATACTTTGCCCTTTCTCAGGGACAGCGGCGGCGAGCTGTTGTTTTTCGGAGAAGGCGGGCCCTTTTTGATTGGCCCGGCAGGGGAGCGCTGGGACAGAGCGATGCTGGTTCGCCAGAGCAGCGCCAAGGCGTTCATGGCTTTCGCCGCCGACGAAGCATATCTCGCCGGGATCGGACACCGCACCGCAGCTTTGGAAGATTCCCGGCTCCTTCCTTTAGCCGAGCTGACGCGGACCTAGAGCCCGCCGCTTGCCGCACGCCGGCCAGGCACGGTAAATTTTTTGTCAACGTCTTCTTGTGTAGCTTCGGCCCAATTGTTTCGAGGACCGTCATGGGCGCGAGGTTGTTTTTGGGCTTGACGAGGTTTGGGGGGGAAGAGCGCGCGCGGGGCGTTCTGCGCGCTGTCGCGGCTTCCATCGTCGCCTGCGCCATGGCGAGCTCGCCGGCGCTTGCCAAGTCGCATGACGCCAAACCGCACGAAAGGCATGAAAAGATAGAGGCGAGCCGATTTCACGCCTTCATCAAGAGCCTATGGCCAGAGGCCGAGGCGCATGGCGTTTCGCGCCAGACTTTTGACGCGGCCTTCGCCGGCGTGACCTTCGATTCCAAGATCATAGCTCTGACCAATCGCCAAGTTGAACTGACCAAGCCGATCTGGGACTATATTGCCGGCGCTGTCACGCCCGCGCGGGTCGCTCAGGCGAAGGAGAAACTCGAGGCCTATCGGCTATGGCTCGCGAAAGCCGGACGCGACTACGGCGTCGAACCCGCGATCGTCATCGGCATATGGGGCTTGGAGACCGATTTCGGCGGCTTTGCCGGATCAGACAATGTGATCCGGTCGCTTGCAACCTTGGCCTATGCGCATTACCGCGGCGACTATTTCAAGGGCGAGCTCATCGCCGCCCTGCAGATCCTGCAGGAAGGGGACATCGCCGCGGCGCAGATGAAGGGCTCTTGGGCCGGCGCGATGGGCCAGACCCAGTTCATGCCGTCGAGCTTCTTGAAATACGCCGTCGACTTCGAAGGCCACGGCCGGCGGGATATTTGGGGAAGCGCGCCCGACGCGATCGGCTCGACCGCCAATTACCTGAAACAGCAGGGCTGGCGCTCCGACGAGCCTTGGGGGTTCGAGGTCCAATTGCCCAAGGACTTCGCCCTAACCGCCGCCGATTTCCTCGGCTATGCGCCGTTCAGCGCTTTTGCCGAGCGGGGCGTGACGCGCGCCGACGGCGGGACGATGCCTCAGACAGGCGAGGCGGAATTGCTGATGCCGGCGGGACTACGCGGGCCGGTCTTCCTGGTGACCTCGAATTTTAGGGTCATCAAGACCTATAATAATTCCACCTCCTACGCGCTCGCCGTCGCGCTTCTCGGCGATCGCGCGATTGGCGGCGGTCAACTTATCGCCGCATGGCCCTTCCATGATCATTTGTTGACCATGGCCCAGGCCCGCGATTTGCAGACGCGGCTCAAGAAAATGGGCTATGATGTCGGTGAGATCGACGGCAAAATCGGCGAGACGGGCCAGAACGCGCTCAGGGCCTTCCAGGAGAGGAGCGGACTGACGCCCGACGGATATCCGACCCTCGCCCTATTGCAACGGCTGCGCAAGCGGCCTTGAGGCGGATGCGGGACTTTGAGCTCAGGTCCATCCGAGGCTAAGGCGAAACGCAGAGCAAGGGCGATCAAGCTCTTCGCCGCGGCTCTGTTCGTCTACGCGACCGGCGGCCCTGCCGTATGGGCGCGCGGCGATAATTCGCAAACTTTCTTCACTGAACAGCGCGAGCTTTCCGAACAGAAGCAGAAAACGCTCGACGCCAAACCGGCGCGCAAGAGCGTAAAGGACTTCGTGCCCTCCGAGGCGACGCGTCCGCGCGACGCCGCGCATGCGGCGATTCAACCGACGTTCTTCGTCGACGTGATCGGCGACAGCATGGCCTATCTCGACTCCGACGGGCTCAAAGATGCCTTCGCCGATCAGCCCGAGATCGCGGTCGCCAACAAGGCCCGCGATTCGTCGGGCCTGGTGCGCGACGATTATTACGACTGGCTCAAGGCGGCGCGAGATCTCGTCGGCGACAAGGACAAGAACCGCATCGATTATGTGGTGGTGCAACTCGGCATCAATGATCTGCAACCGCTGAAGGACGGCGCGACAACCGTCGACGCGCTGACCGATCGCTGGCGCGAACTTTATGCCGAGCGCATACGCGCCTTGGTGGAACCCTTCAAGCAGGCGCATATCCCGGTGCTGTGGGTCGGCTTGCCGCCGATGCGCAACGCCGCCTTCAACGCCCAGATCGCCAAGCTCAACGAAATGTACAAAAACGAGGCCGAGGCGGCAGGCGCGAAATACATCGACATCTGGGACGCTTTCGCCGATGAGAACGGCGCCTACAGCGCCTTTGGGCCGGACATCAGCGGGCAACAGGCGAAACTGCGCGCCGCCGACGACATTCATTACACCAAGGCCGGCGCGCGCAAGGCCGCGCAATTTCTCGAAGCCGATATTCGGCGCGCTTTCGAGAGCGTTAAGCCGACCAGCGATTTCGCCAACCTGCCGCCGGATATCGAGCAAGCGACGATCGACATCAACGCCGAGATACGGCGCGAAATGGGCCTGACGCCAAATCCGGGCGGAGCAGGCGCTGCGAGCGAGGCGGCCAAGCCTTTGGCGGGGCCCGTGCAGCCATTGACCGCGCGGCCCTTGTCGCACGGGGGGACGCTGGCGACGCGCGCCGATGTGCCGCTGACCTCGGTCAGCGCGCTTGTGACGGGCCTCGAACCCGACCCGAAGACCGGCCGCGCCGACGATTTCGCCTGGCCGCGGCAGCCCTGAAACTTAAGGCGGCCCTCTGAGGGCCGACCGCCGTCCTTGTTCGCCCGGCAACCCTATGCTACGCGACCGCCCGCCCAAGGCGTGGCGATAAGGAGCGAAAAATGGCGGAACAGAACGGCGATGCGCAGCCGGCCGCAGCCGCAGTCCCCAAATTCTCGGTCCTCGCTCAATACGCCAAGGATTTTTCCTTCGAGAATCCGAATGCGCCGCGCTCCTTAGGGCCGCAGCAGCAAAGCCCGAATATTTCGATCCAGATCAACGTCAATGCGCGACAACTGGCGGCCTCCGACTATGAGGTGACGTTGCTGCTCGAAGGCGGCGCCGGCGAGGGAGCAGGCACGCTTTTCAAGTTCGAGCTCAACTATGCAGGCGTCTTCCGGGTGGAGAATATTCCCGCCCCGCAGGTCCAGCCGGCGATCATGATCGAGGGGCCGCGGCTGCTCTTTCCCTTCGCCCGTCAAATGATCGCAGACGCGGTTCGGAACGGCGGCTTCCCGCCCCTCTACATCGATCCGATCGACTTCAACGCGCTGTTCATGCAGCGCTTGGCGAGCGCTAGCGCCCCAGCCGGCGTCGCTTAGCGGCGGCGTCCCATAGGGTGGGCTACGCCTCCACGCCGCGGGTCAGATAGCGCCGCCAAATAGCGTTGGCGCCGAGGGCCGCGACAAGCCGGCTATGCGCCGCGCGCTCCACTTCCGTCAAAAGCGAGACCGCGATCTTGACGCTGTCGCGGCGCACAAAGCTCACGGGCGCAAGGGTCCGGCTCTGCGGCATCGCCGGCGCGAAGATCAGCGAGCGCTGCCTGCCGCCGAGGAGCTCGCTATAGACTTCAACGAGTATTTCCGCGTCAAGCAGCGCGCCGTGCCTTGTCCTGCGCGATCGGTCGATCCGGTAGCGGTCGCATAGGGCGTCGAGGCTGTTCGGCGCGCCGGGATGTTTGCGCCGGGCCAGCGTCAAAGTGTCCACGACGCGACTCATCGGAATCTGCGCAGCGTCCAGCCGCTCTAATTCGGCGTTGAGGAAGCGAATGTCGAATTCGGCGTTGTGAATCACCAGCGGATCGCCGCCGATGAAAGCGAGAAATTCGGAGACGACTGCCGCAAAGACTGGCTTCTCGGCCAGCGCCTCAGTCGAATGACCATGCACGAGATAAGCGTCTTCCGGCACGTCGCGTTCCGGATTGATCAGCACATGATAGGTCGCGCCGGTCGGGATTTGATGCACGATCTCGACGCATCCGATCTCGACGATTCGATGCCCGCTCGCGGGATCCAATCCCGTCGTTTCGGTGTCAAGGACGATTTCACGCATGAACGTTCCGGCTCCGTCCGTTCATCGCAGAAACGCTGCGCAAAAAACTGACCGCCTGCGCTCTTGTCGTCTCCAACGCTCCGCGTGTGTCGATGATGGCGTGGGCGCGGCGGCGCTTTTCAAGATCAGGCACTTGCTTGGCGAGGATGGCCTCCAATCGCGCCGGCGTCATGCCGCTGCGAGCCAACGCCCGAGCTTTTTGCACAGATTCCGGCGCGCTGACGACGAGAATGAGATCGACGGAGGATTCGACGCCCGCTTCGAACAACAGCGGGATGTCGACGAGCGCCGCGCGACGTCCCGCGGCGGCGTTCGCTTGCAGGAACCTGTCGCGGGCGGCCGCCACTTTCGGGTGCACGATTGCTTCCAGGCGCGCCAAGGCCGCCGGATCCCCCAAGACGCGCTCGCTCAGCGACGAACGATCGACGGCGCCCTCGACCAAGACGCCCGGGAAGGCCTCCTCGATTTCCTTGGCCTCGGGACCACGATAGATCGCGTGAACGGCGGCGTCCGAACCAAAGACCGCCACGCCCTCCGCCCGAAACATCTCCGAGACTGTCGATTTTCCCATCGCGATCGAGCCGGTTAGACCGATGACAATCATCAGCGCGGCTCGCCGCTGGCGATGTCGGCTGCGATCAGCGCGCGCAATTCAGCCGTGATCTTTGGCCGAACGCCGAACCATCTCTCGAAAGCCGGCGCCGCCTGATGCAGCAGCATACCGAGCCCTTCAACCGAGCGAAGTCCTCGCCGCCGCGCCTCGGCGAGCAAGGGAGTTTCGAGCGGAACATAGACGAGATCCGCGACGATCGCCCTGTCCGGCAGCGGCTTAAGGTCGATAGCAAGAGGCGGCTGGCCCTTCATGCCGAGAGAGGTCGCGTTCACGAGAAGATCGGCGCTTGCAAGCAAGGTCGGAAGCCGGGCCGGCGTTTCGGCCGAAGCCGCGGCGCCGACATGGGCGGCGAGGCGTTCGGCGCGCTCGAACGAGCGATTGACGATCGCGATCTTCGCAACGCCGCGCATCAGGAGTCCTTTGACAACCGCCCGCGCCGCGCCGCCGGCGCCGAGCACCACCGCTGAGCGCGCATCGCCCTGCCAAGCGGGCGCCTGCTCGTCGAGGTTGGCGAGGAAGCCGGCGACATCGGTATTGTCGCCCCAAAGCGCGCCGTTCTCGCGCCACAGCGTATTGACCGCGCCGAGATCCGCGGCGGCGGCGGTCAGCCGGTCGCACGCCGCGAAGGCGTTCTCTTTATGGGGTACGGTGACGTTAGCGCCGAGCAAGCCGTCCCGGCCGATGTTCTCGGCGAAAGTCGCGAAGTCTCCGGGCGGCACGGGCACGCGTTCGTAGCGCCCGGCGATTTCGAGCTGCCTCAGCCAAAAGCCATGAATCAGCGGCGATCGGGAATGCGCGATCGGCCAGCCAGCCACACAGGCCCAAGGCGACGGCCCTTCGCTCATAGAGCCAGGCATCCTTGGGCGCGGAGCCACGCCAAGATCGGGATCAGAGGAAGCCCCAGCACCGTGGCGTGATCGCCTTCGATTTTTTCGAACAAATGCACGCCTAGGCTTTCGACTTGGTAGGCCCCGACGCTCAAGAGCGCCACCGCGCCGGCAAGCGCGAGATAGAGGCGAATGGCGCGCTCATCAAGTGGACGCATCGTCAGCTCCGCGACGTCGTCCCCCTCGAAAAGAACAGCGCCGCCTCGCGCAAACGAGAAGGCGGAGACGAGCCTGTGTCGCCTACCCGCCAACATGCGCAAATGATCGGCGGCCGTCGCCAGATCCGCGGGCTTGTGAAGGATGCGGCCGCCGAGGGACAATGTCTGATCCGCGCCGAGGCAGAGCGCTTGCGGATTGCGGCTGCTGACCTCCAAGGCCTTGGCCTTGGCGAGACGGCGCGCCAGATCGTCCGGCGAGCCGCCCTGTCCCAAGAATTCTTCTTCAACCGCGCGTTCGTCGATTCTGGCGCTGATGACGTCGAAAGGGACGCCGGCGCCGGCAAGGAGATCGCGCCGGGTGGCGCTGGTCGAAGCGAGAATCAAACGATAGGGCGCGAGCCATAGCTTCGGCCCCCCGGTCCTTGCCTCGTCTGCCGGCAGGTCGCCCTCGGCCTTGGTCTTTTCTGAGGCGTGAGCGTTCGGCATCAGGCCTGGGCGATGAAGCGAAGGCTGTGTTCGCGATGCAGATCGATGATCGCCGCCGCCGTTTCTTCGATGGAGCGGCGCGTGACGTCGATCATTGGCCAGCCGCGCTCGGCGAAAAGGCGCCGGGACTGGGCGATTTCCTCGGCAACGGCGATTCGGTCGACATAGGGGGTCTGATGATCGGCGTTAAGGGCGAGGAGCCGGTTCTGCCTGATCTGGACGATACGGTCGGGCGAGGCGATGAGGCCAACTGCCAAAGGGTTGCGAAGTCGATCCGCCGCCGCGGGTAAGGCGACGTTCGGAACGAGCGGCACATTCGCGGTTTTGAGGCCGCGGTTGGCGAGATAGATGCTCGTTGGCGTCTTTGACGTGCGGCTCACGCCAAAAAGCACGACATCGGCCTGTTCCAGGCCTTCGGGCAATTGGCCGTCGTCATGCATCATCGTGAAATTCAGCGCATCGATGCGCCGGAAATATTCGGCGTTGAGCATATGCTGAGCGCCGGCGCGCGGCGTCGACGCCGTGCCGAGATAGGATTGAAACAGGTTGAGGATCGGGCTGAGCACGGACAAGCAAGGCGACCCGCAAGCTTCGCAGCTCGCCTCGAGCCGTCGCGACAATTCCGCATCGACAAGCGTAAAGAGAACGATGCCGGGCGCATTCTCGATCTCAGCGATGACCCGATCGAGCTGGGCATGCGTTCGAATCAGGGGATAGACATGCTCGATCGAGGCGACGCCCTGGTATTGCGCTGCGGCAGCGCGCGACGCGGCGATCAGAGTCTCGCCGGTGGCGTCCGAAACAAGGTGAAGATGAAAATAGCTGCGTCCCAACCGGGCGGCCCTTTAAGGCTCTAAACTTCGGCTATGCCGAATTTCTAAGCTTATAGCTGGGGGGCGGGCCTGTGGACAAATGTGGAGGCTTTTGTCGATGGAAATCGGCGCGAGAAAACGGTCTGAGATGCGCTCCAAGAGGTCAACAGGCATGGGCTCTTGGACAAATTTAAGAGGGCCTGGCGCTTGGCTTTGCAACAGCGGGGAAGACCAACGGGAATGAACATGATGATCGCCGCCTTGCGCCTTGAGAGCATTAACGATCTGTTAACCTGTCCACAGGACGCCAAGTCGCGCGCGCTCGAAGACGAAGCGGGGCGCGCTTGTCGGCAAGTTGGGGATCGCTGGGCTTTGAACGCAATCCGCCGCCTAAGAAGCAGGAGAAGATTCCTAAGAGAAGAATCTTTGAAATGCTTTCCGGCGAGGATCGGATGACCGAGCGATCCGCATTGATGCGAGTCTTGCGCGGCGAAGCCCTTGCGAGGCCGCCAATCTGGTTGATGCGTCAGGCAGGTCGGTACCTGCCGGAATATCGCGAGCTCCGGGCGAAAGCGCCCTCGTTTATCGAGTTCTGCTACACCCCGTGCTTGGCCGGCGAAGCGACAATGCAGCCGATCCGCCGCTTCGGCTTGGACGCGGCGATTCTCTTCAGCGACATATTGGTCGTCCCTGACGCGCTTGGCGTCGGCGTTTCATTCGAGGAAGGCGGCGGCCCGCGACTGGAGGCGGTTGATACGGCTGAGCGTCTGAGGGCGCTGCGTGGCAAGATTGATCTTGGCCGCCTCGCGCCGGTCTTCGAGACGATCGCTGCGGTCAAGGCGCAGCTTTCCAAAGATACGGCTTTGATCGGTTTTTGCGGCGCGCCTTGGACGGTGGCGAGCTATATGGTCGCAGGACGCGGGACGGCGGATCACGCGCCGGCGCGGCTTCTCGCTTATCGGGAGCCGGCGCTGTTTCAAGCGCTGATCGACTTGTTGACCGAAGCTTCGATCGCCTATCTCCACGCGCAATTCGACGCGGGCGTCGACGCCGTGCAAATTTTCGATTCTTGGGCCGGCGTTCTCGCGCCGCGCGAATTCGATCGATGGAGTTTTGAACCCTTATGCAAGATTATCGGCGAGGTGAAGAAGCTCCAGCCGCAGGCGCCGATCATCGCTTTTCCGCGCGGCGCCGGTCAGCGTCTAGCCGATATCGCGCGCGTCAGCGGCGCCGACGCGATTGGGCTGGACACGGCGACCGATCTCCATTTCGCCGCCGCGAGCGTACAGAGCCTGAAGCCGGTGCAGGGCAATCTTGACCCTTTAGCCCTGCTCGCAGGAGGTGCGGCGCTCGATTCGGCGACCGAGGATATTCTCGCGACGCTCGGCGGCGGACCTTTGATCTTCAATCTCGGCCATGGCATTTTGCCCGAGACGCCAATCGTTCATGTCGAGCAGTTGATACGGCGCGTCCGACGGCTCTAGAGGAGCGGAATGGCCGATCTCTATCTCTGGATCAAAGCGCTCCACATTCTGGCGGTGATTTCCTTCATGGCGGGCATGCTCTATCTGCCGCGGCTTTTCGTCTATCACGCTTCGTGCGAACCGGGCTCGCCGCAATCCGAGACATTCAAAATCATGGAGCGACGGCTTTTAAGGGCGATCATCAATCCAGCGCTTGTCGTCGTCTGGCTGACCGGCCCGTGGCTCGCTTATCAGTCGGGCTATTATCAATCGCCCTGGCTGTGGGCGAAATTCGGGCTCGTCCTCGTCCTGTCGGGAGTGCACGGCTATTTCGCCAGGACAGTGAAAGTTTTCGCCGCCGACAAGAATGACAAAAGCCAGCGCTTCTATCGCTTTCTCAACGAAGTCCCGACTCTGCTGATGGTCGCCGTTGTCGTCTTGGTCGTGGTCAAGCCGTTCTAGA
>DATGHD010000425.1:0-6325 GCA_035308145.1 Roseiarcus sp.
GCGTCCGATCCATCACGGCCGCGCCGTCGGCATCGCCATGCTGGCGAGCCTGCCTTGGAACGTCGACGGCAATGAGGCCTTTGCGGCTTGCGCCGTCGATCTTGGCGGCGAGCCAAGCGCGAAAGGCTTCATCGCGGCTTACGACAAGCTTCTGCGCGCAACCGGCATGAAATTGTCGCTCCGCGAAGAATTCGCCGGCGTGTCGCCCGCCATGCTCGCCGAACAGACGGCGCGGCCTGAGAACGCCTCGATGCGCGCCTCGAATCGGCGCGAATCGAGCGACGCCGATCTGCTGACGCTCGCCCAAGCGGTTTTGGCCGTCGCGTGATTAGCTATGTTGAAACGCCTCCGTCATTGCGAGCGAAGCGAAGCAATCCATTCGAAGGGCGGCGCTCTATGAGTGGATTGCTTCGTCGCTTCGCTCCTCGCAATGACGCAGGATAGCCCTGGCGGAGCTGACCCATGCTCGATCGTCCCAATTCCAAGGCCGGCTGGGAGGCGCGGGCGCGCGACCTCAAGATCGAGACCCGCGCCTTCATCGACGGCGCCCATGTCGACGCCCGTTCGGGCAAGACGTTCGCGCGCGTCTCGCCGATCGACGGGCGGGTCATCGCCCATATCGCCGATTGCGAAGCAGCAGACGTTGATCTTGCTGTCGTCGCGGCCCGCCGCGCTTTCGAAAAGGGCGAGTGGCGAGACGCCGCCCCCGCCGTCAAGAAGCGCGTTCTTCTCCGCTTCGCAGAATTGATCCGCGAGAACGGCGACGAGCTCGCTCTTCTTGAGACGCTGGACGTCGGCAAGGTGATCGGCAATTCGCTCGCCGTCGACGCGCCCTTCTGCGCCGACTGCATTCAGTACTACGCCGAGCTCGCCGATAAGCTCTTCGATGAAATCGCGCCGACCGGCGCCAATGACGTCGCGCTCATCCGCCGCGCGCCGCTCGGCGTCGTCGGCGCCATCGTCCCGTGGAACTATCCGCTGATCATCGCCGCCTGGAAAATCGGCCCGGCGCTGGCCGCCGGCAATTCGGTGGTCTTGAAGCCGGCGGAGCAATCCGCGCTCGGCGCGATCAAGCTCGCTCGCCTCGCCAAAGCGGCCGGTCTGCCGGACGGCGTCCTTAATGTCGTCCCCGGCTTCGGCGCAAAGGCCGGCAAGCCGCTGGCGCTCCACGCCGACGTCGACATGATTTCTTTCACCGGCTCGACGGAAGTCGGCAAGCTCATGCTGCGCTATGCCGGCGAGAGCAATATGAAGCGCGTCTCGCTCGAATGCGGCGGAAAGAGCCCGCATGTCGTCATGGCCGACGCCGATATCCAAGCCGCGGCCGAGGCGATCGCTTGGGGCATTTACTATAACCAGGGCGAGACCTGCCACGCCGGCTCGCGCGTCATCGCCCATCGCTCGATAAGAGCCGAGCTTGTCGCGGCCATCGCCGAAGTCGCGCGAACGCAAATCCCGCTCGGTCACCCTTTCGAAGCCGCCTCCCAGATGGGCGCGCTGATCGAAGAAAAGCATATGGAGCGGGTGTTCTCGTACATCGATCTTGGCCAAAGAGAGGGCGCGAGAATCGCTCTTGGCGGCCGGCGCGCCATGGTCGAGACCGGCGGCTTCTATATCGAGCCGACCATTTTGGACGAGGCGCGAAACGACATGCGGATCGCGCAGGAGGAGATTTTCGGACCGGTCGTCGTGGTGATTCCCTTTGACGACGAGCGCCAGGCCATTAGCCTCGCCAACGATACGATCTATGGTCTCGGCGCCGCGGTCTGGACCGCCGACATGAACGTCGCCCACTGGCTGACGCGGGCGATCAAGGCGGGCACAATCTGGGTCAATTCCTTCGACTGATCGTCGATGGCGACGCCCTTCGGCGGGTTCAAGCAGTCGGGCTTCGGCCGCGACCGCTGCCGCATGCGATCGAGAAATACATGGACTTCAAGACCATCTGGACGGCCTACCGGTAGTTGCGAATTCCTTCTCCCCTTGCGGGAGAAGGTGTCATGCGAAGCATGACGGATGAGGGTAGTCGAGCGTAGCTCGACGTCTTTAAACCGTCGACATCAAGCCGCCTCGCTTCGCTCGGCTACCCCTCATCCGGCCGCTTCGCGGCCACCTTCTCTCGCAAGGGGAGAAGGAAGGAACGCTGGGAGCTCATCGTGACCAATTCCTTCACCCCTCTCGCGACCGCGCCCAAGGCGACGATCACCGGCATTGAGATCACCCGCCACCGCCATCATTTCGATCCGCCTTTCAACGCCAGCTGGGACACCAAGCCGCGCACATATTGGGACGCGGCGATCGTCCGCGTTCACACCGACCTTGGGGTCACCGGGATCGGCTCGGGCGACATGATGCTTGGCTTCGAAGGCCACGAGCATCTCTTCGTCGGCCAGGACGCGCTGGCGCTCGAGCGCCATTGGCGCATCCTCAACAACATCTCCTTTCATTGGGGCCGCTGCTGGCCGCTCGACATCGCGCTCTGGGATCTCGCCGGCAAGATCGCGGGCCAGCCATGCTGGAAGCTGATCGGCGGCCTCTCGGATCGCATCAAGGCCTATGCCTCCTCGGGAACCTTGCGCGGACCCTCGGCGCTCGCCGACGCCGCCGAGGCCTATATCGCCAAGGGATTTCCCGCGATGAAGATCCGCTTTCATCGCGGCGACTGGCGCGCCGACATCAAGGCGTTGGAGGCGGTTCGCGCGCGAGTCGGCGATCGATTCGAACTCATGGTCGACTGCAATCAGGGCTGGCGCATGTCGTGGGATGCTTACGCGCCATGGTCCTTGAAAGATGCGGTCAGGGTCGCGCGCGAACTCGAGCGGCTCGGCGTCTATTGGATGGAGGAGCCGCTTCATCGCGGCGACCGCGCCGGCATGCGCCGCCTTCGCGAGATGACCGACGTGCGCATCGCCGGCGGTGAGATGACCCGCGAGCTCTATGAATTTCGCGACCTCATCACCGAGGGCTGTCTCGACATTCTGCAGCCTGACGCGGCGCTGGTCGGCGGCCTCACCGGGCTTCGCCGCGTCGCGCTGATGGCGCAAGAGCACAATCTCGTCTTCACGCCGCACACATGGACGAATGGCGTCGGCGTCGTCGCCAACGCGCATCTCGCCGCGGGTCTCGCCGATGCGCCATTTCTCGAATTTCCTTTCGATCCGCCCGAATGGGATGTGGACCGCCGCGATTACATGATGGCCGAACCCTTGAAGATCAGCGCCGACGGAAATATCGTGCTGACGAGCAAGCCCGGCATGGGCTACGAACTTGCCGAGGACAAGCTTGCGAAAACGCGCATCGGATAGGATGGGTTCTTTGATGTCCAGTAGCGCGTCGTCTTGAGGGGGCGACGATGGATCGCAAATGGCTGCCGCTCAACGCGCTCCGCGCCTTCGAAGCCGCAGGCCAGCACTTAAGCTTCACGGCGGCGGCGAACAGTCTCACGGTCGCGCAAAGCGCGGTCAGCCGTCACGTCATCGTTCTTGAGAATTTTCTTGGCGTCACGCTCTTCGAGCGGCGGCCGCAGCAACTGGTGCTGACCGAGGCGGGCCGCCACATTCTGCCGGCGGTGTCGAAATCCTTCGACCGCATCGACCAGGCCTTGAGCGAAGTGATCAAAGAGAAGGGCCGGCCGAAGCGCATCTTGAAAGTCGCGCTGCCGACGACCTTCGCGCATCGGCTGGCGATTCCGATCCTGCGTGATTTTCGCGCCGAGCACCCAGGCATCACGTTGGAGATCGTCTCCAAGCCGACAAGCGGCGCCGAGGTCGACGGCGACGTCGACATCGCGATCATCTATTCCGAGCCCCGCGTCACCGACGCGATCCTCGATCTTTTGTGGATGGTGAAGAGCACGATCCTCTGCAGCCCAAAGCTATTGTCGGGGCTCGAGCGCACCGATCCGGCGCGGCTCATCGCGTCGTGTGATCTTCTGCATGTCAAAGTCGATGACCGGCCGCGCCATTTCTTCTGGGAGATGCTCGCCCGTTCGCTCGGCCGCCCCGATCTCGCCGTCGATCGCGGCCTCGTCTTCGATACGGCGCAACTCGCCGTTCAATACGCGCTATCGGGCGATGGCCTCGTTCTCGCCGATCCGCAGCTTTTCCAGGAAGAGGTGCGCTCGGGCCGGCTGGTCAAGCCCTTCGATATCGCGCTCGAAGAGGGCTATGGCTATTACTTAACGACGCATCCCGAGGACTTGAGCAATGAGGCGGTCGCGCTATTCCGCTCGTGGCTGATCGCCCGCTTCGCCGCCGACGCCGCGGACGTCGCCGCCGCGGCGCCGACCGCGCCGACGACGCCAGCGGCCGAGCCTCAGGACGCCGATCGCCCGAAATTGCGCGCCGCCAAGTAGCCCGTCCGCCCCAATTGGCCGGTTGATCGCCGCGGGCGTAAATTGGCATGGCGCAATGACAAATTAGCGTGACTCGGCGGCTCGGCCCCGCGATAGGGTCGATCAATGCCCCACCGGCGGCCAAGGCGACAAGCTTAGCGCCGCGACGCGCCATCCAGGGAAACGATGATGAGCGAGACGGTTCAAGCCAACGAAGAATCGTCGCGACGGCGCCGACGCGGCGAGCGCGCTGTCGTCGCTCCCGCCGCCCCGCGCGTTCAGCCGAAACGACCCTTCAAGGCCGTGGATCTCTTGTCAGCGGACGAACTCGAATCAATCCACCAAGCTTCGCTGACGGTCCTGAAGGAAATCGGCATGGACTTCCTGCATGAGGAAGCCAAGGCCATCCTCAAGGCTGCCGGCGCGGATGTCGATTCTTCGTCGAACCGGGTGCGTTTTGATCCCGCGCTGGTTGAAGCGCAGATCGGCAAGGCGCCGCGCCAGTTCACGCTTCACGCGCGCAATCGGGCGCGCGACTTGGTCATGGGCGGCGATTTTACCGCCTTCGCCTCGGTGGCGAGCGCGCCCAATTCGTTCGATCGCGATGGCGGCCGGCGGCCGGGCAATCACCGCGACTATCAGAATTTTATTCGGCTCGGTCAAAGCTTCGATAGCATTCATTTGTGGGGCGGCTATCCGGTCGAGCCGATCGACATTCACGCGTCCGTGCGTCACCTCGACGCGATTTTCGATTTGCTGACGCTCTCGGATAAGCCGATCCACGCCTATAGCCTCGGCCGCGACCGCAACCTCGACGCGATCGAAATGGTCCGGATTGCGCGCGGTGTCGATGAAGAGACGCTGGAGCGCGAGCCCTCGCTCTTCACCATCATCAATTCCTCGTCGCCTTTGCGCCTCGATGCGCCGATGCTCGAGGGCATCATCCAGATGGCGCGGCGCAATCAAGTGGTGGTGTTGACGCCTTTCACGCTGGCCGGCGCCATGGCGCCGGTGACGATCGCCGGCGCGCTCGTCCAGCAGAACGCGGAAGCGCTGGCCGGCCTCGTCTTTGCGCAAACCGTCAGGCCGGGCTCCCCCTTCATCTACGGGGGATTTACCTCCAACGTCGACATGAAATCCGGCGCGCCGGCCTTCGGCACGCCGGAATATATGAAGACCGCGATGATCGGCGGCCAATTGGCGCGCCGCTATGGGCTGCCCTATCGTTCGTCGAACACCAACGCGGCCAATTCGCTCGATGCACAGGCGGCCTATGAGAGCGTGTTCTCGCTGTGGGGCGCGATCATGGGCGGCGTGAACCTGATGATGCATGGCGCGGGCTGGATGGAAGGCGGCTTGCAGGCCTCCTTCGAGAAAATGGCGCTCGACGCGGATTTGCTGGCGATGGTCGCCGATTTTCTTAAGCCTGTCTCGGTCGAGGACAGCGAGCTTGCAATCGAGGCGATGCGCGAGGTCGGGCCGGGCGGACATTTCTTCGGCGCCGAGCACACCAAAGCGCGCTACCGTACTGCTTTTTTCGCGCCGATGATCTCCGACTGGCGCAACTATGAGACTTGGCGCGAAGCGGGCTCGCCCAGCGCCTATGACGCCGCCCATCGCCTCTACAAGGATCGGCTCGAGCATTTTGTCCCGCCGCCCCTGGAGGCGGACCGCCGCGAGGCGCTCGAAGCTTTCGTGGCTCGGCGCAAGGCCGAGGGCGGCGTGAAGACGGATTTCTAGGGCGATGGGTTTCGAAACGATGCGCCCCGCATCGCCGGGCGAGGGGATTGCGGCGGCTGATCGATGAACTCGCAATCCCTTGCCGCAACGGCCCGCGCCAAACCGCAAAGCGCGCTAACGCCGCGCGTCGCGGTGGCGATCGTCTTCTTCGTTCTTGGCCTCGGCCTTGGCCTGTGGTCGGGCGCTTCCGCAAGCATCCTGCAAAGCGTCGGCATGAACGCGCCGCTCTTCGGCGTGGCGATGACGCTCTTC
>DATGHD010000426.1:0-14891 GCA_035308145.1 Roseiarcus sp.
GAAGATTTGGAAAATTCTTGGATCGCGCCAAAAGAGCCGCTCGGCCAAATTTTCTCGCTCGAAAATCCCTTTCGTATCAATGGCGCCGCCAGCGCGTCGTCAAACTTTTCCAAATTTTTGTTTGGCAACGTTACGCTTCCCATAGCAAGCCACAAGGGCTATCCTGTGGAGGCGCGCTATGAGCGACTCTTTTTGGGGATGGTCTGGTGATTGGGGGAGCCGCCGGCGATGGAGCTTGGCGGATATGCTAAATTTCCAACTTTCGTCTTTTGTGCATCATCACAAGTGGCTGGTTGACGCCCTTAAAGAGGCGCACGCGCAATGCCAAATTGACCGGAACGCCGCCGTTCCAAAAGATCGCGCTGATATTTTAGCCGGATGGATCGATAGCGGCGTCAAATACTGCGTTGACTCTCTGAATTTGAAAGAAGCCGAGCTTTCTAAAACCGACCTTTGGGTGATGACTGGTAATCGTCATCACACTCCAATGAGGTGGGGCGATCTATTTGAGACTCTCAAGCGCCTATGCGACGAAATTAATGTTGGCATCGGCAGAGAATGCTTTTTCCATTATCGCCGCGACAAGGCGATATTGCTCTTCAGAACCAAGCAACAATGCGACTGGCCACTCCTCTTTGAAACCGAGGCGGAATGGATAAAAGTCATAAAATCCTTTCCTTCCGCGAAGCAAGAAATCTTGTTCGGGATAGACGCGTTCGGCTTTGAGAACAACGTGGCGTGTGTATTTCATATGTCGCGAGTGGCAGAGATCGGACTTCGCGCAATCGGCAGAGAGAGAGGTATAAAATCGCTAAGGAAAAAGAAGGATGTGCCTATTGAGTGGGGAACCTGGGGCAATATTTTTGACGCTCTCGAACCAAAAATAAAAGAACTCACTCAGAGGCCGCCAGGACCACAAAGGGAAGCGGCTGTTTCCTTCTATAAAACGGTCCTAAGTGACTTACGCGCTATACAAACCCTTTACCGTGACCCGACCATGCATTTCCGATCAGAGTATAACGAAGGCGAGGCACAGGGCGCTATATTTCGCGTCAAAAGTCTCATGACGGTTTTAGCTGCAAAACTCTCGGAATCGTCTAACGGGGTGATTCCTTGGAGCGCTTGGAAGACGTGACTGCATGAAACGCTTTGTCAAAATCCTCGTGCTTCTCGGACGCGCCTACTTCCTTCGCCATAGCCAAGAACCGCTTGTACCGTTCGGCGTCGGTCAACTTTTTCAGCTTGGGAGACTTGCGTTGAGGTTTCCTCATTTGGTCTCCCAATTCCGTCGATTAGAGCTCTTAGTTTTGCGGAGTCGTTTCATAAGTAAGCCGCTTTCCTTTGACGCCACGAAGCGCAGCGTCGGCGCGCG
This sequence comes from Roseiarcus sp., assembly GCA_035308145.1. Taxonomy (GTDB): domain Bacteria; phylum Pseudomonadota; class Alphaproteobacteria; order Rhizobiales; family Beijerinckiaceae; genus Roseiarcus. The sequence continues at coordinate 1,373 of DATGHD010000426.1, forward strand.
CAACGTCGTTGAAGCCAAGCTTCTCGCGCTTGTTATAGCGGAAATCGAACTCAGCAAGGTAGCGATGCAAATGCTCTTCGCTGCAATGCTGATAGACGCCGAACATGCCGCGTTTGAAGACGCTGAAATACCCTTCAACGGTGTTGGTGCCTACGACGGTATCAGTGCGCATGTCGTAGTAGGAATATTCCTCGCGGCTATGGTCAACGGCTTCGTGGCGCTCAAATTCTTGACCAAGCTCGGCGTATTGAACCGCCTCGTCAGTCATGACGATGTTCTCTTTCGCCGCGTGCTTGCGGACGATCGGAAGAACATCCTCTTTCTTGGTGCTCTCCACATGGAAGGAGCGAGCGCCCGCGCCGCGATGGACAAGGGTCAAGACAACGTTCTTATGCGCATAGCCGCGCCGCCTTTCGACGCCTTCCTTGCGACCTATGAAAGTTTCGTCAATCTCGACAATGCCGCCTTCGCCGCCCATCGGCGGCAAGTCGTCATGCTCTTGCATGGCGAAGCGAATGCGATGGCTCAGATGCCAAGCGGTTTTCATGCTGCATCTGAGCATGCGCTGAATTTGGCGGGTCGAGATACCCTTCTTGCTGGCGCACATAAGGTCGATGACCTGCAACCACAGATGCAGCGGCAGATGGGACGCCTCGAAGATGGTTCCCATACGCACGGTAAAGGGTTTGCGGCATTCGTTGCACTGATAAAGGCCGCGCCGAGTAGTCTTGCCTTCCATCTTGCGAAGGCGTTTCGGATCGCAGTTGCCGCAATGATGGCAAACTGGACCATTTGGCCACAAGCACGCCTCAACGTGCGCGAATGCGGCGTCCTCATTCTGGAAGCGATCTTCGGAAAGAACAGAGCGGGCCACAGCAAAATCTCCTATGGCCAGAAATCTACATCTTGGGGCTTACTATGTCAAGAGTAACGTCGCCTTTTGTTTGGCCGTTTTGGGCGATTCCAATGGCTTAGAGCGCAAAAAATTTGGAAATGCGTTTTTAAAATTCCTTTCCTTCGTACAGCCGCGGATCGGCGATCAGCGTTCCATTCTCTCTGAGACGGAGCAAATCATAATCGAGACGAAGCGTTTTATAAAGAATTCTTTTCGTACCATCCTTGTAAGTTACTGATGTGACGTTACTAATCGTTCCTAGAGAGGAACAGGTTTCCACGCTCAAAGCTGAGAAGCTGCCGATGATCTCCCGCGCGGTTTGCTCAGCCGTCCTGCCCGCCGTATCGACGCGACAAGCTGACGCCGCCCTTCAAGGTCATTCCGAAGCCGGGACGATCGCTCGGACGCACGCGGCCATCCTTCGGCAGTTCCTCGCCCTCGAACAGCGCGCCGAAGACCGGCTCGATCGCGTCGCCGGCCGCGCTCATATTGACGTATTCGCAGAACGGAATATGCGGCTGCGATTGGACGAAATGGTACGAATAGCCGCCCGAGCCATGCGGCACGACCGGAATGTCATAGGCGGCGGCCATGGCGCTGATGCGCAGCGCTTCGGTGAGACCGCCCATCCACATCAGATCGGGCTGAAGAATGTCGATCGCGCGGCCCTCGATCAACGAACGAAAGCCGTAGCGCGAATATTCGTGTTCGCCCGTCGTCCAACGCGTTTTCGGGCAGCGCCGCTTTAAGATTCGGTGGCCCTCGATATCGTCCGGCGACAGCGGCTCCTCGATCCAATAAATGTCGATCGCGGCCAGCGCCTCGGCGAGGTCGACCGCGTAACTCACATCGAGCGACATGTAGCAATCGACCATCAGCGGGAAGCCCGCGCCGACGGCGTTGCGATGCGCGGCGAGAAAATCGACGTTCTTCCTCAGGCCCGCCGGGCCGTCGGCTGGGCCATGGGGCAGGGGAACCTTGCCGCCCCAAAAGCCCTGGCGCTTGTAGACCTCGGGCCGCGGGCCGGTGCAATAGAGCGACAGAAAATCGCGGGTCGTCCCGCCGATCATCGCATAGACCGGCTCATCGCGAAGACGCCCAACAAGGTCCCAAAGCGCCAGGTCGACGACGGAAATCGCGGCGACCGTTACGCCTTTGCGGCCATAAGGAAGGCTCGCCCGATAGAGTTGATCCCAAATGCGATTGATGTCGCGTGGATCGGCGCCGACCAGAAATCGTCGAAAATGCTTCTCGATCATGAAGCAGGCCGGCGGGCCGCCAAGTCCCGTCGCGACGCCGACGACGCCGCCCTTGGTCTCGATCTCGACGACGATCGACCTCAGCACGGCGATGCCCCAACTCGTACGCGAGGCTTTGTATTGAGGATATCCCGACATGGGATTGGCGATCAGCGTGTCGATAAGCCAGTGGCCCTTCTCACGGTCGTGATAGTCGCCGCCTCCGCCGCCGCCGACCAGATAAGCGCGAATGTCGATGATTTCGTCACGGCGCATGGCGTGGGGCTCACTGGAGGTTGACGAAAAGGCCGCCGTCGACAAGGAGCGCGGCGCCGGTGACATAGCGGGCGAGGTCGGAAGCGAAGAACACCACGACGTCGGCAATGTCTTCCGGCTTGCCAAACCGGCCGAGCGGCACGCGGCTGTCGAGATAGGCGCGCTTCTTGGGGTCGGACCAATCGTCGCGGTTAATATCCGTCTCGATGGCGCCGGGCATCACCGAATTGCAGCGGATCTTGTGCGGGCCGAGGGCGATCGCGACCGATTGCATGAGCGAATGCACGCCGGCCTTGGTCGGCGTGTAGTGGCTCTGCATGGCGCCGCCGACCAGCGCGCTGATCGAGGAAATCGCGATGATCGCGCCGCCGCGCCCTTGCTTGACCATCTGATTGGCGGCGGCCTGGCTGGTGAAAAAGGCGCCGCCGAGATTGACGTCGACGACCTTGCGGTAGAGGGCGGCCGGCATGTCGAGAAAGGCGTGAAAGGGACAGACGCCGGCGTTCGACACATGGATGTCCACGCCGCCGAAGTTTTTGACCGCGGCGTCGACCAGCTTCGTCGCAGTGGCCGGATCGGCCACGTCGCCCGAAACCAGCAGCCCGTCGCCGCCTACAGCCTTGACGGCCGCAAGCGCGTCCTCTGCGGCCGCCTCGCCGCCAAAGGCCGCGTCAGCGGCGGTATAATGATTGATGACGACCTTGGCGCCTTCGCGCGCCAGCGCGACCGCGCTCGCCCGGCCAATGCCGCGCGAGGCCCCGGTGACGATTGCGACTTTTCCTGCAAGCAGCATCATTTGCTCCCGCCGAGCAAAGCCAAACGCGCCGGCTTGGGGTCTAGTCCATGTGCCACTGCTTCGGCAGCAGAAAAGGAAAGCCGGTACGTTCGTCGATTTCGATCTTCATCAGGGGGCCCATCGATTGGCTCCAGCGCGCATTGACGGGGTCCTTGGCGAGCGCGGCGATCGTCTTTTCAAGATCGTCCGTCTCGAAATAACCAAAGAGCGTAAGGCCGTGGCGGAAGATCGAATAGTTGCGAACGCCCGCCTTCTTCAGCGCGTCGAGCATCTCCGGCCAGATTTCGTCATGGCGCTTCTTGTATTCCTCCTCGCGGCCAGGCTGCACTTCGAGCACCCAGGCGTATTGGCCCATTTAAGCTATCCTCCCTTGGATGCGAGATAGTCGTGAATGACGCGGCCTTGAATCAAGGTGAAGTCGGCCCGCCAATAGAGCCCATCGAGCATATCGACAACGGGAAGCCGATAGACCGGCGCTTGCGCGTTCGGCCTCAGTTCAACGGTGCAAGGCCCGCTCCAGCATTCATGCACGGTCACGTCGGCGAGCCGGCGCGCGGTGAGCTGGCGGATCGCCGGCGTTCCATTGATATGATCGACCGCTTTCAGGTTGATGTTCTCGGCAAAGTCGAAATGGCGCGAGAGGCGGTCCAATGTGTCGCGCCGGTGCTTATAGGCCATGGTGCCGGTGATCACGTCGATGCCGTTTCGCGCGACCGCGCCGACGATGAGATCGCCGCGAAGCTCGAGCTTGGGCTCGCCGAGCTTCTTCGGTTGACCGTGAATCTCGCGGCCGTGCGAGACGCCGCCGTCCGACGAGAGGAAGAGATAGGGCGAGTACGAGCCTTTGATATTCGCCGACTTGAGCTCCGCGCCGATGGAGACATTCGACTCGCCATAGGGCCCGAGCCAATCCGTATCCGTCATGCGATAGATATGAGCGAAAACGACGTCGCTGGTCGCCGTCAGCGGCGGCGGCAAAATTCTGGCGACGGCCGCCTCCGTCGTCCGCCAGACGAGCGTCAGGATTTCGGCGTTGCGGAAGGAGAAAGGAAACGGCGGAATCGTCGGCGCGTCCCAGGGCGTCGAAAAGCCTGGCGCCAGAATGTCTTCGACGCAGAGCCCTTTAAGCCCGCCGTCGCGCAGATCCTTGCTCATGCCGCCTCCCAAGCGCGCACCACGTCGCGAAGCTGGATCGTTTCGGTCAGGATGTCGTCGAAGAGCGAATCCATGTAGTCCTGATGGGTATATTCAAGGGCGATATAGCCGTTGAATCCGGCAGCTTTGAGCGTCGCAAGCTCGGCGCCGATGTTGATCGTGCCCTTGGCGAGCTTGGTTTGCAGCGCGCCGACTTTCGATTGCCGCAAATGAACATGCGCCGCATGGGGCGCCAACGCGTCGATCTCCTCCTGGCGATAACCGAGGCAGACGAAATGGGCGTAATCGAGGGTGAGTTTCAAGCCGGGCGTCTTGTCGAGGAGCTCCAGAACAAGCGACGGCGTCTCCAGATAGGAATGGACATGCGGCTCGATTGTCAGCGTGACGTCGGCTTCCTTCGCAATCGGAACCAGCCGCTTCAAGCTCTCCGCGGATTGCGCCAACGCCTCTTTGCGCCCCTGGCCCGGGTTGATCACGCCGGGCAGTACGAAAATAGCGCCGATTCCCGCGGCGACGCAGAATTTTACCGCCTGCCTCAGGTCGTGGACGTTCTCCTCGAGATGAGCCGCGTCGGCGAGATTGCGTTCGCCGAGCGTCGAGCCAAAAAGGTGGTAGAGGCAGGGCAGGGCGACGCCGAGCCGCCGCGTCTCGTCGGCCAAGCGCTCCGGCTCGGCAAGCAGTCTCTTCTTGTCGAGCGCCGGCCCGTAGAAATAGCCGACGTCCAGGGCTCCGACGCCGAGGACGTTGGCGATTCCTGCCGCCTCCTTGAGGCTGCAGGCGGGCAGCGACCACGAGGTCAGCGAGAGCTTGAAAGCCATCAGACCGTCTCCATCCGCCCGCTCGCCGCGGAACGGTACATCGCGTCGAGGACCTCGACCGCGCGCTGGCCGACGACGCCGGGCGCGCCGTTCAAGGTCTTGCGGCCGAGGCAGAGATCGACGAGCACGCGCAGCGGCTCATCGCAGGCATAGGCGCCGTCGCCGTGCGTCAGCGGGACGATTTCGTCCTTGCCGTCGCGCCGGCGGAGCTCCAGGCGTTCGCGTTCGATATCCAGGAGAAGCATTCCCTCCGAGCCGAAAATCCGAAGGTCGATTTGCACCGGCCTGCCTTTCGGCAAAGTCGCCGCGCCGGAGATCGAGGCGGTCGCGCCGCCGGAGAAGCGCACGACGGCGGCGTCGTAGTAATCGACCGCGGCGGGCGACTCGCCCGTTGCCGCGAAGACCCCGCGTGGCTCCAGATCGACGAGGCGGAAAAGCAGGCCGAGCGGGTGGACGAGCTGTCCCCAGCCAAAACCGCCGGCCCGTTTCGGATCGGCCCAGGTCGAGGCAGGCGGCCGGAACATGGCGCCCTCCGTCTCCTTCATCGGTCTTCCGGCGAAAAGATCGTCGAGCGCATTCGCCATTTGGAGCACGACATGCTCGACGCGCCCGACGCCTGCCGCGAGGCGCCGCGCCTCTTCGGTCCATGGCTTGAAGTTCCATCCGTAAGGAATGACGATTTCCCGCTGCGCCTTCGCGGCGCGCGCGACGAGTTCGCGCGCGTCCTTAGCCGTCGTCGTCATCGGCTTTTCGACGAGGACATGACACTTCTTGGCGAGCGCGGCGCTCGCGTGTTCGAAATGAAAAATGTGCGGCGAAGACACCACGACGCCGTCCATCTCGACCGTCGCCAGCATGTCGCGATAGTCCTCGAAGCCGCTCGCAATGCCGAATGTCTGCTGAATCTCGGCGAGTTCGGCCGCGCCCAATCGATTGACCGCGACGATCTCGCAATCCGGCAGGCCCTTCAAAACCGGGATGTGGTTCGCCGCCGCCCACCAGCCCGCGCCAATGACGCCGATTCGCGCTTTGCCAGTCATTCGCCGGCGCCCGCCGATCCGCCCATCGCGTCGACCGTGGAGCGGTGAACGTTGCGCATATGCGTGACCATCGCCTTCTCAGCGGCGTCCGGATCGCGCCGGGCGAAAGCCTCGACGATTTCCTCGTGATCGGCGAGCGACTGTCGCAGCACGCCCGGGATTTCCGAGGCGACCCGCCGATATTCCATTCCGAGCACATAAAGCGAATGGGAGACGCGCACCAGAAACGGATTGTCCGTGGACTCCATGATCGTGCGGTGAAACTCGAGATCGGAAACTCGGAATCCGATCGGATCGGCGAGGAGCCCCCGCTGGACGCCGACGATCGCCTGGAGACGGTTGATGTCGGCTGTCGACAGGCGCATGGCGGCCATGCGCCCAATGCCGCCGTCGATCAGCACGCGCGCCTCATAGAGCGCGTGCACGTTCTGAGCGTTGAGCGTGATCAGGAATTGAAGCGGCCCGAGCAAGTCGGCGGCGTCCAAAGAGGAAATATAGGCGCCGCCGCCTTGCCGCGATTTGACCACGCCGAGAATTTGCAATCCGCGCATGGCTTCGCGAAGGCTCGGCCGGCTTACTTGCAGCATTTGCGCAAGATCGCGCTCGGGCGGCAGTTGATCGCCAGGTTTCAGATTCCCCGTGCGCACAAGATCGAGAATCTTCTTGGCGACTTGATCGGCGACGGAGTTGCGCTCGATCGGCGAGATGGCGTTGATGACGCCTGCGGGCATCCGTCAGTCTCCCAGCGCGCGGGTTCGGATTTGATCAAGGCTGACCGCGAGCATCAGCACCACGCCGCGCGTCACATCCTGCCAAAAGCTCGACACGTCCATAAGGGTCAGTCCATTATTGAGGGTGCCGAGGATCAGCACGGCAAGCAGCGTGCCCCAGACGCTGCCGCGGCCGCCGTAAAGGCTCGTGCCGCCGAGAATGATCGCCGCGATGACCGTCAACAGGTGCGGCGCGGCCGCCGCCGGCGCCGCTGCGCCAAGTTGCGCGGCGAGCATCGTGCCGGCCACCGCGCCGCTGACGCCGGAGACGACGTAAAGCGTGATCTGGACGCGCTCCACGGGCAGGCCGATCAAGCGGCTCGCCTCGGTGTTTCCGCCGGTGGCGTAGACGAAGCGGCCAAAGCGCGTGCGAGCGAGAATGATCGAGAGCGCGACATAGGTGACGATCATCAAGATCAGCGGCGCCGGCGCGCCGAAGAGCCGCCCCTGGCCGATCCAATTGAATCCCGGCGCCATCAGCGGCTTGGTCAGGCCGCCGGTCAGGATCAGCGCCGAGCCGGAGACGATGCTCATCATCCCGAGGGTGACGATCAACGGATTGAGGCGGAGGCGCGTGGCGAAAAGCCCGTTGATGACGCCGACCAACGCGCCGATGAGAAGCGCGACGATCACCGCCAGCCATACTTGAAGGCCGGCGGCGTTGAGGAGCGCGATCACCACGCCGACCAGGCCCGCGATCGCTGCGACCGAGAGGTCGAGCCCGCCGGCGATGATGAGCGGCGTCCCGGCGGCGGCCATCAATCCGATGAAAGCGACATTGGCGCCGATCGCCAACATGTTCCTGACCGACAGGAAGAACGGCGAAAGGATCGAGAAAACGACAATCAGAGCGATGTAAAAGAGAAGCAGGATGGCGACGCCGGACCACGGCCGGCCGAGTAATGCGGCGATTCGCCGGCGCGACTCGGAAGAGACTTGGGAAGGCTTGAAGGAGGCTGCGGCCTTGTTCATGATTCATGCCGCGCTGAAGGCTTGGTCGGCGACTGTCGCCGCCATCAACGCCGCGGGGGCGGCCCCTCTTTCGAAGCGGCCGCAAATTCGCCCGCGGTCCAGCACGATCGAGCGATCAGCCACGCCCGCCACCTCCTCGACATCGGACGAGAGAACAAGAATGGCGAGACCGCGGTTCGCAAGCGCGCGAAGCTCGATGTAGATTTCGCGTCGCGCTCCTACGTCGACGCCGCGGGTCGGCTCTTCGAGGATCAGCAGCGACACGCCTTCGACCAGCCAGCGGGCCACGCAGACCTTTTGCTGATTGCCGCCGGAAAGCGTGCGCATCTTCTGCTCGGGCCCTTGCGTCCGGATGCTGAGCGCATCGATCCAATGGCGCGTCTGTTGCGTCTCGGCGGATTTGGAAACGAACAGTCCCTTGACATAGCGTTCCTGAAACGGCGCGACCATATTCTCGCGAACCGTCAGGTCGCCGATTATCCCCTCCTTCTTCCGATCAGCAGCGACGAAACCGACGCCCGCGGCTTTGGCTGCGCCAGGGGAGCGCGGGCGATAGGGCGCGCCGGAGATGCGCGCCGCGCCGCCGACTTTCGGTCCGAGCGCTCCATAGAGCGCGCGGCCGAGCGTCTCGACGCCGGAACCGATGAGGCCGAAGACCCCGACAATTTCGCCGCGTCGAATCTCGAACGACACGTCCGCGAGGCGCCCGGGGATCGTGAGGCCTTCGACGGCGAGAGCCGTTTCTCCGGGCGCGCCGCGTCCCGCGTCGACGTCGTACATATCGCCGGCGACGCGGCCGAGCATTGCCGCAAGAACGGCGCCGCGCGAAGCCGACGCCGTCTCGAACAGGCCGGCGTTCAATCCATCGCGGATGACCGCGATACGGTCGGAAATCTCGAAGACCTCGTTGAGGTAGTGGGAAATATAGATAACGGAGACGGACTGCTCCTTGAGCCGCCGGATGAGGCGGAAGATGAGCTTGGCCTCGTTTTCGGTAAGCGCCGCCGTCGGTTCGTCCATCACGACGATGCGGGCGCGTCCAGCGAGCGCGCGGGCGATCTCGACGATGCGCTGCTCGGCGACCGTAAGGGTGTTGACAAGGCGATCCGGATCGATGGCGCCGAAGCCGAGCGGGTGAAGAAGCGCGCGGGCGCGCTCGCGGATCGCCGAATCGTCGACGACGCGGAACCCGAAGCCGGCCTTGAGCGGCAGATCGGCGATCGAAATATTCTCGGCCACCGTCATGTCGGGCATCACAGATATTTCCTGCGGCAGCAGGCGAACGCCCGCGGCGACGGCGGCGCGGGCGTCGGGAAAGCGAACCTCTTCTCCATCAATGCGTACGACCCCGGCGTCTCGCCCGTAGACGCCCGTTAGGATCTTCATCAGCGTCGACTTGCCCGCGCCGTTCGAGCCGAGAAGGGCCATGACCTCGCCGGGCGCGAGGGTCAAATCGACATTCGACAATACGGCGCCGCCGCCGAACGATTTGCCGATCCCGCGCATTTCGAGACGCGACGGGGAAGATCCTGAACCAGTCGACATGTTACTATGGCTCTATCCGCGTCCTTTTTCGCGCCGGCCGCTCCGTCTCGGCGTCGAAGCGAGAGGGAGGGTTCAAACGCGGTCAGTTCGTCGGGATAAGGTTCTGAAAATCCTTCAGCTCGGGATCCTTCTTGAGCGAGACGAGATATTTGGCGAATTCATCCTGCGGAAACTTATAGTCGATGGTCTTCTCGTTCGCCGACTTGATGTCCGGATAATAGTCGTGGACGTTGGCTTTCGTGATCATCACGTGATGGACGAGCACCGCCGGCGGGATCGGCTTGCCGGCGAGTTGGGACAAGGCGAGCGGGATCAGGTAATTGCCGTAGCGCTCGGGGAACGATCCGACCGAGGCGACGAAATTCGGTTCGTTCATCAGCGTATCAAGTTCGTCCGCGCCAAGTCCGACGACGATCACGTCGCGGCCGGCCTGCTTGACCGCGCGGAGAATGCCGGTCGTCGCCTGATCGTTGATCGCCGTGCCCATGATCGGAACGCCTGTCGGAATGCGGCCGATCAGATTGTTCGTCTGGGTGAAGCTTTCTTCGAGCGTGTTCTTGCTGTCGAACTTCAGAACGTGGTCGGCGGGAAAGTCCGGCACGGCGGCCAGGAAGCCGGCGATCTGCGCATCCGTGCGCATCTTCGGTATGGCGCCGGACTGCGGCAATTCGCCTTCGATGAAATAGCCTTGCTTGACCTTGTCGGCGCCCCATTTCGCGATCGCCGCCTGGGCGAGGTACGAACCGCCCATGTAGCCGGCCCGCGGGTTGTTAACCCCAAAGAAGGTCGCATTTCCCATCGGTATGTCGATAGCCGTCACCTTGATTTTGGCGTCGTCCATCTTCTGCATGATCGTCGCGCCGAAATTGGCGTCGGTTTGGAACTCGATCACGTAGTCGACATTGCGATTGACGAAGCTCTCGGCGTTGGCGAGCGCCGTTGCGCCGTCGAGATGATTGTCGGCGATGTCGAGTTCGATGCCGGCCGCGCCAGCGTCGGCCTTGATGCCGCTCTCGACCTTGTTGCAGAAGGTGATGCCCCGATCCAAGTTGGCGAAGGCGAAGACGTAGTTCTTGCCGTTCTTCGGGGGCGTCACTTTGGCGGCGTCGGCGACCGCCGCCTTAAGCGTTGCGGCCGACAGCATCTCGCCATCGAATTTGGCTGGATCGAAGCCATGGAAATCGTCAGCAGCAGCGGCCGTCGCCAGGGCCAGCGCGGCGGCGGCGAACGGCAGACGAAATGCGCTCCAGTGCATTAGGCGTCCTCCCCGAAGGGTCGACCTTCGATTAAAAGGTCAGACCAGTTATGTTATCTACCACTCTTAACCCGACGCCAGGCGCTTGCCAAGCCGCACTGTCGGCTCGGGTCATCGCGGCCTGACGGTCTTCGTGAGCCGAATTTACGGCTCCCGGGCGACAAGGGCGCTCGCGCGCGTTGCGCGGCCGGCTTGGGGGTCGGTTATCGCTGGGGCGTATTAGCGCCAACCGAGCGCAGGGGCGACGTGAGTCAAGATCGCCTCGATGACATGCGCGTTGTAATCGACGCCGAGTTGGTTCGGGACAGTCAAGAGCAGCGTATCGGCCGCCGCGATGGCCTCGTCTTTCGCCAATTGCTCGATGAGCGCGTCCGGCTCGGCGGCGTAGCTGCGGCCGAAAATCGCGCGGGTCTTCTCGTCGATGAAGCCGATCTGATCCTCGTCCTGGCGGCCGCGTCCGAAATAGGCGCGGTCGCGGTCGTCGATGAGCGCAAAGACGCTGCGGCTGACCGACACGCGCGGCTCTCGGCTGTGGCCGGCGGCCTTCCACGCTTCGCGGTACGCCCGGATCTGATCAGCCTGTTGGACATGAAAGGCGAGCCCGCTCTCGTCGTCCTTGAGCGTGGAGCTTTGCAGGTTCATCCCCAGCTTGGCCGCCCAGGCCGCAGTGGCGTTCGATCCGGCGCCCCACCAGATGCGGTCGCGCAAAGACGGCGAATGCGGCTCGAGGCGCAAGAGGCCCGATGGATTTGGGAACATCGGCCAGGATTGGGCCGTGCGAAACTCTCGCCGCGCAACACATCGAGCAACATTTCGGCGCGACGCCGGCCCATGTCTGCGTCGCTCTCGCCCTCGGCCGGGCGATAGCCGAAATAGCTCCAGCCGTCGATCACCTGCTCGGGCGACCCGCGACTGATCCCGAGTTGAAGCCGCCCGCCAGCGATGAGGTCGGCGGCCCCGGCGTCCTCAGCCATGTAAAGCGGATTCTCGTAGCGCATGTCGATGACGGCGGTGCCGATCTCGATGCGCTTGGTCTTTGCGCCGACCGCCGCAAGCAACGGGAACGGCGAAGCGAGCTGGCGGGCGAAATGATGCACGCGAAAGTAAGCGCCGTCCGCGCCGAGGGCTTCGGCCGCGACAGCGAGGTCGATGGATTGCAGAAGCGCATCCGACGCCGACCGCGTCTGCGAGCCGGGCGAGGGCGTCCAGTGTCCGAACGATAGGAAGCCGATCTTCTTCATTCTGCGCCTTCGGCCGCTCCTCATAGGTTCTTCGTTCGCGCCGTCTAGCAGGGTTTGTAGCGCCGGAGCAGCAAGGACGATGGCGCGATTGTTTCCTGCGCTTAGCGTCGCTGGTCGTCCGGAGACTAGCGTTTGACGCGCTTGAAACGCAGCGTCAGGCCATGGCGGTCAAGCAGCAGGTCTCCGTCGACGACCTTCAGCGGCGTCGCCTCGAAGTCGGCCTTGCCGAGGTCATTGGGTTCGAAGCGGTAGTGGAGCAAAAAACCGGCGCTCGGATCGAGCTTTAAGGGATCGCTGGCGATCTCGAAAACCGGAAGGCCCACGCGAACGGCGATCGGAGGATTGTCGCTCGTGAACGACCAGGAGAGCCCGTCGTCGCTGAACTGTTCGACTTGAGCCTTGCCGTCCTTGGTCGCGATAAGGGCGCTAAAATATTGCTCGGATAGGCCGTTGGGAGCGTCCAAGTCGATCTTCAGCGCGCCCTCGGCGCCCTTGCTCTGCGAAACAAGGACGAAGCGCGGCGGAACAACTGGGTCGCTCGTCAGAGCCACCGCGCCATCGCTGACCGTCCATTTTCCTTCAGCTTGTTCGTCGAGCGCCCCGTAGGAGAGCGCGTAGCGGAATCGGCCGCCAGCCTTAAGTTCAAGGCTGGCCGCGACCTCGGTCTGATGGCCGTCATAAGTTCCGACGAGCGCTGCCGTCTGCTCTCCCGCCGATGCGGCTATCGGGACGAACGCGAGGGAGGCGAGCGTCGCGATTGCCCTGGCGGCCGGGTCGAAAAGTTCGCGGCGCCGGAGGATCGGGCCGATCGAAATGTCGCGCGCCTCGAGCGGCTTTGAGCGGTCAAGCGTTTTCATCGATCAACGAATGCCCGTGAGATTGAAGGTTGGCAAGGGGCGTGGAGATTTTCGAATCGCTGGCGCGCGCCACGGTTAATGAAGATGGGCGCTAGTCGTTCGCCATCGCGCCATGAAGCGCAACCGACTGTACGCCGCCGCAGCTGAAAATGCGAGGGCCCACAATTCCGCGCTACGCCTCGCCGCCATGATCGCGCTCAGTCAGGGCGCGCTCGGTCGCTGTCCCATCGGAGAGGATTAGTGCAATCTTTTCTTCAGAACTGATTCAAAGCCATAAGTTGCGGGCCACGAGGCAATCAATTCCCAAACTGAAGGACGATAGCCCGGACCCGGGATGGCGACAGGCGTCCAGTCGTCTTCAAATGCAATAAATCGCGTGGCGGCGGCGCTTTCGGGAAGATCCTTGGGAAAGACTGAGCGATAAGCCTCGCGGAAGTTCGCCCATTCCCTATCGCGTTCGGCCGGCCGCCACTTGCCGATATTGACGTGGACCCACCTTCTTGCTCCATTGGGACCGGGGCGCTCCATTGAGACCGACGTGCCGGCCCGTAATCGTGATTGGCTTGAGCCCGTGCGCGCGTGGAAATGCGTATCCAGACGATACGCAACGACCCAAGGCGCGATATGTTCGCCTCGACAACGAATCCACTTCGCCAAATCG
>DATGHD010000427.1:0-9842 GCA_035308145.1 Roseiarcus sp.
AGCGCCAAATATCGGCGCGCAAACGGACCAGCGCCGCAGAAGATCGAAGAGCTTCCGGATGGGGCGATGATCGTTCTGGAGCGCCGCGCCTTCCTCATTCGCGGCGACGCGATTCTGCCCTGGTCCTTCGACGGCTATGGCGCGTGCGAGAAGCGGCCAACGAGCGGCGTCGTTTCGACCTTGACGCCGCCATCGATTCTTCGCGCGCTGAAGGCGGGGTACGACCCGCGGTGGGGATGAAGCGGCGCGGCGGAGAAGGCTGGCGGCATAAAAGAGGCGAGCGCTGCTCTCGGAAATCCTCGACACCTTCCTAGCCCGCGATGTCGCTTGAATTTCTCTCGCGCAAAATGCTCGCTAAGCAATCAATGGAGGTTTGGCGCTGAAATTAGCGCCTCTATCACATATGTCCGAGCCCGCGGCGACGGCCCTTCGGGCCGTCCTTGAACTCGATTTCATCTCGCGCAAAAATCGCAGCCATGCAAACAATGGGGCTTTGAAGCTGAGAGCGGCGTTTGCCCGTGTCACCGCATGTTTGATCTCATATACCCTACTCGATCATCCTTGCGCCGAGGGCGTAGCTTGACGCGCCGGCCGCTTTGAGAAAAATCTGGCGTGGGCGCTCAAAAAGGCCGCGGGAGGAAGCGATGGTTTATCGATCGATATTTGTCGCGCTGGCGCTGGCGGTGAGCGCGTCCGTGGCCTCGGCCGGCGACGTCGCCGGCGTATGGTTGCGCGACAACGGCGAATCGAAAGTACGGTTTGCGCCCTGCGGCGCGGCTATCTGCGGCACGATCGTCTGGCTTAAGGATACGAGCGGGCCGGCGAAAGTCGGCGAGCGCGTTTTTTACGAGATGGTCCCAGCAGGGGACAATGCCTGGAGCGGCAAGGCTTTCGAGCCTGCGAGCGGCAAGGAATATACCGGCAAGATGACCCTATCCGGCAATAATTTGACGACCGCGGGCTGCGTCTTTGGCGGTCTCATCTGCAAATCGATCGCTTGGACGCGCTCGCAGTGAAGCGCGCGTTCCTCGCCGCCGCCGCGATTCTCTCCGCTCAACCAGCTCTTGCGTTCGACTGCAAGCAGGCCGCGAGCGAAGCGGAAAAGGCGATCTGCGCGACGCCTGCGGCGCTTGCCGCCGACGCGGACATGAATAAGGCCTATAGCGCCCTCCGCGCCGTTCTGGACGCGTCGCAGCGCGCGGCGGCGGCCAAGGCGCAGGTCGCCTGGCTCGGCCAGCGCGACGCCGCTTGCGTCGGTAAGCAGGGGGGCGACCTCGGCGCGTGTCTCGCTGACGAGACGGGCAAACGCAGCCGCTTCCTCAGCGCCGCGCCCGAGGCTGGGCCCGGCTATTCCGGCAAGCTCGCGCCGTTTTTCCGGATCGAGCCCGGTGGAAAAGGCAAGACCGACGTCGACGTGCAAGCGTTCGAGTTCCCGTCGCCCGCCAACGGCGCTGAGCGCGCCTTCAACGCGGCCGTCGACAAGGCGCTCGGCGACATCGTCCAGCCAGACGCCGACGACAAGACGGACACATACGCTTTCGCGCTGACGATGACTCTGGCCTACGCCTCGCCGCGCCTTCTTTCAGCGCACGCCGAAGTGTACACGGACCTCGGCGGCGCGCATCCCAACTCTTATACGTTCGATATCAATGTCGATCCGGAGGAGGGGCGGGCGCTGGCCTTCGACGACCTCGTCGACCAGGCCGCCGCGCAGAAGGTTTTTGCGCATTGTTACGATCAGGTGCTCGCGACGAAAAAGGCCAACGAGGGCGACGACGCCAATCTCGACGCCCCGGCGCTCAAGCAATTGCAGGGCGACGTCGCGGCGGCGACCGGCAAACTTACGAATTGGAGCTTTGGCTTGAAATCAGCGACCGTGAACTACGCCCCTTACGCGGTCGGCGCCTATGCCGAGGGATCGTTCTCCTGCGAGGCGCCCTACGCTTTTCTGCGTCCGCTCGCCAAGCCAGCCTTTCCGCTGCCGCCGTGATAGCTGGGCGACGCGGAGGCCGGCCTTAGATCAGGCCCGCCCGCCTTCGCTCGACAGCATTGCGGCGTTGACGCCGATCTTAGCGAGGGCGCGATCATATTTGGAGGCGAAGTCGCTGTCGAAGACGAGGCTCGGGTCAGCCGCGCAGAGAAGCCAGCCGTTGGCGCGAATTTCGCTCTCGAGTTGGCCCGAGGACCACCCGGCGTAGCCCAAGGCGAGCACCGCCTTCTCCGGTCCGCCGCCTTTGGCGATGGCGCGCAGGATGTCGATCGTCGCGGTGAGGCAGATGTTGTCGGCGATCGGCAGCGTGGAATTGTCGATGAAGAAGTCGCCGGAATGAAGCACGAAGCCGCGTCCCGTCTCGACAGGTCCGCCGCGCAACACTTTGATGTCGCCAGCGCGGCTCGGCAGTTCGATCGCCTCGCTCTCCTTCACAACGCCGAGTTGGACCAGCAGCTCTGGAAATTTCACCGGATCGGCGGAGTGGTTGACGATGATGCCCATCGCCCAATCTTCGCGGTGCGCGCACAAATAGACGACCGAGCGCGCAAAGGGCCCATCCTGCAGGCTCGGCATGGCGATCAGCATCTGGCCGTCGAGATAGCCGCCGGATTTATTCGGGCCGCTTTTCATGGCGCGCCATGCTACGCGCTGAGAGGCTCGCTTGCAAAGCGCGCAAATGTGGCGGCGTCACGCAATTGTGTAGCCCGCCGATCGCGCCTCGCGTTATAGGGGACCATGGTCGAAGCGCGCTTTCTTGGGATTTTTGCCGCGACTTTTATTGGCCTTGGCGCGCCGGCGATGGCGGCTGACGCCTTTTCTTCCGAATGGGCGGTCGGCCTCAAATCCTCGGCGAGGCTGCTTGCCGGCGACGCCGCCGATGGCCGCATTGAGGCCGGCCTTGAAATCAAACTTGCGCCCGGCGCCATAACCTATTGGCGCAATCCCGGCGACGCCGGCTTGCCGCCGGTTCTTTCCTTCGAAGGTTCGACCAATCTCGCTGAAGCGCGCCCGGCGTTCCCTGAGCCGCAACGTTTGAACAAAGGCGATGGCGAGGCCTTCGGCTATGATCATTCGGTGATCTTGCCGATTGACGTCAAACCGATCGATCCGGCGAGGCCGGTCGCTCTGTCGCTCAAGCTCACCTATGCGGTTTGCGAAAAAATCTGCGTTCCGGCCAAGGCTGATCTGCAGCTTCTTCTCAATCCCGATGCGACGCGATCGCCTTACGCCGCGGCTATCGCCGAGGCGGGAACGGAGGTTCCGCGGCCGGTTGAATGGGCAAGCCTCGCCGGCAAGGCGAAGCTCGTCGCGGCCGGCGACAAGCTGTGGCGCCTCTGCCTTGCTCCGCAGGCGGGGCCTCAACGCGATCTCTTCATCGAAGCTCCAGAGCGCTGGTGGTTCGACGTCGTGCGCGAGGCAGCGCCCGCGAGCGGCGAAACCTGCTTTGACGTCAAGCTCGAGCAAAAGCCGGATGATGCGGGCCTGCCCGTCAAGGCGCGTCTGACGGTCACAGGAGGCGCGGGCGCGTTCGAGACTTTCATATCGCTTGGCGATCAAAGCCTTTAAGGCAAAGGCGCTTGCGCGGCCGCTCTTTCGAGATACATAGGCGTCGGCGCTCTCAAGCGCCGATTGTGGGGACCAATCCATGACCATCAAAATTGGCGATCGCTTGCCGGATGCGACGTTCCGTCTCGTAACCGAAGACGGGCCGCAGCCGGTCGCGACCAAAGAATTCTTTTCCGGCAAGAAAGTCGTGCTCTTCGGCCTGCCGGGCGCTTTCACGCCGACCTGTCACAAGAACCATCTCCCGGGCTTCATCGCCAATGAGCAGGCGTTCAAGGCAAAGGGCGTCGACGCCATCGCCATGACCTCGGTCAATGACCACCACGTGCTCGCCGCTTGGTCCAAAGCCGCGGGCGCCGACGGAAAAGTCAATTTTCTCGCCGACGGCAACGCTGATTTCGCCAAGGCGACGGGCCTCGATTTCGACGCGTCCGCCGGCGGCTTGGGCGTTCGTTCGAAGCGCTATGCGATGCTCGTCGAGGACGGCGTCGTCAAGAAGCTGAACATCGAGGAAGCGCCGGGCAAGGTCGATCTCTCCGGCGCGGAGCACTTGCTCGCGGAAATCTGACGGCTCCTTAAGGTACGATCAAGCGTCTAAGGCAGGCGAACGGTTGCTTCTGGCGAGATAGGGCGCCATGCCGTGACGCGCCAGCGCGTCGGCGCGATTGTTCATCGCATCGTCCGCGTGACCGCGCACCCATTTCCACGCCACCTTGTGGCGCTGCGCCGCATCGTCGAGCCTGCGCCAGAGGTCTTCGTTCTTGACCGGCTTCTTGTCCGCCGTTCGCCAGCCGTTGCGCTTCCAATTCTTGAGCCACTCGCTGACGCCGCCGCGCAGATACTGCGAATCCGTGTGGAGATCGACGGCGCTCGGCCGGTTCAACGCCTCCAAAGCCGAAATCGCCGCAAGAAGCTCCATCCGGTTGTTGGTGGTGAGAGGCTCGCCGCCGCTGATCTCTTTTTCGCGCGATCCGTACCGCAGGATCGCGCCCCAGCCGCCAGGACCTGGATTGCCTGAGCACGCGCCATCCGTCCAGATCGCCACCCGTCCGCTCATCGCAAAAGACCGTAATCGCGGGCGCTCCGGATCGAAGTATGAAACCGCAGCTTCCTGAGATATTCGATCGGATCCTTCGGCACGACTTTCGCGCCGGCCGGCACATTGAGCCAATCGACAAGCCGCGTCAGCATGAAGCGCAAGGCGGCGCCGCGCGAGAGGATGGGCAGCGCCTCGCTCTCGGCGGCGCCAAGCTTCCGCACCCGCTCATAGCCGCCGATCAGGGCCATGCCTTTGGTGATGTTGAATGAAGCGTCCGGCTCGAAGCACCAGGCGTTGAGGCAGACGGCGAGATCATAGGCGAGCGCGTCATTGCAGGCGAAATAGAAGTCGATCAGCCCCGAAAGCTCGCCGCCGAGGAAGAACACATTGTCGGTGAAAAGATCGGCGTGGATGACGCCATCGGGCAGTCCGCTCGGCCATTGGTCGCGCAGATAAGCAAGTTCGCGCGCCGCCTCCGCCGCGAGACCTGGCGCAACCTCATCAGCCCGCGCGCCGGCCGCCTCCAGCAACGCGGGCCAGCCGCCGATCGAAAGCGCATTCGGCCGGCGAAGGGCGAAGCCCTCGCCGGCGCGATGCATCTTTGCCAGCGCCTCGCCGACCTGCGCGCAGTGGCGGGCGCTCGGCCGGCGAATCCATAAGCCATCCAGGAACGTGACGATCACGGCCGGCCGATCGGCGAGGCGCCCCAACGCCTGGCCGTGGCGGCCGCGCACCGGCTGCGGACAGGTCACGCCGCGCTTGGCCAGATGCTCCATCAGCCCGAGGAAGAACGGCAAGTCGTCCTGCTTCACCCTCTTCTCGTAAAGAGTGAGGATGAAGCGGCCTTTTTCCGAGACGAGGAGAAAGTTCGAGTTCTCGACGCCTTCAGCGATGCCTTTGAAAGAATGGATTTCGCCGATGTCGTAATCGGCGAGAAAAGCCTCCAGCGCCTCGTCGGTGACTTCCGTGTAGACGGCCAAGTCAGGCCCCTGACGGCGCCGTCTCCTCGCGGAGAGCGCGAGGCAGTGGAAAGAACACGCTTTCGTCGGCCGTCGAGAGAGTCTCGATCTCCATTTCGAAACGCGCGGCGAAAGCGTCGAGCACCTGTTCGACGAGGATTTCTGGCGCCGAAGCGCCCGCGGTCACGGCGAGGGCGCTGACCTCCCCGAACGCGTCCCAATCGATGTGCTCGGCCGAATCCACCAGCCGCGCAATTTTCACGCCGGCGCGCTCGGCGACCTCTCGAAGCCGTTGCGAGTTGGAAGAATTGGCCGAGCCGACGACGATCATCGCCTCCACCATCGGAGCAGCGCGCTTCACCGCCTCCTGGCGGTTGGTTGTCGCGTAGCAGATGTCGGCGCGCGGCGGTTGATGCGCGTTGGGGAAACGGCGCAGGATCGCCTCCACGATCTCATGTGTGTCGTCGACCGACAGCGTCGTCTGGGTGATGTAGGCGATGTCCTGCTCTCGCGAGAACGGCAGCTTATCGACTTCCTCCACCGAGCCGACGAGCGCGATCGCGCCGGCGGGCAATTGCCCCAGAGTGCCGACGACTTCCGGATGGCCGGCATGGCCGATCAGGATGATCTTCCGCCCCCGTTTGAAATGAGACTGAGCCTCGCGATGTACTTTTGTCACCAGCGGGCAGGTCGCGTCGATTGTGAAGAGGCGAAGCGCCTCGGCCTCCGCCGGCACGCTCTTGGCGACGCCATGCGCCGAGAAGATGACGGGAGCGTCATGGTTGTCGACCTCGTCGAGGCTCTCGACGAAAATCGCGCCCTTTTTGACCAAGGACTCGACCACATACTTGTTATGCACGATTTCGTGACGCACATAGACCGGCGGGCCGAAGATCGCCAACGCCCGTTCGACGACGTCGATCGCCCTGACGACGCCGGCGCAAAAGCCGCGCGGGGCGCAGAGGACGACCTTGAGTTTGGGCTTTCGCGGCATAGGGGTCCGAGCCGAATGACGGAGCGTTGTTCCAGCGGCCGCCCGCCGAAGTCAAGAGCGACCCGAAAACGCATCTTGGCATTTTAAGCTGGCGAAATTGGCGCATAGGCCTTAAATGCGGCGCCGCGGCGTCGCAGATCGCCTTAATTAAGCGCTTTTGCGTTGGGCGCGTTTCAACCGCCGACCTTGGATTTTGCCGAACGTCGCCTCCTTGCGACGCGCCCGTCCCCGACGCCTTTGAAAGGGGCGCAAAGGAGCAACTTTTGTCCGCCGCCTCCGCCGCCTCTCGGCCGCAACAGCGCGCCGTCTTCACGGAAGGGTCGACGCTGCGCCACGTCACGGTCATGACCGCGACCGGCACGATCGGCCTAATGGCGATTTTCGTCGTGGATCTCCTCTCGCTGTTCTACGTGTCCCGTCTAGGCGACCAGGCGCTGAAAGCGGCGGTCGGCTACGCCAGCCAGGTGCTGTTTCTTTCCGTGTCGATCAACATCGGCCTGACGATCGCCATCAGCGCGACTACGGCGCGCGCTCTTGGCGCGGGCGATCGGCCCCGGGCGCAGCGTCTCGCCGCGTCGGGCCTCATCATCGCGACGGCGGTCTCAGCGGTCGTCGCAGCGGGGCTGTTCGCCTTTCGCGGCGCGATTCTCGATCAGGTCATGCACGCGCAGGGGCCCGCCCGCGATGTCGCCGACAAGTTTCTCGCCATTACCTTGCCAGCCAATATCCCCTTTGCGATCGGCATGTGCCTGTCGGGCCTCTTGCGCGCAGTCGGCGACGCGCGCCGGGCGATGTATGTGACGCTCGTCGGCGGCGCCGTGACCGCAGTCACCGATCCTTTGCTGATCTTCGTCGCCGGCCTCGGCGTCTATGGCGCGGCCTGGGCGACAGTGATCTCGCGGCTGGTGTTTCTCAGCGTCGGTCTTTATGGCGCGGTTTATATTCACGGCCTCGTCGGCAGGCCGGCGCGCAAGGCGGTTTTCCTCGACTTTAGGCCGATCATGGGAATTGGCGGCCCGGCGATCCTCGCCAATCTCGCGACGCCCGCCGCCGCCGTTTACACGACGCGCATTTTTTCCGACTTCGGCGAGGCCGCCGTCGCGGCAATCGCGGTCACCGACCGTATCATACCGGTCGCCTTCGGCGTGATATTCGCGCTCACCGGCTCGATCGGCCCGGTCTTGAGTCAGAATCTCGGCGCCAAATTGATGGTCCGGGTGCGCCGAGCGTTGACGGAATCATTCGTGCTCTCGATCGGCTATGTGCTGGCCGCGTGGGCGCTTCTCTTTTTGGCGACCCCGGGGATCGTCGCGGCGTTCGAGGCGCGAGGCGAGAGCGCGCATTTCATCGCCTTTTTCTGCGCGTTCGGCGTCTCGGCCTGGGTGTTCATCGCCTGCTTGTTCGTCGCCAACACGGCGTTCAACAATCTCGGCTTTCCGGTTCTGGCGACGCTCTTCAACTGGGGGCGCGCGACGCTCGGCACGATTCCCTTCGTGACGATCGGCGCCAAATATTGGCGCGTCGAAGGCGGCATGATGGGCGCCGTCGCGGGATCGGCCTTGTTCGGGGTGGCCGCTGTCGCGACCGCCTATTGGGTGACCGCGCGCCTCGCAAAGCGGGTTGAAAGCCTTTAATCTCGTCTTCGCCGGGCGCAACCGGCGTCATGGCGGGAGGCGGACCCATGAACCTCAACGAGATCATTCAAGCCGCGCAAGGCGGGCAAGGCGTCAACAATATCGCGGCGGAATTCGGCCTGACGCAGGAGCAGGCTCAGGCTGCGATACAAGCGGCGATGCCGGCCTTTTCGCAAGGGTTGCAGCGCGTCGGACAAGACCCTGGGGCGCTCGGCGGCGTCCTCAGCCATATCGCCAGCGACGTCCATCAAGGATCGTTCGCGAATCCAGCCCAGGCGAACGCTGCCGGGGCGGGCGCGGGCGGCGATGTGCTCGGGCAAATATTCGGCTCGCCTCAGATCACGTCGCAGATCAGTCAGCGCGTTTCGCAGGCCTCGGGCGTCAGCCCGCAAGTCATCCAACAAATGATGCCAGTCCTCGCGTCGATTTTGATGGGCGGTCTCGCCCATTCGATGAATTCGCAAGGCCTCGGCGGCGTGCTGGGCCAACTCGCCAATGCAGCGACGGCGCCGGGCGGCCTCGGCTCCGCGCTCGGCGGCGCGTCGGGACAGGGGCAGGGAGGCGGTTTGGGCGGCCTCATCAGCGGCGTGCTGGGCGGCCTTCTCGGCGGCGGCCAAGGCGGCGCCAATCCGCAACTGCAGGCCGGACTCAATTCGCTGACGAACATGTTCGAGCCAGGCGTGCAGACCTCGCAAGCTCATGATCAGGGCATCAGCGACATCCTTAATTCGATCAGCGGACAATTCGGCCAGGCTCGCGGCTAGGCGTCCCCGTACCGGATATCATGATTAACAAAGTCGGCGCCTAGCGATCGCCGCGGCGCCTCGTTTCCGGACGTTTGAAGACGAAGCAAGGACAAATCGTGCGCGAATCGGAAAAGCGAGGCTGGCGGGAGTTGAGGGCGGCCGGCGTCAAGTCCTCGCCGCCAGCTCGCCGCCGATAACGCCGAGCGCAAAGGCGTAATCGAGCGCGATATCTTCGAGTTGGTCGAAGCGTCCGGCGGCGCCGGCGTGGCCAGCGTCCATATTAACGTGAAGCAGGACGGGCCCGCCGCCGGTCATTCGAGCGCGTAAGCGCGCCGCCCATTTGGCGGGCTCCCAATAGGTGACGCGAGGATCGGCTAGGCCGGCTTGCGCCAGGATCGCCGGATAGCGCTGCGCCTTTATGTTGTCGTAGGGACTGTAGCTTCGGATCCTCTCAAAGGCGTCGCGGTCGCGGATCGGGTTGCCCCATTCGAGCCATTCCGGCGGCGTCAACGGCAGGGTCGCATCGAGCATCGTGTTGAGCACGTCGACGAAAGGCACGTCGGCGATAATGGCGCGATAAAGCTCGGGCGCCTGATTGGCGATGGCGCCCATCAGCATGCCGCCGGCGCTGCCGCCTTGGGCGACGACCTTGTCGGCCGCGGCGTATCTTTCTTGGATAAGATGCCGCGTCGCGGCGATGAAATCGCTGAACGTATTCGCCTTCTTCCGGAGCTTGCCATCCTCGTACCAGCGCCAGCCTTTGTCCGTTCCTCCCCTCACATGCGCGATCGCGAATACGAAGCCGCGGTCGACCAGCGACAGCCGGTTCGTTGAAAAGAACGCATCCATCGCCAGTCCGTACGCCCCGTAGCCATAGATCAGCAGCGGCGCGGTTCCGTCGATCGGCGTGTCCT
>DATGHD010000428.1:0-13675 GCA_035308145.1 Roseiarcus sp.
CGACGATCCCGACATGAAGCCCGCTGCGCGCGATCAGGTCGCGCGCCAGCCGTTGCAAGTCGGCGCGCTCGATCCGCGGCAGGCTGTCCAGCGCGCCGTTGGTCGCCAGGCCATAGGGATGGCCGGGAAAACTGCGGGCGCGCCAGGTGCGGTTGGCCAGCGAGGCCGGATCGTTGGCTTCATTGCGCAACCCGGCGCTCAATTGCTCGCGCACCCGCGCGATCGGCGCTTCGTCGAGCCGCGGCGCATTGACCGCGAGGCGCAACAGTTCGCCGGCGCGCTCGACGTTGCGAATCAGCGTCCGCATGCGCCCGCCGATATGGTCGCGGTCGCAGTTGAAGGAGATTTCGATCGCCCGCTCGTCCAGCGCCTGCTGGAAGGCTTGCGAATCCATCGATCCCGCGCCTTCGTCCAGCAAGGATGCGAGCATCGTCGCCGCCCCGGACTTGCCGGGCGGGTCCTGCGCGGCGCCGCCCTTGAAGGCGAATTCAAGCGAAACCAGCGGCACGGCGTAGTCTTCGACCAGCCAGGCCTTGACGCCGCGCGGGCTGACGATCTGCTGCACCGGGACAGCGCGCGAGACGATCTGTTGAGATACGAGTGCGGTCATTATCGGCCTTCCAAAGGCTTTAAGCCCGGCGCAATTCGCCGTAGGGCTTGTTCTCTCCCCATGCGCGCCGGCGCCGGCTTAAGCGCTTCGCGCCAAGCTCACGCGGCGGCTTGTTCTTCCGGCAGGAGGAACCCTGTGACCGCCTTGCGGCGATCGAGATGCTTCTTGGCGGCGGCGAGGATCGCCGCGGCGTCGACGGCCTCGATCCGCGCCGGCCATTGCTTGACGTCGTCGACGCTGAGACCGGTCGCCAGCGAAGCGCCGTACCAACGGGCGAGCATGGCCTGACTGTCCTGAGCGTAGACCGCGTCGGCGACGAGCCGCGTTTTGGCGCGATCGAGCGCCTCGGCGTCGACGCCCTCAACGAGAAAGCGCGCCAGCACTCGATCGACCGCCGCATCAAGCGTTTCCAAGGAGACGCCGGGCGACGGCAGCCCATAAAGGAAGAAGCGCGTCTCGTCCAAAGCGGAGCCCATGTAATGGGCCCCGATCGTCACCGCGATTTTTTCTTCCAACGTCAGAACGCGATAAAGAAGGCTCGTTTGGCCGCCGCCGAGGATATGGGCGAGCACTTCCAGCGCCTCCGCCTCGCCCGGCGCCGCGGTCCGGTACGACGGCGCGAGGTAGCAACGCTGCCAGCTCGGCTGCTCGACCTTCTCGTCGTTCACCGTCACCGTGCGACGCGCAACGGGGGCCGGCTCCTTGGGACGCTCGCGCCGCGGCGCTTCGCCGCGCGGCTTGATTTTGCCGTAGGTCGCTTGGGCGAGTTCGCGCGCCTCGTCGGCTTCGACGTCGCCGGCGACAACGAGGATGGCGTTCTGCGGCGTATAGAAACGCTCGTAGTAGGCGAGCGCGTCGCCGCGGGTCAGACCCTCGATCTCATGGCTCCAGCCTATGATCGGCGTTCCATAGGGATGATGGGTGAAGAGCGCGGCTTGCACCGCCTCGCCGAGCTGCGCGCCTGGATCAGCGTCGCAATGCATGCGACGCTCCTCGAGCACGACGTCGCGCTCGGGGGCGACGATTTCGTCGGAGAGCCTGAGGCCGGTCATGCGGTCGGCCTCGAACTCCATCATGACGCGAAGGTGTTGTTTGGCGACGCGCTGAAAATAGGCCGTATAATCATTGCCAGTGAAAGCGTTCTCCTGGCCGCCGAGTTCGGCGATCACCCGCGAAAACTCGCCCTGCGGATGCGCCTCGGTGCCTTTGAACATCAGGTGTTCAAGAAAATGCGCAATGCCTGATTTGCCGGGCGGATCGTCGGCGGAGCCGTTCCGATACCAGACCATGTGGGTGACGACCGGCGCGCGATGATCCGGAATGACGACGACTTCGAGGCCGTTGTCGAGACGAAAGTCGCTGATGTCGGGTCCGTCTCGCCGCGCCGTCGTCGGCGCGCCCGAGGATGGCCCTTGTTCTTGCGAAAGAGGATGATCCATAAGCGCCGAGGGGTTCGATGCCGCGTTCTCGACGGGGAAACCCTCCCGTCGACATGAAATCGACATATAGGCGGTGGGGCGCAAAAGCGCCAGCGATTCGGCGCGCGGACGACCCTCGTTCTTCGGCGCAGGCGCCGACGCCGCTAGTGATCGGCGGCGCGAGCGGCTCGGCCAGTTGGCCCTCGACCGCTCCTTGCGAGCCGAGGCCGTTGTAATAGGCGTTGAGCGCGACCGCGACGATTGTCGTCAAGATGATGCCTGAATCCAGGATCGGCTTCAGCGCCACCGGGAAATTCTTGAAAAAGGCCGAGGAGATGAGCGTCAGCAGGCCGAAGGCGACGGCGATCGCGACGATGAACAGGTTGTTGCGGTTGTTCTTGAAGTCGACGCCGCTCAAGATTCTGACGCCGGTCGCGGCGACCATGCCGAACATCACAAGACCGGCGCCGCCAAGCACTTCGACCGGAATGCCCCGACCAGCGCGGCGAGCTTGGGGATAAGGCTCAGCACAATGAGGATGCCGCCGCCCGCCGCCGTAACGTAACGCGACCGTACGCCAGTGACCCCGACCAGTCCGACGTTCTGCGAGAACGACGTATAAGCGAAGGCGTTGAAGACGGCGCCGATGATGGTGCCAACGCCATCGGCGCGAAGCCCGGCGGCGAGCTCCTTTTGCCCGATGGTCTTGCCGGTCATTTCGCCGAGCGCGAGGAACATGCCGGTCGATTCGATCATCACAACGATCATCACCACGCACATGGTGAGGATAGGAACGATCTGGAAATCGGGAAAGCCGAATTGGAAGGGGATCGTCGCGCCGCCCAAGAAGCTTTGGCGACAGAACTTAAGTCCATCTTGCCGATGCCCGCGGCGACGACCGCGCCGATGACGATGCCGATCAGCACGGCGATGTTCGCCCAGAAGCCCTTGCCGAATTTCGTCACGCCGAGAATGACGAGAAGCACAAGCAGCGACAGCGCAAAGCCGTCGAGCGCGTCACGATTGGGATTCGGCGCGACTTTCGCCGCGCCGTCGACCACTTGCACGATTGTGAAGGGCCCTTCGACCCAGCCGACGCCAATGCGCATCAACGAAAGGCCGATGACAAGGATGATCGAACCGGTCACGACTGGCGGAAAGAGCCGCAGCAGCCGGCTCATGAACGGGGCAACGATGATCGCGAAGACGCCCGCGGCCATCACCGCCCCATAGATTGAGGTCAGCGCCGAGACCGGCGAAAAGCCGGCGCCGGTCGAGTCCTTCGCCGCCTGGATCATCGCCAGCATCGGCGCAACCGAGGCGAAGGTTACGCCCATCATCACGGGCAGGCGAATGCCAACGCCCGGCAGGCCGATCGACTGGACAAGGCTCGCCAGTCCGCAGGCGAGAATATCGGCGTTGATCAGAATGGCGCGCTGATCTGCGGTGAGGCCAAGCGCGACGAGGCGCGGCGCAGGCAGCAGACGATCAACCTCGCTGACCGCGGCATCGGACATGGCGGCTCCCCCAATATGTTTGGAGGATAGTAAACCGCCTCACGACGATCCGCATCGCAAAATCGTCACAAAGTGTTTTGGAGCTGGCGGGATAGCGTCGGCGAGCGCCGTTGCGGCGGAGCGACCGCGAAAGGAAATCGAAGCTCGATCTTAAAAGCGTCGCCGCTTCAGCCGGCCAACGCCTTCACGCGCTTGGTCAGGCGCGAAATCTTCCGCGACGCGGCATTCTTATGGACGATGCCTTTTTGCGCGGCGCGCGCGAGCAGCGGTTCGGCGTCATGAAGCGCTACGGCCGCGGCGGCGGCGTCGCGAGAGGCGATCGCCTCCTCGACCTTTCGCAAATGGGTCCGCATTTCGCTGCGGCGCGACTTGTTGATCGCGGTGCGGCGGGCAATCTTACGGACGGCCTTTTTCGCCGAACTCGTATTGGCCATTAAAGTCTGTCCTTGAGAATTCAGTTCATTCGGCGATGCGCAAAACCATCGCCCAAAATAAACGACCGGGCCTTTCGGCCCAGCCCTCTTTGGCGGGCTTATAGACGCCGGCTTTTGCGCCCGTCAACCGCCGACCAACATTTTTACAACGTTGACAATGAAGCCATGCGCCGGATTGCCGGGGCCTCGCGCGGGGCAACCGGCAGAACGAGCGCGACGGCGATCGAGCCGGCGCCGGCCGCAAGCGCTGAAGGCCACATGGCGACAAAGTCGATCTTTCCGCGCCGCCGCGCCGCCGCAAAGCAAAAAGAAGGTCGGTTACCCGGCCGGATGGATCGACTGCGGCGTTTGAGCCGGCGCGTCCTTCTTCGGCTTGGCGCGCCGCGAGCCGTCGGTCTGTTGGATTTCGCGCCACGAATTGGATTGCGCGATCATCTGCCGGATCGCAGCGACATTGGCGGCCGCCGCTTCAGGCGGCATGTCGCGCTCGGAGACCTTCTCCGCCTCGTCGAACTTGCCTTCGAGCGCGAGAACCAGGGCGAGATTGTCGCGGACGCGCCGGTCGGCCGCCGGCTGGGCCACGGCTTGCCGCAAGGTTGCTTCCGCCAAAGGAAGATTCTTGGTCAGCGCATAGGAAAGGCCAAGATTGCAGAGGACGTTCGGCTCATTCGGCGCGATTTTCAGCGCGCTGCGATAGAAATCCTGCGCCTGCGCGTGGTCGCCAAGCTGATCGGCGACAGCGCCCTGCGCCGACATGTTCGACCAATTGGGATCCTCGGGAGTGTAGGAGCGCGACAGCACGTCGGCCGCCTGCTGCCACCGACCGGCGTCGGCGAGCGCTTTGCCGAACGCGCCCAGGATTTCAAAATCCTTGGGCGCCTTCACCGCCGCCGATTCCATGACTGCGACGGCCTGCGAATAGCGGGTTAGCGCGCGCAAGACTCGCGCGTAATTGATCGAGGCCACTTTCTCGCCGGGATCGGCGTCGTAGCGCTTTCCCCATTTTTCGGCATAGGCGCGAAGATCGTCGTCTGAGCTTGGCAAGGCGGTCGGCGGGCTGCTGATCGAGCCTGTAACGTCGTCTGAGGAGCTGCGGCAGCCGCCGAGCGCGACAAGAGACGCCAACGCGAGCGCCAGAGCGAGTTTTCGCGACGATCGCCGGCGCTCTAAGCCGGGCTCATTGACAACTATGAACGGCGTCAATTTACGCCTCCCGATCGCGCAATCCCATTGGTTAGCAATAATTTATTAAGCCTAACGAGAAGTTAACGCCGTCCGTCGAGACGCGGCGGGGTTTTGCGAGCGCGACTCCAAGCGCTATGGTTTCGGCAATTCCTGACATTTTACGTGGGGGCCTTGTTTATCCGTGCACTTCGCCGCGCCAACGTCAAAAGCCGTCCCGATCCATTTCGTCACCAAAGAGAATTGGGAGGCCGTGAAAGCGGCGCTGCCGGCGACGGCGCGAGCCTTCGCTTTCTCCTGCCGCTTCGAGGCCAAACCAGGCCGTTGCCTGGCGCTGCCGGACGCCGAGGGCGGCGTGGCCGCCGCCCTCTTCGGCCTCGAAGGCGCCGAGGCGCCGCGCGATCCATTGCTGCCCGGCAAGCTGGTCGGCGCGCTGCCGGCCGGCGTTTATCGCTTCGCGAATGCGCCGCATGACGCGAGCCTCGCCGCGCTCGCCTTCCTGCTCGCCTCCTATCGCTTCACACGCTATCGCGAGGCGAAGGGGCCGCTGCCGGAGTTGATCGCGCCGGAGAGCGTCGACGCCGGCCGTCTGGAGCGAATCGCCGCGGCGGTCGCCTTCGGCCGTGACCTCGTCAACACGCCCGCCAATGATCTCGGGCCTGAAGCGCTGGAGCGCGCGGCGACGAAGCTCGCCAAAAAATTCGGCGCAAAGGTTCGCGTCATTCGCGGCGACGACCTTCTCAAGCGGAATTTCCCGCTGATTCACGCGGTCGGCCGAGCGGCTGGCGAGCCGCCGCGCCTCATCGACTTTTCGCACGGCCGCGTCGATGCGCCCAAAGTCACGCTCGTCGGCAAGGGCGTGACCTTCGACACGGGCGGGCTCGACATCAAGCCGGCGAGCGGGATGGAGTTGATGAAAAAGGACATGGGCGGGGCGGCCGTCGCGCTCGCTCTCGCCCGTATGATCATGGCGTCTTCCCTCGATCTTCGCCTCCGGGTGCTGATTCCGATCGTCGAGAATTCGATCTCGGCGACCGCCTTTCGGCCAGGCGATATCTTACGCAGCCGCAAGGGCCTCACGGTCGAGATCGGCAATACCGACGCCGAGGGCCGTCTCATTCTCGCCGACGCGCTCGCACTCGCGGATGAGGAGGCGGCGACGCTGATGTTTGATTTTGCGACGCTGACCGGCGCGGCGCGCGTCGCGCTCGGGCCCGACCTGCCGCCTTTCTACACGGATGATGAGGCGCTTGCCGCCGACATCGCGCGCGTTTCTGCGCAAACCGGCGATCCAGTCTGGCGCCTGCCGCTGTGGCGGCCGTACGATTCGATGCTCGACGGCAAGATTTCCGATCTGAACAATTCGCCATCGAGCCCCTTCGCCGGTTCGATCACCGCGGCGCTCTTCCTCAAACGCTTCGTGGCCAAGAGCACGGCTTGGGCGCATTTCGACGTCTACGCCTGGAATCCCAAGGCGCGGGCCTCTGGCCCGGAAGGCGGCGAGATCCAGGCGGCGCGCGCGCTGTTTGCCCTTCTGGAAGAGCGATTTGGCGCCAGCTCAGGCGCCGATGGGCGCGCCGGCAAAGCGAAGCGGCGATGATCGTCATCGATCGGGTGGATCATCTCGTGCTGACCGTGGCGAGCGTAGAACGTACCTGCGCCTTCTATTCAAAAGTCCTCGGGATGATGGTCGAAACATTCGACCACGGCCGAAAAGCGCTGCGTTTTGGCGGTCAGAAGATCAATCTGCACGAGGCCGGCCACGAGTTCGAGCCAAAGGCGGCGCGGCCGACGCCAGGCTCGGGCGATCTCTGTTTCATCGCCGCAACCCCGCTCGACGAGTTGATCGCGCATCTCGACCATTGCGGCGTCGGCATCGAGCTTGGGCCCGTCGAGCGAAACGGCGCGGTCGGGCCGATGGTTTCGGTCTATTTCCGCGACCCGGACGGCAATCTCATCGAAATATCCAACCCCCGGGGATCGCCGTAAAGGCCAGGGACGCCTTCTCTGAATAAAGCGGTCTGGGAACCAAGCGCCGACCTCTCAGGTTGTGGAGGACAGCTTGAAACGGGTCGCCAATGTTGCCGATATCGGAACCGAGGTCGCGGCGCTCTTTTGTCCTCGTCGTCGAAGAAGAAACCCTGCTTCGCCTGCTCGTGGCCGAGGAATTGCGGGCCGCCGGCCTCACGGTGATCGAGGCGTCTGACGCCGACGAGGCGTGGTCCTATGTGAGCGCTTAGCCGCGCCAGTTTGTCCAAATCAACAATTCGCCTTATTCCGGACGCCCGCGAGGCCGACTCATTCTTTAGCCTCGCCAGGAGCGCCCTCGACAATGAAGCTGCCGCGCGAGCTTGGCCCCATACATTTCATCGGCATTGGCGGCATCGGCATGTCGGGCATCGCTGAAGTTCTGCTCAATCTGAACTATCGCGTGCAGGGCTCGGACGCGAGCGACAACGCCAATGTGAAGCGTCTGCGCGAAAAAGGCGCGAAGGTCTTGGTCGGCCACGACGCGGCCCATCTCGGCGAGGCCGCCGTGGTCGTCGTCTCGACGGCGATCAGGCGAGACAATCCCGAACTCGTCGCGGCGCGCGAGAAACGCGTGCCGGTCGTCCGCCGCGCCGAAATGCTCGCCGAGCTGATGCGCCTGAAACAATGCGTCGCCGTCGCCGGCACGCACGGCAAGACGACCACGACCTCGCTCGTCGCGACGCTTCTCGATGCGGCAGGTCTCGACCCGACCGTCATCAACGGCGGCATCATCAACGCCTATGGCACGAACGCGCGGCTTGGCGCCGGCGACTGGATGGTCGTGGAGGCCGATGAGAGCGACGGCACGTTTTTGAAGTTGCCCGCCGATATCGCGATTGTCACCAATATCGATCCCGAGCATCTCGACCACTTCCTGACCTTCGAAGCGATCAAAGAGGCGTTCCGGGCTTTCGTCGAGAACCTGCCCTTCTACGGCTTCGCGGTCATGTGTCTCGACCATCCGACCGTGCAAGAGCTGGTCGGCGGAATCGAGGACCGTCGCGTCATCACCTATGGCGAAAACCCGCAAGCCGACGTACGCTTGCTCGACGTCGATCTCAACGGCGGCAAATCGCGCTTCAGCGTCCTCATCCGCGACAGAAAGAACGGACGATCGACGCGCATCGACGATCTCGTCTTGCCGATGCCCGGACGCCACAATGCGCTGAACGCTACCGCGGCGGTCGCCGTCGCTCACGAGCTGCAAGCCCCATCCGACGTCATCCGCAAGGCGCTCGCCGGCTTCGGCGGCGTCAAGCGCCGTTTCACCCGCACCGGCGAATGGAACGGGGTCGCCATTTTCGATGACTACGGCCATCACCCGGTCGAGATCGCCGCGGTCTTGAGCGCGGCCCGCGCCTCGACCAAAGGCAAGGTGATCGCCGTTATGCAGCCTCATCGCTTCACTCGGCTGTCCTCGCTCTTCGAGCAATTCGCGAGCTGCTTCAACGACGCCGATATGGTGATCGTCGCCGACGTGTACCCGGCCGGGGAGGCGCCGATCGCCGGCGTTGATTCGCGCGCGCTCGTCGCGGCGATCAACGCACATGGTCATCGCCACGCAACGGCGCTGAAAAGTCCGGACAAAATCGCTGGCATCGTTCGGCGGGTCGCCTCGCCCGGAGATTACGTCGTCTTCCTCGGCGCCGGCAGCATCACCCAATGGGCCTATGCGCTGCCGGGCGAATTGGCGGGAGGACAAGCTTCGTGAGAAGGCGCCCGCGCTTGTCATTCCCGCGAAAGCGGGGGTCCAGGCTGAGCAAGCCTTCAGACGCGGAGGTTCTCTGGATTCCCGCTTTCGCGGGAATGACAGGGCAGGCATGATCGGGGGCTTGTACCGTGAAGTACAATTGCTCGCTCCGGGCGTTCGCGGCCGGCTGACGGCCGACGCGCCGCTCGCTCCTTTCACCTGGTTTCGCGTCGGCGGCCCTGCGGAATTACTGTTTCAACCTGCCGACGAAGACGATCTCTCGTACCTTCTCTCGCGCCTGCCGGCGGAAATTCCAGTCACGGTCATCGGCCTCGGCTCGAACCTGATCGTCCGCGACGGCGGCGTTCGCGGCCTGGTGGCGCGTCTCGGCGGCAGGGCGTTCGGAGCAATCGAGACGACGAAGGATTTTCAAGTGATCGCCGGCGCGGCGGCGCCGGATGCGGCCGTCGCCCGCGCGGCGGCGCAGGCCGGCGTCGCCGGCCTCGAGTTCTTGCGCGGCGTGCCGGGCGCAATCGGCGGCGCCTTGCGGATGAACGCCGGCGCGCACGGCGGCGAGACAAAGGATATTCTCGTCAGGGCTCGCGGGATCGACCGGTCCGGCGCGCAGCGCGATTACTCGCTCGCCGACATGGGTTTCTCGTACCGTCATTCCTCGGCGCCCGAGGGCGTCATCTTCACTCGCGCGACATATCGAGGCCGCGCGGGAAAGCCTGAGGACATCCTTGGGGAAATGGAGCGTATCACCGCGGCGCGCGAGGCCTCGCAGCCGATCCGCGAGAAGACCGGCGGCTCGACCTTCAAGAATCCGCCAGGCGTCAAGGCCTGGAAGCTGATCGACGAAGCGGGCTGCCGCGGTCTCGTCATCGGCGACGCGCAGGTCAGCACGATGCACTGTAATTTTCTGATCAATCGCGGCGCCGCGACCGCCGCTGATATCGAGGCGCTCGGCGAAGAAGTGCGCCGGCGGGTGCGCGACAAAAGCGGCGTAACGCTGGAGTGGGAAATTAAAAGGATTGGGGAGGCGGCGCCTTAATAAGCTCGTGATATCGCGTTGGCTCAAGCGCGTCTTATAAAGCTCAAAATTCCTATGAAAGATTCCCATCCCGCCCACTTCGAGCGCAATCTCTAACAAGGAGCGGCCATGAGCGCAGTTCTGATGACCGGCTGGTCAGGCTGCCGAGAGCCTGACCAGGCCGGGGCTGATCAAGAGGAAGCCGAAGAGCGCGGCCTGATATCGCTTTTTTTCGCGACTCGCTTCCGGCGCTCATCCAACAGTGAACACGACGCGCGCGGCGCCGGCGTCCCTCGACCATTCCCGCTCGACTTCGGCAAGCGGAGCGGCTTTGGTCGCGATCCTAAAGCCGCCCGCGACAGCCGCGCGCATGAGCTCGCCAATACCAGCGACAAGGCGGTCGTTCGGAACGCTGCCGAGGCCGCTGCCCATGAGTACGATCGAGCGGGAGCGTAGGATCGCGCTCGACAAGGCGATGTTCGAACCGCTAGCGGAGCCGACCTGAACGAAGCGAAGGTTGGTTGATTCGTCTCCGGCCTTGGCCGCCGCGCGCAACAGGCGCTCCGCGCTTTCGCCCCAAAGATAATCGATGACCACGTCGACGCCGCTCGCGAATTGCCCCTCAAAAGCGCTTTCAAGCGCTTCCTGATTTTCAACAAGCGGAATCGTCGCGTCGGCGCCCAGAGCTTCGAGCGATCTCAGGGTCTCGACGTTTCGGCCCGTGGCGACGATTCTTTTCGCGCCGAGATGCTTTGCGATCTGGATCGCCAGCCGGCCCGCTGTTCCCGTGGCGCCATTGATCAATACGGTTTCGCCCGCCTTGAGCTCGGCGCGTTGCTTGAACGCCACCCATGACGACATGCCCGGATTGGCGATGGCGGCGGCGGCGACATCGTCTAACCCATCAGGCACGCCGACGCATTGCGCCGAGGGCGCGACCGCTTCTTCCGCCATGCCGCCGAATGGATCTCTCGGCAGAAAGAAATAGACGCGCCGTCCGTCGTCCAGCCGCCCAACCCCGTCGACGCCCGCCACGAAGGGAAAGCGGCCGGAGGAACTGTAGTGAGCGCCTGAAGCCCGGCTCCTCGTCAAAGGGCTGAGGGCCGAAGCGACGACGGCGACGAGCCTTTCTCCGCCGGAAGGAATCGGCTCTTCGAAATCGCCGTAGATCGGCGGCTTGCTCGCGCCGAGCACAATCGCCGCTTTCATCCTTCGCCCTCCTCGTCCTCTTATGTACTATTGTACCACGCGCTGATTGAGGCGACCATCAGGCGTCAGATGGCCAGGGACGCCACAGGACGCCCCTCTCATCGGCCGATTTCGCGCCGCAATTTTTCCTTACCGCGGACTAACATTCCGATCAGCTTTACGCAAAGACGAGGCGGGAAGCGAACCCGCTCGGATCATGCCGATGAGGGAGCGCATCATGAAGTTCACCGCGCTTTTCGTTACGCTTTGCGCATTCGCTCCCATCGCGAACGCGGCCGAGACGCCCTTAAGTTGCAGCGGCGCGACGCCGCCTTGTCCGCCCTTAAAAAAAATATTCGGCGCGTGCGGTTCGTATCTTCCCCCCGAATTGACCTGTAAGACGGAATCCAAGAATCTGATCAGCCCGGCGCATTCGAGCAAAACGTACTTCGCCTATTATTCGGCGCCCGCCGGATACGCCTTCGAGCCGGATACGGCGCGCGGCGTCATTTCGGATGGCCGCGGCACGCATGGCGTCGACGGCAGCATCACGTCCGACCAGAAGCTCTATTGCCTTTGGGGAACAGCCGGGACGGGCAGCTACGCCTCGGGCTATTGCGAGGTGAGGGCTCGGCAGATCGCGCCGCAACGTTAGCCGCCGCAGCCTGTTTGCAGAGGAGGACGACTTGGAATCCGGCCATCAGGCCGCGTCCGCCCGATACGTCATCTATCGATGGATATCCACGGCAAACCCTATGTGCGGGAAGCCCTTTAGATACGCCGGAGGAAGCGCTGAGCCAATCGGTTTCAGCCGGACGAGGACTACCGGATCGCCGGCGGCGTGCGCTCCTACACAAGGGACGAGTTTGCGAAATGGGCGAAAGATCGCAAGTGAGCGGCCGCCTCGTCCGCTGGTGAATCCCACCGGGCTCGGCTGCATGCCCCTGGTTAACGGCTCCTTAACGCCCTCGCTTTAATTGTCGCTTAATCAAGCGGGCGAGCGTGAGGCGCGGCCTTTCATATGAAGCATGTTGCGGTGCTGATGGGCGGCTGGTCCGCCGAGCGCGAGGTCTCGCTGAGATCAGGCGGCGGCTGCGCCGACGCGCTCGAGGCCGCCGGCTATCGGGTCACCCGCATCGATGTCGCCCGCGATATCGGGGCGGTGCTGGCCAAGCTGCGTCCCGACGTCGCTTTCAACGCGCTGCATGGCCGGGTCGGCGAGGATGGAACCGTCCAGGGCGTGCTCGAAATCCTCCGCATCCCTTACACCCATTCGGGCGTGCTGGCCTCGGCTCTGGCGATGCAAAAGGACCTCGCTCGGACCATCATGCGGGCGGCCGGCGTCCCCGTCGCCGACGGCGTCGTCGTCGATCGCCATAAGGCCGCCAAGCGTCACGCGATGACCCCGCCCTATGTCCTGAAGCCGCTCCAGGAAGGCTCGTCGATCGGCATCGTCATCGTCAAGGAAGGCCGCTCGCATCCGCCGCAAGAGGTCGGGCGCGACGATTGGCCTTACGGCGACGCCCTGCTCGCCGAACGCTACGTCGCCGGACTCGAGCTCACTTGCGCGGTGATGGGCGACAAGGCTCTCGGCGTCATCGAAGTTCAGCCGGTCTCGGAAGCCTTCTACGGTTATGACGCGAAATACTCGAAAGGCGGCTCGATCCACGTCCTGCCGGCGAAAATTAAACCGAATATTTACCATGAAGTCCAAGATTTGAGCCTTAGGGCGCATCGGGCGCTCGGCTGTCGCGGCGTGAGTCGCGCGGACTTCCGGTACGACGAGAGCAAGGGCGAACGCGGCGAGTTGGTCTGCCTGGAAGTCAACACCCAGCCAGGAATGACCGAGACGTCGCTGGTGCCTGAAATGGCGGCGCACGCCGGCATTTCCTTCGGCGAGCTTGTCTCATGGATGGTGGAAGACGCCTCATGCGATCGATAGGCGAGGCCATGTCGATTCGCCGCCCCTTCGCGGCTTTCGCGCGCCCGGCTTTGGCGAGCGGGGTCGACGTTGCAACCCCTACGCCGCGCGTGCTTCTGCGCGGCGAGCGGGCGGCCGGCCGCGGCCTTTCTCGCTTGTGGCGCTGGGCGCAGCGCGCGCCGCGCGGGCTCGGCCTCGCCCTTTCCTTGGCGCTTTTGGCCGGCGTCGCCGTCTATGGCGCGTGGCGCGGCGGCCAATATCAGGCCTTCATCGCCCGAGAGGGGAATTTGGGCGACGTGATCGCCCGCACGCTCGGCTTGGACATCGCCATGGTCACCATTTCGGGCCAGGCGGAACTTCGCGAAAGCGAGATCCTCGCCGCCGCCGGCGTCAGCCCCAAGGACTCGTTGCTCTTTCTCGACGCCTCTCGCTCGAGGGCCGGCTTGGAGACGCTGGCGCTGGTCAAATCGGCGAGCGTTCGCAAGCTCTATCCCGATCGTCTGGTCATCGATCTCGTCGAGCGCTCGCCCTACGCGCTCTGGCAGAAGGACGGCAAAGTCTCGATTGTCGCGGCCGATGGCGCGCCGATCGATGAACTGACCGATTCCCGCTTTATCGGGCTGCCCTTCGTCGTTGGCGATGGCGCCAACG